>CAZAMM010000030.1:0-24707 GCA_964486435.1 uncultured Methanosarcinales archaeon | reverse complement strand
AATGAATCGACAACTGTTGCCATCATTAGAGAGCACTTTCATGACAAATGTGATAGTCCTTTACCTTAGTAGAATTTTGGAAATAACTAGAAAGGTACAGGACCATGAATCTATATGACCTGTTAGAAGATTATTTTGTCGATATTGCTTCTATGCTTCTACCCACCTTTTATATACACTATTATCTATTGCTCCGGTCACAGTCTTTGATAAGTTTTTTAATTTTGATTCCCAGATGTCTTTTTTCCTGGGCGTGGGCACCTTCAAGTTTTTCTATTCTGGAAAGTGCTTTCGCAAGATAACTTTTAGCTGTATTGAGATCCACCGCACTGAAGAAGATGGCAACATGCAGGTATAGTTCCGGATCATCACCGAACTTTTTGCTGACCCTCTTTGCCAGGCTTTTCATGAGTTCAAATTCTCTGCGATCTTGCAGTTCCATAAGATAAACTGAGAACAGATCAAATTGTTGCGGCATGTTTTCTGTCAGAAACTGCACCTTCTCATCATCATCCATTGCGAAGAACTCACTTTCAAGAAGTGTCTTTTCCATTTCATCGTCAGTGAACTCTCTCTCACTCTTCATAAGAAGCTGGTCCACATCTTCCTCAGAAAGGTGAAGTTTTTTGCCAAGCTTTACCATGCGCTCTTCATATTGCTTTTCTTCTTTATCTGTGTAAACGCCCAAAAAATAGCATAGCCACTTTATATACGCCTGTTTGTCCCCCATCCACGACCTGTTGTCAATTGACCACAGAATATAGTCAATGACCAGTTTGAATTCATGGAAGGTGATTGGTTTTTTTTCAAGCGCATCCACCAGAGGGCCAAGCATGGCCAGTTCAAACGGGTGAGAGAAATAACTGACATCCTTGTCAAGGTTTATTTTGATATCCCTTAAAATGGAGATAATTTCCTTGTCAGTGATCGTATTGTCATGATTGTGATAATAAAGCGCGATACCTCCCTCAATGGTTCCTAAATGCTCGCTATATTCCTCTTCGTTGTCCTGAAGACTTCTTATCTGTTTAACTTCCAGGGTATCCGGCTTAAGAAAATCGCTCAGCGATACGCCAGCATTCAAATGATCAGTACCATTAGATTCCATATTCTATCCTCTTGCAACTATCCTTTATCGTCTTTTCCAATGCCTTAGATCTGGCAAACAGCTCCGACAATTGCAGGATCAGCCGTTCCATTTTCTCCCTGAAAGGCTCGCCATCATCTTCCTGTGCCGCTGCAGCCACATAACGGCCTGGGATGAGCACATGGCCGTATTTGCGGATCTTTTCCAGTGATCACTCATCACTTTTCAACCTCTTTTCCTTTTGAGTATTCCTAAAGCTCTCCGTTTCTTTATTACCAAGAGAGCAGCTGATGAATTATTTCACAATTCTGTCAACAGCAACCAGATATAGCAATGTTTTTTGTTTCTGGTATAAGTGTGCATTCCGTCTAATTCAATGACATATGTCTCATTTTTATTTTTTAGTTCCTCTTATTTCTGACCAAACTTCTTGATCTATTTTTGGACAGAAATATGGCATATTCCTAAAATCCGTCCTATTGAACGAAATCCAAATCTTTCAGGATAGGCTGCAAAGCCTGTTTTTTAACAAAAGAAGAACAATTAATTGATTTTATCTCTACTGAATATTTATAGCTATAATCATGGCATTCGTATCCTTGACTTCCAACGACCATACAATTTTTCTGTGACTGGAATTCTTATATTTTGGGTAATTCACTGAGAAATTATAGGAGTTTGTACTACATTAATATCTTTTTAATATTAGTGCCAGTGCTTTTAGTTTACATGTTACTAAGACGGGCTGCCCTTCTGCGCTGCGCTTAGAACAACAGCCCATTATCAGGCGGCTGGAGCATCTGCGCGCCTGACTTCGCGCCCATGCTTGGTTCTGGCTTGAATACCCTGTTGTTGTTCTGTCCAGCTGGCTGTTTTTCGGCTCCCCCGGTCCGATGTTGCTAATCATCGGGACCGGAGGTGAGCAAAAGAATATTTCCCTTTGGGTTTGGGATGGGTCAAAACTGGAACAAAATAAAAACAGATCAATACGATATCTGTCTTTAAGGGTTTAAATCAAGTTCCAGATTTTATAATCTTATCCATTGACAAAAACCTGGCATTAATAGCTACAATTATCGCGCTAAGGGACATAAGGACAGCCCCTACAGCAGGAGATAGTAAAATTCCTTGGCTGTACAGTACACCAGCAGCGAGTGGTATTGCCACCACGTTATATCCCGTGGCCCAGAAGAGGTTCTGAAGCATCTTTCTGTAAGTAGCTCGGGAGAGAATAACTATGGAAACAACATCTTTGGGATTGCTTTTGACCAGTATTATATCTGCTGTTTCCACAGCTACATCGGTTCCTGCTCCTATGGCAATCCCTATGTCCGCTTGGGCAAGAGCAGGAGCATCGTTCACTCCGTCTCCGGTCATAGCAACCACAAGACCTCTTGACTGTACCTCTTTCACCTTGGCGGCCTTTTCCTGTGGCAGCACCTCAGCAAAATACTCGTCCAGTCCTATCTCTTCTGCAACCCATCTTGCAACTTGTTCATTATCACCGGTAAGCATCATGCATTTGATCCCCATTTCCTTTAGTGTGGAAATTGCCTGTTTCGATTCCGTCCTGATGATATCAGCCAGGGCAATGGCACCTTTCACTTTTCCATCCATCATGAAGTAAACAACTGTTTTGCCCTGGGATCTGAGTTTGTCCACAACTTCATTTTCAACATTAATGCCCTGTTCTCTCAGATAACCAGAACTAACTATCTTTACCTCCTTTCCTTCTACCATTCCCTGGGCTCCTTTCCCAGGAATGGATAGGAAATCCTCTACATTATATAGATCCTCAATTGATGCCACTATTCCCCTGGCAATGTGATGTTCTGAATTAGCTTCCACAGAAGCGGCATACTTCAGCAGTTCTTTTTCATCCATCATGTCATCAAAAATAACAGTTTCAGTTATTCCAAACTTGCCCTGTGTCAGCGTACCGGTCTTGTCGAATATAATGGCATTCAGGTTGCGAGCGTTCTCAAAGGCTACTCTGTTTCTGATGAGTAGGCCGTTGCGTGCTGCCAGCGCAGAAGATATGGCAACTACAAGAGGAATTGCAAGACCCAGAGCATGAGGACAAGTTATTACCATTACTGTGACAGCCCTTTCCAGGGAAAACGCAAAATTAGCCTGGATAAGCAGAGTCCACACCAGCAATGTGAGAGTACCTACACTGAGGGAAATTATAGTAAGCCACTTGGCAGCCCTGTCAGCCAGATCCTGGGTATGGGATTTGCTGTCCTGGGCTTCTCTGACAAGTGCTACTACCTGGGAAAGGAAAGATCCGGCTCCTGTTTTCTTTACTTTGATTTTTATAGCTCCCTCGCCATTGATGGAACCTCCGATGACTTTATCATCTTTAATTTTTGTAACGGGTTTTGATTCACCTGTGAGCATAGCTTCATTGACAGAGGTATTTCCTTCAACGACCACACCATCCGCCGGGATCTTCTCACCTGGCCTTACAAGCAACAGGTCGCCAGCAACGATCTTCTCCAAAGGAACATCATTAACATTTCCATTTTTATCGACCCGGTGGGCATCAGAAGGTAGCAGCCTTACCAGTTCTTCAAGTGCCTTTGAAGCTCCCATTATAGAGCGCATCTCCAGCCAGTGTCCCAGAAGCATGATATCTATAAGCGTTGCAAGTTCCCAAAAGAAGATCATACCCATCAGACCAAAAACAACCAGACTGCTGTAGACATATGCTACCGTGATGGCTATAGCTATCAGGGTCATCATACCAGGAGCATGTGAGGTCAGTTCATCCCTGATTCCCTTAAGGAATGGCCAACCACCGTAGAAAAATAGGACTGTAGATAGCAAGAACAGTACATAAATGTCTCCAGAGAAACCGGGAACTGCTATCCCTAATGTAAAAAGGAACTCACGGATTATGGGAGATAGTAAAAGCACAGGGATGGTGATGATAATAGAGACAAAGAAGCGTTTCCTGAAATCTTCCACCATCATTGCATGATGATCAGTATGTTCTGCGTGCTTACCCTGTGGACCATGCTCACCATGCTTCATGTCGCCTTGTTCCACATGAGATGGGTGATGTTCCATAGTCTGCTGTCCCGTATCATGATGCATGTGCTCATGCATTGACATTTCATCATTCCCCATGTATTCCACCCCTGTTCATCACCATGTTAAGTACTCAGAAGATCAATGTTAACGTCTTTTTTCCGTAAACCACCCGACAAGGGGTGGAATCCAGCAAAGGTTGGCAGCGATTGTCTCAAAGGCTGTGAAGGTCTGGGTGGCAGGACTGAAACCCAGGATACGGGCACTTAGAAGTCCGAAAGGTACGATAAGTATCACGAGCAGACTTGCAAGCATAACTGGATGATGTACATATCTGTCAAAGGCTCTGCTCCATGTTCCTTCTTTCCTTTTGAGAAACAGCATTCCCGATATATTGGCTCCGATCTGATCACTGAGAGCATAGAAATATGGTATGTAAAAGCCTTCAACTCCATAAACGTTCACTCCTGCAAGCCGGCTTGCCAGGTCGATAACCCAGGGAACAGCCAGTCCAAATAACTTCCCCCATCCATAGGCTTCAGCCATGCTTCCCGTTGCACTGCTAAGTCTCTGCCGTATGGAGTAAATACCCTCGAATATGCTTTCTCCCTCCCCGGCAAAAGTGCGCACCAGCCATTGACCAACCGGGCTGCGCTGATAGCCCTGAATGTCCAGGAAAATGCCCATAAGCAGGCCGATAATGTATCCCGGGATTGTATATCTAATCAGTTCTGAGAATTTCTCTGTTTCGGGGAGCTCCTCTTCTTCTGTTTCCAGGTCTTCTGGCATTAATTCATAGTATATTCTTCTCGTTAAAAATAGTTTCTTACAATACAATTGTTTCTTTTCTACAGCTCTCTGTATATGTCAAATTGTCAGGGTTTGCATGAATGATGTATTTCCAGTTCCAGTGGGTTTTTTGGACTTGGAAGATCCGGGCATGGTCGGGATGCATGCCAGCTGTGGCACCTATTCCTTAATCGTGTACCTAAGGGAACGGATGCAAAAAGCCGCTGTCGCCAAGAAGCGGCTTTTTTGCGGGGCAGGTGGAGGATTTGTTAAAGAAGTAAGGGTAAGGGGGAAAGAGATGTAGAGGATTAGGATGCAAAAATGTCGTCAATTATATTTTCACAACTACTTCCACATGTAGAGATGAAATTTTAGTCATCAGTTATACAAAATGCTCTTTTTTATACCAAAATCATTTAAAATTTTCTTTTTATTTCCCTTAGATCCAACTCAGATTTTTCAGATCATCTGCAATATAAGGCAACATGTTGGAATACTCTTTTAATTAAAAGATTACAAGTTAGCTGAATATGTTTTCCAAGTCTGCTATACAAAGTTTCACATCAAATTCCTTCAAACGAAAAAACTTCTTTGCCCGCATGTCATTCTCTTCAAGTCGTAGATCACTTTCCACAAAACCTGCCTTCTCAAGTCGCTTAAGGTGGAGGTCTACTACCTGTCTTGAAAGATTCAGATCTTTGGCAAGCTCATAGATGTATCTTTCCCTTTCAGAAAGCATGTGCAATAATTGTATTCTCACCGGATGGGCAAGAGCTTCACCGATTAGAACTATTTGTTCAAGTGATTTAGTCATCTGCATACCATCTCTAAGCAAGCCATCATATCACATATGCATCCTCAAATTAGATCTCATTGAGCTTATTTCTTATTTCTTCAACCGCTTTCCTGATCTCTTCAACGTCCTTTTCAACTTTCACAAGTCTTTCATTATTACCTGAACCTACAAAATTAGATCTGTTAAGCAACATGATAACAAACACGACTATAAGAAGTATAATCAGTAGTTCGACAAAGATACCAGTCAGACCTCCATACATGCCATATCCCATCATACCTACCAAGAAATTCACCTCATATATGTTCCATAAAAAGTTATTTTTTAACAATTAACAGATGGCTTTTTCGGGTTTAATAGCACTTCATAATATTTAAGAAGGGTAGAGGGGATTTAACCTCTCCTCATACCCATCATGCCATAACCCCTTCCGATTCCCTGCCTATACTGGCCCATGGCAGTATATTTTGAATCAAAGAAGTCAGAATAAACATCACCTGAATATGCATCTATACGACCTTGCCTGGCAGTGTCATCTACAGTATAATAGACTACCCACCATCTCCCCATCTGATAAATATCATCTTCTGTAACAGCAACTGAAATATCCTCTTTGGCTATCACAAGAGCCTCATCTACGGTTTTCACCTTAAGTTCCTGATCTGCATAGGCAGCGCAGTAACCGGGGCCATATCCATTCACACCTGCATCCCAGTTGCAGAAGCCTCCTGCATTACCTGAAGCACGCTGCAAGAGCGGTGTCTCGGCACTTACAAGGGTAGTTGCAGCCAACCCTGTAAGGAGTACTATTGCAAGTACTGTTATTGTTCTGTTTCTCATCTTTTTCACCTTCTGTATATTTAAGACATATGTAGTTGATATACTACATATAGTGCATATGTAGTATATATAACTGCTGGATCACAATACTTCCAAAAAAGGAAAACAACAAATAACAGAATCACAGGAATGCAATGATACTACTACCTGTTTACTCACTGCAAATCACTGCAAAATATCATTGTGGAAGACTGTTTTTCCGCAGATGTCAGGAAAAACGGTAGTGTCCATATTTTGCTGTAATTTCTCCTGTATATTTCTAGTTATCTCAAATTCTACCTAAGGTACAGGACTATCATATTTTACAGCATAATAGATAAGCTACTGAAAATTATCAACACCATCTACAATGGTAATACTATGAATATAATATACAGAATATGTATAAATATAAAACTGTCCTCCTTTTGTAATAATAAAACAAAGGAGCTGATATAATGGTAATAATGGCATGGTATATCAAGTGGAACGGAGCATTACTCGGTAAAAGCAAGAAGTTCTTAATGATAGACGGAGAAAAGTACTTCGCTCCAGAAACCTTAAACATGGAATACTTCAAAGACAATGGGAATCAAAAATCATCTCCAAAGGGAAAGATCAATTACTACGATATCGTTGTCAATGGTCAGGTGAAGAGAGATGCAGCCTGGTATTATTCCGAGCCAACGGAGGAGGCTATCAAGGCTATTAATTCAGATTTTGCAAATTATGTTGCTTTTGGAAAAGATGTGGGTTTATCAATATATCCCTGATCAATCCACCTTTTGCTTTTCTGAAGATAAATGCTTGGTGAGTCGGATAAAAGGAGATAAAGTATAAACAATTATTTTATTGGGGCTCTGTAGAAGTGCTCATTTGAATAATATATCTGACCTTGACATATCTGTCAAGGTTATGTATTAATAACTTGATTTTAACCTCTTTTACTTGATTCCAGTACCTATTGCTTTTATTTCTTCACCATAGTTCTTTTATGACGGAAAACATAGAATGTATTCTTTATGGTTGAAACCGAACAAATTCCAATAGAGCATCATATTACTTTTGAAGAATTGCTTAAAAGAATCTAGTCATTAGAGAAAGATACAAGGATTCTTCAGCGCCTATATTTTGTTAAACATCGGTATGAAGGTACTACAGTTGAAGAAGCAGTTAATCTAGCAGGAATTTTATATCTTTCAAAAAACCGGATTTTATAATCCTCTATAAAACGTATGTATTGTGCTCCAATTAAACATCATTTAATAATATATTAATAGTTAGCCAATTTTTTCAATATGTTCATATACTTTTAAGCTCATAATATAACGTGGAATTGGGGATTGAAATTAATCTAATAGAAATCTTCTATTGAAATACTAATTATTGTAACGGGAGACAAGGGTTTCATATTAAGTGCTATGGATGACAAACGCCAGGCAGATGGTACAAGATAACATGTGTGCCAACAAGCCTGGGGTAAACTAGTCTATGACAATAAGATAGGAGTCCTTGAAAATGCAGAAGGGACAAATGCATTTGGGTGGTGGGTCAACAATTGTCCTTGCAGAGAAATCGGTTTTAAAAAGATTGAAAATTAATTTCTTGATAGCTTAGTTTTTAATCTTTTTATATCAAATATATTTTGTTACACTTGTGTATTGAGAAGAAAGTGGTTGAAATGAGAAATAAAAGAAATGGTGTATTAATAAACAGCATTACCAGCAGTAAGATAACCATACTCTTGACTGCTTTGATCGTCTTTATTATCGCTACGACATTTGCACAGGCAACTGCTCCGGGTTCAGTTGGAGTGTATGACCCTAATACAGGGCAGTGGGCTGTAGGCAATGATCCTGCAAATGCTGAAGTATTCGGTTTTGGATGGGCAGGCACTGAACCTATAATCGGAGATTGGAATGGTGATGGAATTGACGAAGTTGGCGTATATAATAGAGAAGGTAACAACTTTGTAATTCAAAATGGTGCAAGCTACGATGTGATCGGTCTTGGATGGGAAGATGTAACACCGGTTGTTGGTGACTGGAACGGAGACGGAAAGGACGATGTAGGTGTTCGTGGACCCTATAGCCAATGGGCTTTGTGGAACAGTAATACTGATTCTGCTGAAATTCTTGGTAAATTTGGCGGTTTTGGATCAAAACCAATTGTCGGGGATTGGAACGGAGATGGAAAGGACGATGTAGGAGTATACAACCCATCTGAAAACTATTTTGTTATTAAAAATGGTGCACGCTATGATAGAATCCATCTTGGATGGAACGATGTAATACCTATGGTCGGTGACTGGAATGGAGATGGAATGGACGACGTAGGTGTTTATGATCCCAATACAGGACAATGGGCTGTAGGCAACGATCCCGCAACTGCAAGGATTTTTGGATTTGGATGGGCAGGCACTGAGCCTATCGCTGGAGATTGGAATGGTGATGGGACAGATGAAGTGGGTGTGTATAACAGAGCAGGTAATAACTTCCTAATTCAAAATGGTGCAAGCTACGATGTAATCGGTCTTGGATGGAACGGTGTAATACCACTTGTTGGTGACTGGAGTACAGGAGAAGCCAACGATTATGAATACACTACTGCCAATCTAAGAAACCTTATGAATGGCCCAATCAAAGTAGTCTGGAAAGAAGCAGGTTTTTCACAAAATGCTTTTGTTATTAACATTCCTGCTAAAGGGACAGTTACTGTTAATGTTCCGATTGGTACATTCGAGGACTATGTCACATTCAATGGTGAAGAATATTATGGAGATACTTTTACTATTGAACCTGGCATAGAATATGATATTGACTATTGGCTAGAAACAGAACCGACTACGCCAACCACACCGACTACGCCAACGGACAAGGCTCCTGTTTTGGCAGCTATTGGTGATAAAAGCGTTAATGAAGGTTCACAGCTCAGCTTTACCATCTCAGCCACAGATCCTGATGGTGATCGAGTCACATACTCTGCTACAGGCATGCCAAGTGGTGCCCATCTGGATGCAAGTACTGGCAGATTTACCTGGACTCCGGGCTCCGGAGCCGCTGACAGGTATACTGTTAAGTTCATTGCAACCGCGAATGGTCAGACAGATTCTGAGACCATAACGATAACTGTAAGCAGTGTAAACCGACCTCCGGTACTTACTGCAATCGGCAGTAAGACTGTGGATGAAGGGAAATTGCTAAGTTTTACCATCTCAGCCACAGACCCTGATGGTGACAGAGTAACATATTCTGCTACAGGTCTGCCAAGTGGTTCCAATCTGGATGCAAGCACTGGCAGATTTACCTGGACTCCGGAATCCGGAACTGCAGATAAGTATACTGTTAAGTTCATTGCAACTGCAAACGGTCAGACAGATTCTGAGACCGTGACTATAACCGTAAAAGCAGCAGAGTTGAAAGATTACATTCCCCATTACTCAGGAGGATCAACTATCAATATCAAGAACGATCTTGGCAATGATGCCACAGTAGTCTGGACAAAAGTAGGTTCAAAAACACCGGTATTCGTTGTCAACATTCCATCTGGAAGAACACGTAGTGTTGAAATTCCAGGAGGTACCTTTGATGAATATATTCGAGTAACTTATAGTACAGGTCATCAATGGTATGATGCTGGGACTTACCAATGGGAATCTGGAAAAATTTATAATCTTAGATACTATTGGGGCAGCACAGGAGGATTGCCCAAAATACCAGACAGTGAAGCTCCGAACATTTAGAGTGTGATAGAGGATTCAGATTAGCTTAAGAGGATTTCGAAAGGCCTCAGTATCAGAAGATTGTCTTATATCAAATAAACAATCGACTAAAAATGGGGTCTATGGAAAAATCCTCTTAATGATTTTATAGAGTATATATAGGAATAAGGCTTTGAGAAAGTATATTTTGTACTAATAAAATAGTATTGGGTAGTGGGTAAATGCTAGAATATAAAGTTGTTGAAGTTTTTACTGAAGTTGCTCATACTGATGAGTATAAGTCCTATGATCGTGTTTCAGGAGTGGGGATTGAATATGATGCTTTTGGTTTTATTAAAATACTAAAAATAAGAAAATCAGTAGTCATTGCTAAAATAAAAGAGGGCAGCAAGTTTTATGTTGAGGGAGGGGGAGAGAAAGCTTATCTTGAAATTGCTACTCACCCAATTACAGGACTGGAATATGTCCGAACTATAAAAGATGCAACTCCATTAAACAATTTGTCATCTTTACCAGAAACAAGGTATTATGGACCCTGGGAGACTCCAACCCAATATGTGGAAATATATTTTGAAACAGAACATCATTCATTGCATAGATATAAGAATTCAACATGGCCTCGTGTTTTGGATTCAGTGAGTACTGGAGATGGGTGTAACGGTCTTTTACCTGTTGGGTACGATAATTACTATGATGGAGATCACCTGATAGGTAGTATAGGGCACAATAACCTACGCAGGGTAGTGATTAAACCTGAAGTTAGTGGTCTTGAGAACAGAGAAATCAAGAAAGCAATTATTACTCTAAAAAATCATATGACGGTATATCAAATTGGTGCTACTGCATCTAATAAAACAGGTTCAGCACTACGTTCCGTCTGGCAACTGCTGGGTCCGTGGAAAAAATTTGTTGCTCCTGCTGCTATGCCTGCCACTTGTATAATAAATAGTATTCCCACATGGGGAGGAGAAATCTACAAAACATCGACATGGAATGGACAAGTAGTAGCAGCGTCATGTGATGCAGATTTAGGGATTGTAACTCTCGATGTAACAGAAACTATGGAACATTGGAGATCCGGTGTTGCGGGAAATTACGGGATAATGCTCGTTGGAACAGATGAATCAAAGCAATATAATAATGACGCATTTTACTCTTGTTATGAAGTCATAAATATAATAGTCCAACAAGAAATTGATTGGTGATAACCGAATTTCAAAGTTGGGTTTACTTTCCTTTTTTGTAATGGTTACAGATAAGGATAAGGAATTGGGGTATACTGGATAATATCCCCTACCATTGTCTTTTTTATAACACTATTTAATGCGCTTCAGCCACCGCCTCTATAATCGATTATTTTTAATGTCACATTGCAATATATGTTTCTGCCTTTATGAAATCTCATGTAGTAATGTTAAGAACGGCTTTTTTATTTTATGTACGTCCCTGCCAAAAAATGGTATCGAATGATGGACATTAAATCAGAAACATTAATTATAGTTGCTAATCAAACTTTTATTACTTATTAAATCTAATAATAGATTATGGCTAAGCCTGAATAAATTACAATTGAACATCATCTTTCATCCGAGGAAGTGCTTAAAAGAATAAAATCATTTAGAAATAGACACAAAGTTTTACAGCACCTATATTTTGTTAAACATCGCTATGAGGGTGCTTCTGTTGCATAATCCGCCAAGCTCATAGCAACCTCTAAACCGCAAGCTTACCAGTGGCAAGAACGCTGGAACAAGGATGGCTGTAATGGTTTGATACTTCGCTTTGCGGGGATATCCATCCAAACTTTTGGATGAACAAAAAGAGGAAATAGAAGAGATTTTACATCAGAGAGAAATGATTAATTATCACATGTCCCTATTGTAACAATAAACACAGAATAACGCCTTTTGTAGTTGATAATGCTGAAAACGTGTAGTAGAGAAGACCAGTACGAAAGTAATGAAAACCTGGTGGAAATTCTGGTAAACAAATAGTGACAATGAGAGACTTTGACAGAGCCGCTAAACGCACAAATTCTAATTCCTCTTTCCCTCACACCGAAAAATACAGCGCCTTATGCACCGCATCCATAGGATCAGCATAGAAGGACAACTGGAATTTGCTCAACAGGTCTGAAGGCACAGTGCCCAGTTTAGATGTGGATGAGGCAGGAATCAACACCCTCTTGGCCCCCGCATCAAGGGAAACTTGCAAGAGCTCCGACAGATTATCTATATTCAGTATTGAACCACCGATGGTCATAGTTCCGATAATAGCAGTTTGCTCCTGGACTGGCCTTTCCATAGCTCCTGAACAGAGGCTTATAAAGCCTGCAAGGGCCAGGCCATCGGATACACCAACTCCATACAGGTCCTGTATGTTCATGAAATAGTCATTTTCCTTTGTGGAGATCGATTGGCTAATGGATTTTGCATTTGCCTTGAAGTAGTTGATAGCTGTTCTTATGGACTCTCTTGCCTTTGAATTGGAGCTTAAGCCTGAGGGTTCGTATTTCCCGGTACCTGAGACAACCTGCAGCTCTGTTTTATAAACGCCGATCTTCCCGGAATCGGTTGCTGATACAGCATAGACCTGGCCGGGTTTTGTAAGACCCGGCGGAATGATCTTATTACCACCTATTTCAGGGACATTGACAAAGTGCTCTTCCATGTCTTCGTTGTCGATGTAGGAGAAGTTAACATCGAAGAATTCCATGCCGCCTATCCTCTTCAGTTGCTCCTTGACCCTTCTTCTTCCCACAAGTGCATACTCGAGGATCTCACAGGCATCCTCTTTTGTGATGTTATCATCGGGATAGATGAGTTTGGCAAGACCTGAGAATGTTTTCTTGACAGCGATAACATCTCTCTGGTTGAGGTTGTTACCGAGTTTGTAATATTTGAAAAGCACATCTGTGAATGACCGTTTTCTCATCTCTCTCAGGAACTCGGCCAGATAATCCACTATGAATCCGTATCTGTCAGTGAAATGCTCAGGTCTGAACTTGGGGACTTCCCAGCCTGGAAGGTAGTAGTGCATCCTGTCGAAAAATGCACTGTCGTTGTTCATCTCTTCCGGGAAGGGAACGAACAGGTGTGCGGTCTTGAGCATCGAGGAGACGCTCTGGTTGATGTTGCCTACGAATGCAATGGATGCATTGGCATTTATCTGGTCCTTGCCACGGGCAAAGGAACCTGATGCCATGTAATCCTTCATGATCTGGATGCCATCCTTGTCCTTGAACTTGATACCTGCAACCTCGTCAAAGGCTACAACATCCCACAGACCCACAAGTCCTACCTGGCGTGTGCCCATATTGTAGAAAAGGTTGGCAACAGTTGTCTGCCCGCCTGAGATGAGTATGGAGTTAGGGGATATTTCTTTGAACACGTGGGACTTGCCTGTACTCCTTGGACCAAGTTCACAGAGATTGTAGTTGTTCTCTATCAAAGGAACAAGCCTTTCCAGCAAATGCCATTTTGCAGGAGTTTCCAGTTGAGTGGGTTCCATACCTATGGACCGCAGGAGCACATCTATCCATTCGTCCTTGGTGAAGTTCTTCCGCTGATCGATTATCTCTGAGATGTTGATGTTGGGGATCTGTATGGGTTTGAGGCTTGCAATGACAAAAGGCGAAGGCAGCATTTCAGCGCTGTATTCCATTTTGATGATACACCAGATGCCACCGCCCAGGAGTTTGTCATACTTTGTGACGTATTCCGGGTCTACCTGTACCTTGGAAAGACCGAGGTGTGAGAAAACAGCTTCATAAATGTCTCTTTTTTCATTCAGCTTTACGGAGACCTTATCGATGATGGTATAGTAGCCTGTTTCCCGTATCCTGGATTTGATCTTCTCTGCTTCATCAGGACGCACGTAGTTCTCTGAGAGGATGTTCTTGACTTTCCTGACACCCTGCTCTATGAGTTCTTCGTCATCGGTGGCGCAATTCGCACCCAGCAGGTATTCCAGGACATAGACCGGGACATTGTGGCCTACTTTTACCAGCTTTGTCAGGTCTTTCCTGACCACTCTGCCCTGGAAATATGTGTTCAGTTTCCTGTCAGTTGTTATGTCTGTATCTGCTTCTGGCATGGGAGTCCACCAATGTTCCTTTATTTAGATCAGAAGTCATCGACTATCAAGAGGTCCACTTCAAAGGGTATGGGATCGATGATGTCCTTGTTGATCTCTGTGGGGTCTTCGTCTAGCAGGCGTATGTAGTAGAACTTGTTCTCTACTTCACCGGTTAAGGTGAGGGTGACTTTATACTGCCTTTCTGCTGGCTCATCAGATGAGCTTTCAGCAATAACAAGCTTTTCATCGCTTACCTTGAATTCGTTCCCGTCCCTGTTCCAGAGAGCTACTTTGAACCTTCTGGGCTGCAGTTTATCCGTCACTTTTTCGGTCTGCAGGATGTTTATGGAGAACGGGCTGCTTGTTATCTTCCGGCTTGCGTTGGTTACGGTCAGACCGACCTTTCCGTATTTTATTCCCTTTCTTTCAAGATCTGCCGTCTTGTTGTAGGAGTATTTGAGTACCGGGATGACTATCTCCTGGGGTGCAGCTCCACCGTGTACGAAATTCTTGTTGCTGCCCTGCATCTTGAACCTGAGGTCTGCCTGAGGTACATATGCGAACATAGTTTGCCCGGATTTGATGATATAATCCATGTTGAACTTATGCACGTTCATTAGGTCAACGTCCTGCTCGCTCAGGATGAAACGCTTGCTGGATGCGATGATCTTCTGTTTGTCAAAACCGCCTGTCTCGACTTTATCTACGTTTTCCAGCTCGTCTCTCTGATAGATGAAACCGTGGTCTGCTGTGACCAGGATATTGTTCAGTATCTGGAAATTGGTGAGCTTTTCGATGATCTTCTTGATATCCGAGATGGTATCCTCGGCTGCATCGAATACTTCATGCTCTGAGGCTGAATGATCGCCTCTGGCATCGATCTTATCGTGGTATATGTAGAAAAGCCGGGTGCCTTTGAATCGTTCACGGGCTTCGTTCTGTTTTAAATTCATCACTTCTTCATAGTCTATGGCAATTGAGTCCTTTGTTACTTTTTCCAGTATCTTCCCTCTGTTAGTTGTGCCTTCAGTGCTAATGCCATCTGCAAATACTGATTGGTTGTTGTATTCCAATCTTTCATGCGGGAGCAGGCTTGCCATACCGAGTTTTGTGTATGATGGAAGGGAGCCTGCCATGTACTTTAATTCAACTGTGCCCCTTGTGTCCTTGTTCAGTACTTCCTGCAGCTCGACAGCCACTTCATAGCGCATTGCATCGGAGATGATGATGGCTATCTTGTCCTTATCATTACGGGTGATGATGTTCTTCACGTAGAGCTTATAGAACTCGTCCTGCCGGTCGATGAGCTCTATGTTCCATCTGCCATCTATCTCACTTGTGATGAGCTGGCTCCAGCGTGTGAGCAGTTTGTCAAGGAGCCTGTTGTTGTAGAGTTTTTCCACAAGGTCTTTGGTGGGTTTGAGGATCTCTTTTTCCTTATCCTTATCGTAGTGGTAGTAGAACTTACGATAGTACTGGTCCATCAGGTAATAGCGTTCGGTGTAGCTTCTGAAGAACTTGGTAAGGTTCTGGTCACTGATGTTAGTGGCATCGAACTCCTTTGCGAACTGGTGTAGTTTCAATGCATATTCCAGGGCATTGCAGATGTTCTGGAACCTGGGATACCAGTGTTTTGTCTTGCGGTTGGTTATCCAGCCAAGATAGGTATCAAAGTCTTCTTTGCCATTCTGGAGTGCTTTGGCTATCTTGCGGATGATACTTTTGTCAAAGAGGTCAAGGGATTCTGCTTCGATGTATTTGGGGACTTCATGCTTCTGTATCTCGTTCTGGAGGTACTTTTGAAGCTGGTTATCGCCTGCAAGCAGTTGTTCGCAGTACTCATCAAATACTGTGGAGTCTCTGGAATTGTCCATCCAGCTTCTGATGAAGATCTCACATTCGTTGCTCTGGGAATTGCTGTACGCTTTGTACTTCTTGAGATCAAGGTTCGTGTTCCTTGTTATGTGGGTTATGATGAAGCTCAGGAACAGCTTCTTCAGCGTAGGCTCTTCAGGCTGGTATCCGAAGTATTTGTGCATCATGCTCCAGAAATCATCAGCAAGCCCGAACTTTGTGATCTCATCCCATGCCGTATTGGTGCTTTCTTCCAGGGAAATGATGAGGACCTTGCGTACTATCTCTTTCAGGTCCGTGGTCGCAGAAGCGGAAAATACTGCAAGGAAACCATGTATGAACTCTTCTTCCTTCCAGTCCGGCTGGTACATTTTCCTGAACGGTACGACCCTTTTCTTGCTTGCGAAGAACTGCTGGTGCTTGTCCAGGAACCTGTCCAGGTCATAGCCTTCTATCCCGAACTCGCTCTTGATCTCCGATATCCTGCTGTTCTCGAACCGTGATGAATACAGCTGTATGTCCAGCAGCCAGTTGGCTTCGTGGTCCCTTTCCGCCTCGCCTGAATAGATAAGATAGCTGGACTGCATATCATCCGCTTCCAGCAGTTTCTTCGTGGCAAAGAAATTGTTGTGCAGGATGTGCAGCTTTATCCCCTTTTCTGCCAGAGCATCGCGTATGTATGCTAGACCTTCCTCATCTGCAGTTGGGTCCTTATCATACCAGAAGACGATCTTCCTCTTCTCGAAATCACTGAGTGTTTCGAACTTCTTAAGTATGCTCTGGGTGGTCTTTTCGGGGTTTAACATGGTCAGTAATCCTTTTTCAAAGATACAGCTCAATCAACAAGATACAATTTTTTGTATTCACTTTTAGCATAGTTATCAGACATTCCAGCAATATAATCACATATTGTAGAAAGGTATGCATAGTGATTTTCTACGAGGCATTTTAATAGTCTATCTGTACTACTAGTAAGCTCATCTATTTTAAGAGAATTAATTGACTTTAGTTTTTCATAGAAAGCTTCGTTTATTTCCTGTTCACTTGTTGATTCTTGTATTAAAGTTCTCATTTTGAGAGGAGCTTCTAATATAGTGTCTAAATTTTCTAACTTTAATGATTCAATCAACATTTCTACTTCAGTACGATTCATCTTGTTGAAATCAATATCTTTTAATGCTATAGTTTCCCCATCATACGTGAGCTTGATAGAATAAATCTCAGCATTATGCTTCAACTCTTTTGCAAGCCTCCCTAACACATAAGAAGGCATTTGGCGAGGATTCGTGTAAAATGCTTTAAATAGCTGTCTCACAATAAAGCGAGACTTGCCATCAAATTTATTCACTTCATATGAATTTAAGATTCTATATTTGACAAGTTTTTCAAGTTCTATGTTTAGCTCTCTACCAATTGGAGAAAAACAGACAACTTGGTTTTGTAGTATTTTCCTTTTTCCATCTGGAGTTAGTCTTGGATTTTCTTGGATTCTCAAGTGGGAATTGGCAAAAACATCAAGTATGAAGTATTCGATGATGTTTCTTACTAAGCTATCTGTTTTAAGCAGTTGTGATGCTTCTTTATTTTGGAATAAACTTTGTTGAAGTCGGATTAACAATTCTATAAAGTTATCTAAATGGTCTTTTTTTACATTCGTATATTGTGATTTATTAGAAATGATTTTTTGAATAATGCCTATTACTTCATCGTATAATTTGCCTAACTGAATCCCTAATTCCTTATTTCTCAGACCGTCGTCTATATCATGTTGCCTTTGAGCAATTTCATCAGCTATTGCTACTATTTGGCCTTCAAGTGTAACCGAAAAAATTCTATCAAGATATAATGTTTCAATCAAAGCAGGGTTACTGACAAATCGCTTTATATCCCAGCATCCACCGCAACTTTCACACGATTTATGCCTTTGAATTCTGGTATGCTTTAGGATTCCTTCCATGACCTGCCAAGAAAGATTTAAACCATCATAATTCTCGAACTTGGATTGAACTACATCCAGCACACGCAAACCATTGAAATTGTGCTTGAATCCACCAAAATTCAAAGGACATTTGATTAGACCAAGTTTATCTTCACCACTCATAACTTCATCTAAAACTCTTTCTCCCTGATGTCCAAATGGCGTATGTCCAATATCATGTCCAAGAGCTATAGCTTCAACAAGGTCTTCATTTGCATCCAAATATCTTGCTAAACTTCGTGCTATCTGAGCAACTTCTAAAGTATGCGTCAATCTAGTTCTATAATGGTCTCCTGTCTCATTGGAGAATACCTGTGCCTTATGTTGTAAACGCCTAAAAGGTCGTGAAAATAGAATACGGTCCCTGTCTTTTGCAAACTCGCTCCTTTCAATATCTTCCAGTATCTTACAAGATAGAGGTAATTTTTTCTCAATCTCTTGGTTTAATCTGTCAGATGGTTGAAATTCTTGCTTTAATTTGTGTCTCATATCCTTTTCACAACCATAGTTTCAAATATAATTTGGACTACCTTTTCAGACTATCTTATTAGCATCTGCTTTATCATATCCACAAGTCTGTAGTTCCTTTACCAACTTGAAGTCCCATCCATCAATATATGGTGTATAAAGAACTCCCATAATATCTGAAGGCAATTCAAAATCATTAGAACTCTTATGGAGAACAAAAACCCTATCTCTACCTAATTTTCCAATAAAATATCCTAGCTCTAAGATTACATTTTGTCTAGCCCTGAATTTTACCTCATCTGAAAATGAATTAACTGTGCAGCCTTTATCATCTGGAGAAAGAAGAACAATTGCAAAAGACACATCACTTGAATGTGCTTCAAACTTTTCAATTATTGTCTTTCCTCCATTTGCTTGCTCATGCAAAATTATAGGTTTAAGATCTAATTTTTCAACTGTTCTGGCAACAGTTTGTTTCATTTCTTCATCATGACCATGCACAATGAATATTTTATCAGATTTTTGTATCTGTAGATCACTTGTTGAATCTATCATTCTGAGAGTCTCCATTTTATAGCTAGGAGAACCTTTGATGAAATCATCTGTTACATCTTCTCCTTCCTCGGTTACGTACCATTCATTAGATATTCCGAGTACAATGGATTTACTAGCTCTCCTTCTATCACGTATAATAGGAATCAATGTTTTTGAAGGAGAATTAGTTCTGTTTATCTTTAATCTCTCTATATCTAAAACATCAATTATTTTACCGCTAGTGATTATTGGATTTCCAGATTCATATGGTTCAATAAACCTCTCAATTAACATATCTCTAGTTAAATCCAACTTCACTTCATCAAAAGTCCTATCTGACTTTAGAGTTACTCGAACGTGATAGAAAGACCCATCTCCTTCACTCATATCTTCTCCACCAGCCCCTCGAACTTCGCGTAATTCACCACAACCCCATCATCCAGATCGATCTCAATATACGCATCGGCCTTGTTCTTCAGCACCTCATCATAAGCCATGAGCTCATCGATAATCTTCCTGAGCCTTGTCTTCTCCTGAGCATCCTTTCCTATATCCGACTTTATCATCTCTTTCTTTGCGTCCAGCTTGCCCTCAAGCTCCAGCAGGTAATCCGTCCTCATCTTGGCAAGTGTCTCCCTGTTGTACCTGTGCATGTAAACAAGGGCATTGAAAGCCCTGCCCTTACCTGAAGTGAACAGCCAGTAGATCGGCCTTTTCTTGTACATCTTCAGATGGTCCTTGTAGAAGGATTTCAGGAAATATTCCCGTATCACAGCCTCAGAGGACTTCTTACCATTACCGCCCAGAGCTTCGGCAATAAGATCCAGGTTCTCTGAAAGTTGCTCCTTCCCGAAGGTAACCTTGAGGAGTTCCTTGAACCTGTCCACAATATCATCCTCAAAGTATTCGTCCTCAAGTATGGGTATGATATTATCCGCATCCGGCATGAAGCTCGGTTCCGGGACTTGCTTCAGATAATCCCCTATCTTCTCACCCTGATTAGCAAGCACCAATCCCGGCTTGTCCAGTGAATACCTCCCGAACATGCAGCCCACTGCATAGGAGATGAATTCCTTTACAGTATCCGTAAGCAGCAGAGCTTCCAGCTCGTCCTCGCTTTTATCCCCGTTATACCTGTAATGCGGATTACAGGTCAGCGTGATCTCCGACAGTGGCACATCCGGTGTAAGCTCATCCTGCAAGCCGTAGGCTTCTATGAAAATACGGTTGTTCTCTTCCTCCAGCCGCTGCATCTCCAGTGTCATCTCCTTCCAGTGGGCGCGAAGTTTGGCGTAGGTTTCGCGGAGGGTTGGCTGGCGGTATTCGGATTGGAGCAGGGGAAGAGTGGTGAAGTCCCATGAGGTTTCGTAGGAATCCCAGTCGGATTTTGCAAAAAATATACATGTAGAAACAAAATCTTTGATTTTAGAAATCGACTCTAATTCACATAAAGGAAGCTTTGCAACTTCACCTACACCATAATGGAGTGTAGGGTTCATTATATCCATAAATTTTTTTGCTATGCTGGTGGACAAAAATCCTAATATTTTTAACGCTTCTTCACTGTCTACTACTATAAGAGAACCAGTGTTTTCAAATACAGATCCAGATGGCAAAAAGCGAGCTGCAAAAAACGACGAGCTAATATCAGTCCATGTTACTCCAGATTTAAAGTAATGTTGTGGACTTCTTACAGTTGAGTTTTTTAGATTTCTAATTTCTTTACCATCTGATTCCCAATTGATAACACTATTACGATTTCCATACCATTTTCGAAGTGGGCCACCATCATTGTGAGGGAACCACTTTTTATCATTGTAAACACCATTTTGGGCTTGAAAATTAATATCAAAGTAGCGACATTCTGACCAATCCCTTACAAATCTAGGTTTATCTCCCGATGTTAGACCACTTTTAACCAGAAATGCATCTCCTATTTTCGGTAAATCGAAAGAACTCAGCATTCTTTCACTTACCCAATAAGCAATCGGACTTCCGGGAATCTTCTTGAAATCAGCCGCAGAGGCACGGTAGAAGTTGGGAACGGGGTTGGTTGATGAAGTGTTATTAGTCATGTTTTGCAAGTTCCTAGATAAGTAATGACTTTAGCTGTAACTTTAGCCGTAGATTCAACTTCAGCCGCAAGATCTCTGTGCTCTCTGTGGTTTGTGGAAGCTACATGTTCGGTTACTTGTTCGCCTACTTGTTTGGTAACAGACTTGATAACATTCTGTGAGGAGGAAATCTTATGCAAATGGGTCGGCGACTGGGTCGATTGTTTGGATATTACTTGGTCCCTACTTGGTCCTGACTTAGTCCCTACATGGTCCCAACTTGGTCCCGACTCGGGCTGCAGCTTAGGCCACAACTCATTGGGATGCAAATTAATGCTCATCTTAAGGACATTTCTGCAATCAGAGATATCACGCTTGAACTCCAGCGTCTTCCCCTCAGGCATGGTGATAAGCTGGGAAATGGGGGGATTCATTGGGCCTCCGTTTGCGGGGTGCTGCTTCTCACCTGCATGATAGCCTCATGCAGCCATGTATCCTTTTCTGCCTCAGAGTTTCCATCCACAAGCCGGATATAAGCTCCCTTATACTCCAGGTGCTGAGCATTTTCAATAACAAAAGCCGTAGTAGAGACAACCTCGCCGCCGATACTGTCAAAAGCCCGAGGTCCCAGATGTGCCATGGACAATATGGTATGGTTATCCAGAATGCCCGCTCGGAGTTTCTCATAGGAAGAAAGGAACATCCAGCTCTGCATAGTGATCATCGCCACCATGCCTTTCTGCATCGCAAGGTCAAGGTTGCGTTCAATGAACATAGCAAAGAAGTCAGATTTACTGTCAGGATAATTATCCTGAGCGAAGTCCTTGAGCCTCGCATTCATCCCCTTGCCACCCATATAAGGTGGGTTGGCAACCACCACATGATACTTGGGGATAAGGTAGTCTGCCTGCTTCAGAGCTTGCAGGACCTTCTGATGAGTGTTGAAGATAATGAGATTGCCGGAGAGATTCTTCCCGTTTAGCATCTGTCGGATCTCTGATATGCTTGCGGTGGCAGGACGTATAAGAGAGCCGAAGTTATCGGCCTCGCTGAACTGAAGCAGTGTATCCCGGATGTCATTCGCAAACAGCTCACTCCCCACAGCAGTTATGTAAGCATTGAGCTCATCATCCTCAAAGGCAATGCTTTGCAGGACGCATATATTGGACTGCACAGGCTTGCGGAAGAAGTTACGGTTCTTTCCCCTTGCCTTCATGGTAAGTGCAAAAGCTGCCAGGTCCCCGGCACGCTTATCGATCTCAATGCCAAAGAGATTATGGGTCAGGATCTTCTCAGGTATCTCGGAATGGTCGTAACCCTCCTCCTCGTAAATGGCATACAGCAGATCAAAAGCATACACCAGCATGTGTCCTGAACCGCAGGCAGGATCGCATACCCTGATGTCCTCAGGAGAATTTATTCTCAGGAAATCCGTTTCAGTCTGCTCGGGCCTGATATAATATTCCATCTGCTCGAACAGCCGTGAATTCGGACGGTTGAGCATCCACAAACGCCCCAGGGAATTCTCCACCAGATAACGGACGATCCAGTGAGGTGTGAACAACTGGGTCGCTGCAGGAATGTTCTCCTTGCTGATCTTGACGTTCTTCTTAAGGTCCTTGAACACCTTATCCTTCTTAGGAGCGATGTAATCCTGGTATATCCAGCCGATTATTTCCACTTCTCTCCAGTCGTCCACCGGGATCATCCCGTTAATGTCCTTCACAATAGAATCCACATGAAGCAGCTTCTCAGGGAACAATAACTCAGTGTAGTCCTCTATCTTCTCGAACATGAAGGGCATAGTGCTGTGCAGGTAATTGCACAACTTCAGGATAAGGTACTTGTACAGCTCTTCATCCTTATTCTCGGCCTTCAGGTCAAGCACATAGTCAGCATCAAGGTCCAGAAAATCAAGCTCAATAGCGTGTGTGATAATTCCAGGTTCTGTCCTGTCCAGGTCATCGGAAATGAACACCTTCACAGGAAG
Organism: uncultured Methanosarcinales archaeon; assembly: GCA_964486435.1. Taxonomy (GTDB): domain Archaea; phylum Halobacteriota; class Methanosarcinia; order Methanosarcinales; family Methanosarcinaceae; genus Methanomethylovorans. The sequence goes on along the minus strand of CAZAMM010000030.1, from coordinate 1,507 downwards.
GTAATCATTGACCTCCATGAACTTCAGGGCAACGAAACGGTTGAACCAGGTGTATGTGACCTCATCCATCACCTGTTGATAACCCTTATGTTTGATTTCTCTGACCAGTTTCTCCCTCTGGTCCTTGATCTTCTTATTATGGACCTTCCCGCCGATAACTATGGAATCCTCATGTTCGGAATCCACAGGCAGTATCTCTTTCGGGTGGATACCATAGAATGCAGCCCTGTCAGCGACCTCCTGGCGGAGCTTGTCCCGCACAGTATCCGAGAACTTGATGATGCTTGCCTTATCCATGATCACAGCACCTTGAAATCGTCTGTTTCCAGCATTTTTAATAATTCAGCCTTCAACTCTTTGAGATATTTGTCCAGTTCCTCTTCAGATCTGATGATATCTTTGGTCTTGAAAACAGATACATCTCTGATGACCCTTGTTGATCTTACAGGAGTGATTGGCTCTTCACCCTTGTCCTGCTCCTTTTCCCTGATGGTTTGGAGTTGCGTCTTTATTTTTTCATAGGCATTTTCATGGAAAGATTTCAAAGTAGTGGACTGCGCCTGCACGAACACACAGTCCCCGGCCTGTGTAATATTCTCCTTCAGCTGGTTGAAAGGCTTTAGCATCAAATCCCTGAAAGCTTGATCCAATTCCGCATAAGATGCCATATATTTTTGTAATTCGATTGTTATCGAATCAATTTCTTTAAAAGCCTCTTCCTTTAACGTTTCAAGCGCAGCAGTAAGTGCAGTTTCAATGCTTGCTTCCAGCGGTGGCAGTGACTTGATCTCGGAATATGGTTCCTTTGATCTCAGGATTGCTTCAACATCCTGTACTTTGGACTTTGTTTCATCGTCCATGAACTGCCTGTCTCGGGTAAAATTATCGACCTTCTTCAAAAGCCGCCTGAAGATCTCCACCTGCTGGCCCCCGAAGAACGATATAACAGGTTCAACTTCATAACGCAGTTTAACTAACTCTTCCTTTTCATCAGATATCTTCTGCAGGAAAGCAGACGGGTCTGTGGTATTGAGGATCTGCTTGAGGAAACCAGCATAGGCTTTGACCTCATTCTTTCCCGGGAATCTCTTTTCCTCTTCGTATTTACCTGATATCTGCTCTATCTTGATGAATTCCTCATTGAGCAAAGAATGTGTGAAATCAAAGAGATCGTTCTCCTTCTCAGGGATATTTGTCTTATCAAATACCTCCCTCAGGATCGACCTGATTATTCTCATGACCTCTGCATTCGCTTTTTCACGTATCTCCACCACAAGCTTATCAGCGTAATCCTTCCTTGTAAGATACCTCACCACTTCTTCAGCATTGGGTTTCTTAAGGATGAGATACGTCTTCTGGTACCTGAGCTTTATCTCATCACTTGAAAACAGCGTAGCAACTAGACCCGATACAGTAAGCTCCTTCCATCCGTATGGTTTGCGCCTGAACTTATCTTTTTAGGGTCCTCTGAGATTCCCTCTCTATTGCAGTACTAATCCTCCTTTTT
>CAZAMM010000029.1:0-25049 GCA_964486435.1 uncultured Methanosarcinales archaeon | reverse complement strand
TTAATGAAAAAACGAATAGGTTTTTAAACCGAAGTTCTAATTAGACAATCTCTTCAAGAACTATTGAAAATGAACAAAAGACATCTTCTCATAAAATAAATATTAAGTTTTCCCGTTCTCCTCGATTCGTGCCTTTACGAGCTTTTTCACAAGCGAGGCCGGAAGAGGTTTATTGACAGGAAAGCGAATGGTACCCTTAGCCGTATCATAGGATTTGAGTTCATCCTTATGAGCTTCCATGACTGCCGGGCTCATGACATAAAAACTGCAGTGTGTTGGGAATGCAGCAAAGGCTACGAGTGAACCTTTGTACTTGAAGGTAGGTATATGATAACTAATGCCTTCTGTTGCATTAGGAGCTGCTGCCCTTATTGTCTTACGCAGCTTTATCAGCGTAGCACGCGCATCTTCCGGAACGGTGGCAAGATAGGCTTCCACAGCCTTAGGATCCGAATCGTTATCAATGATACCTTTTGGAAGGGATCTAGGCATATGTTTTTTTCACCCTCAAATGAATTTAATCCCAATACGTTTTGAACTACCGGAAACAATATCTATTTCTTTAATATCTGCAATTAATGATAAGGAAAGTGCAGTGAGCTCAGTCCAAAGACAGAGCTTCAACCGGACATACGTCTATGCACTGTCCGCAATCAACGCATAAGTCCGCATCAACAACGACAATGTCATCGGAACCCAATGAAAGCGCTTCTACAGGGCATGTGTCAACACATTGCCCGCATCCTGTACAGAGATTTCTATCGACAATAACTACCATGTAAATTAAGCTCCTTATTGATTATTGTAAAGAATATAATACAGGCATATCTGTGAGCATCTTAGATAAATACCTGTCGAATTCAGAAAAAGATATGTTAAAATCTGTATACACAATATCCCGTAGATGACGTTTTCTTTTTGTTGTATCCTTACCATCCTCTGGTATATTCCTCATAGCATGGGATGCACACGTATTCCCCATTCTGCACCCTTGCCCTGGATTCCGCCATCATCTCATTGCATTTGACACACTTGACGGAGTTGAATATTCTTGCTTTCGGAGGGATCTTGACATCAACGAACCGTATGTCAAACATTTCCTCTACAGGCGTGTTCCTCATGGTCCTGGATATGCCATCCATGCACTCGCTGAACTTTTTGTTTTCTTCCTTTGTGGCCTTGCCGGACATCACCTTTGGGCGTAGCTCGCTGACCTTAGGATCAATGTTATCGATGTTAAAACTGGCCTTCAGGGCTACCCTTACGGCTTTTCCACTGTTTCTGCATATAAAGGTAAAGACCTGCTTTGCATGGTCCTGATAAATAAGATTACCTTTACCTATAGTGCATCCTGTGAGCACCTGTACTGCATCGACCCCACAAGCATCGTTCTCCACGATGGTCACAAGCTCTTCATCTACATCTCTTTCTGCATCCAGCTTTTCTATTGCAGCTTTGGCAGCGATATAACCGATAGTAAGCCCTGGGCAGACATGTCCGTGAAATTTTGCAGCATCCTCAAAAGAGGCTATCTTTATCACAGTATTTTCAGTTGAACATTTGGATGACATGTATATCACGAGAGATAAAAGAAGATAATACTTTTAATACTTTTCTTGTTATTTCATTTTACATGTCTTCTTTAAAAATCTATTAAATCTAATATATTAAAAGAAATACAAAACTTGATAGCTTAATAAACAGTTCTTGTAACATTATATCTCAATTCTGTATCAATTGTAAATAAATCGTACAGTAAAAATATCACAAAAATAATACCACGATAAATGTATCAGGTGGATCACATATGGAATATAGAAAAATTGACTGGAATGATGTGTGGAAAGAACTCATGATCACTCAGCAAAGGCTTGATAAGACAGGAGATAAGAACGCACATTGGAATAAAAAGGAAAACGCAGAACGCTTCTGGAAAAGAACTCAACAGAATCCCGAGAGAACCGATTCAGCTTTAAATGACCTGCACCTTACCTCAGAATCAAGGATATTGGATATCGGATCAGGTCCTGGAAGACTTACTATTCCCATTGCAAAAAAAGTGTCCCATGTAACTGCTGTGGAGCCTGCCTCCGGAATGATGGAATTATTAAAAGTAAATCTAGAGCAACATGGCATAGACAATGTAAGCTGCGTGAGCAAACGCTGGGAAAATCTGGATGTAGAGGCTGATCTCGATGCTCCATATGATGTGGTCATAGCCTCATTCTCCCTGGGAATGCCGGATATAAAAGAAGCTATACAAAAAATGGAGCAGGCATCTTCTAAATATGTGTACCTCTACTGGTTTGCAGGGACAACTCCCTGGGAAGAACATTCAATTAACCTATGGCCTTCTCTCTACGGCACGAATTATGTTCCGGGCCCAAAATGTGACGTACTGTATAATGTACTCTACAATATGGAGATATATCCCGACATGCATGTCTTTTCCATGGAACACATCAATTATTTTTCTTCCGTGGATGAAGCTATGGGTTTTTACCAGGATAGGTATGTAATAGAAACACAGACACAGGAGAGTATCCTTCGTGACTATCTGAAAAACATCCTTGCAGAGGAAAATGATCAGCTGGTCGAGAAGGGTGCTTCTACCCGTGTTCGGATAAGCTGGGAAAAGAAGTCATGTAGAGCTCCATGATGGCTTAAAGATTTGAGATCTTTATAAAGTTCATGGGAATTCCTGCAGTATCTGATATCAAAAAACAGAACATGTCAAAAAACAAACCGTGTCGTTTTATTTTTTTGAACTGTTATCTTACTTTAACGCTTTCCATATAAGCTTCACCCCTGGGTGACAGATGATAACGTGCAGTGCCGCCAGCTGATATGTTTTCAATATAGAGCGCATTTTCCAGCATGTCAAGATGGAATTTGGCTTGCAGCGCTTCAAGTTTAAAGCTGTTCTGTATGTCTTCAATAGTTCTGTCATCCTCAGCAATAAAAGATAAGATCTTCCTTCTCACAGGGTTCTGAAGTGTTTTCAGACCTATATCGTGGTCTTCTGTAGGATTGCGTACTATACCTTTTTCTTTTTTTATTTTTTCTATCCATTCTTTCCGACTGCTTTTTACAGGATCTTCTGACATGGGTATCACATACAATTATTGAAGATAGATAATACATTTTATGGTCTGCTCATGAAAGACACTAAATAGCAGAAGAATAACTGGCAATAGATAATTGTTGTTTTTCACAGAGATGGACATTATTTACCGGACGGTGCGGAGCCTGAAGAACAGTAATGAACTTCCTGGTATATTCCGGTTTTTTGAAAACAAGTCGTATCTTACGATTCTTGAAGAAATAGAGCCTGAGGTCATCAGTAAGATAAGATTCTCCGGGACTTATACGGGCACCCTGAGCTTTAAGTGGTTCTGCTGAATGTATGACTACATCTATCATCTTCAGCAGGCTTTCAACACATTTTGTCGAATCCTGCAGGTTCCCGGATGCTTTCAGATTAATTACCCTATCGTTCTTTATTTCTATATTTTCAGAAGAAAAACAGCTTCCATTTAAAGGAATGAGCTTTTGACAATCTGCTCTAATGCGTTTCAAAGCATTGTTATTGTTTTGCAGGTAAGTGTTCAGAACATAATCTGCTACCGTAAAGGCATCGTATGCTGGTAGTTTTTTAGCAAAATCAAAAACATCCCCGAAATCCACAGGTAAAGATGGATTTGCTACACTTTCAAGGAGGATTATCTGATTAATGAATCGATCGATCATTATATCGATGGAATCTGACAGGTTAACAGTATCCGCAAACGGGAACAAGAACAATGATTGCCTCTGGCCAAGAGGAACTTCGACCTTGATACCCTGACAGATCTTTTCAAGCTTTTCACGTGCCTCTTTTTGGGCAGATAGCAAAAGCTTGATGGTATTGTTCTGTAAAGTATAGATCTGCTCCTTTGTGCCGTAATCTTGCATGCCTTATGTATCTTATTTCTTCTTAGTATTAATGCTTTTTTGATATCGGGGTGCATTTATGAGATTTTAGCGACTCTAAAGCCTTCGGAAAAAGCATAGTTAACATCCTGAAACAAAAAAAATAAAACCTTAACAATAAAATCATTTTGAAGTATATATTCAGGCACAATAACCATACTAAATATCAAAAAAACCATTTATCTGATCCTCTGGCAACCTTTTCAGGCGCAGCATATTAATATTATAAATTTCAAAAGGAAAGTCACAGGAGGTTTTTTGTGGTAGAAAAAGACGATCTTGACGATATCATCATGAACCAACCCGGTCCTCGTGAAGCTAAAAAAATAGAACATGATATGCTTAACAGAGCTGCTTCCAATCCGGTGAGGCGTAAGCTTATCAAAGAAATAGGGATTTATGGTGCTTCAAAAGAAGACCTTCTTAAGAACCTGAATCTACAGGAAACGGCCTTCAAATTCCAGATAGATTACCTTCTGCATCAGGAACTTGTAAAAGAAGACGAAGGAAAATATCGTCTGACCGATAAGGGTCTTGAAATTCTTGAAATGCATAGGTGAACATTAACATATTTTTTATTTTTATTCTGGTTGTCTGTGACTGTGTTGAACATCAATTAACTCGACATTAAATAGTCAACCCTGAAACTAGATTTTATGGAAGGCAAGGAAATGATCCTGACATACAGGCTCAATAATATGCCTTACCTTCTGACAGAGAATAAAAACATGCTTTTCTGAATTTACATTTCTTTTCAGGTTCTGCCCACAGGTAATGATCGTTGTGGCACAATATTAATCTAAGTATCATGTCATTTACTATTCCATGGGCAGTATCATCTCCATAAGAGGGCTTACCAAAAGGTTTGCAGGACATGTTGTACTGGATGATATTGACCTGAACATAGAACAAGGAGAGTTTATGATCATCCTGGGCCCCAACGGTGCAGGTAAGACCACACTGCTCAAGATACTTGAAACCCTTGTGCGACCCTCTTCCGGTTCTGTAGAGATCGGCGGACTGCAACTCAGCAGCTCGGCAATGGAGATACGCAAGATGATAGGCGCGATCTCACATGAAAGCTACTTATATAACGATCTGACTGTGGAAGAAAATCTTTATTTTTACGGGAAGATGTACGGACTGTCACAAGGTGAACTTATTGTGAGGATACAAATGCTGCTTGAACAGCTGCATCTTGATAACCGGCGCACGGACAGGGTCAGCACGCTTTCCAGAGGTATGAAACAACGCCTGTCCATTGCACGTTCTCTTATACACGATCCGGATATTATTCTGATGGATGAACCATACACAGGACTGGACCTGCGATCAGCCTGTGATCTGGAGAAAATGCTTATTGAGAACAGCAAAAAAGCCACTGTGCTCATGGTTACACATGACATAGAGAGAGCATTTGTTATGTGTGACAGAGTGATAATACTTAGTGATGGTAAGATAGCTGTGGACACGAGAAAACAGGAAATAGCTTCTGTGGACGAGCTTAGGAACATCTACACCACGATATCCGACGGAGATATATGATGCGCAGCCTTCACATCGCAGCAAAGGACTTACGTACTGAATTACGCACAAAACAAGTGCTTAATTCCATGCTTGTTTTCTCCCTGGCGGTCATGGTGATATTCAGTTTATCCCTTAGTGACATGCTTAGCACTTCTTCTGATATTGACCGCCTGGCACCCGGATTGCTCTGGATAGCATTCATATTTGCCGGAACACTGGGCATCACCCGGACATTTGCTTCGGAAACTGAGAACTCCTGCCTTGATGGATTGCGCCTCTGCCCAGTGGACAGTGCAGCCATATACACCGGCAAGGTCATATCCAGCATTTGTCTGATGCTTATTGTTGAATTGCTCACGATACCTGTGTTCATGGTGCTGTTCAATTACAATATCCCAAACATTCCTACGCTGATGATAGTGATACTGCTGGGTACGGTAGGTTTTTCTGCGGTCGGTGCTTTACTCTCTGCCCTCACGGTCAACACACGTACAAGAGAGATACTGCTTCCTGTGCTTTTACTTCCTCTGCTTGTACCTGTGCTCATTCCTGCTGTGCTGGCCACAGGCAAGATACTGGCAGGAACAGGGATAACCGGGATGATCACAGAACTGCGTCTCATGGCTGTCTACGATATTGTTTTCTTTACACTGGCACGTCTCTTGTTCGATCATACGCTGGAAGGATAAGCCAGATGGACGAAATTGAAAGATGACAGGAAATTAGATAAAATATATTGATAATACACCGCCATAAAAAAGAACATGGGACAAAAGCATGGATAACAAAAGATTAAGGATATTGGCCTTAGTAACAGCTGCACTTGTGCTGATGGCAATGTATATGCTCTTTTTCTCTTTGCCTGTCATGAGATCCGGTTCAGGAGAAGTTCTGGATAGTAGTTTCAGGATATTCTACTTCCACATGCCCATAGCCATTACTGCATATTTTGCCTTTTTAATAGTCTTTGCTGCAAGTATAATGCAGCTCAGATCCCATGATGTGAAGTGGGATATCTATGCAAGATCAGCAGCAGAGATAGGAATCATATTTGCTCTTCTGGTGCTGATCACCGGCTCTATATGGGCCAGAGCAACCTGGGGATGGTATTGGATATGGGAACCAAGGCTTACTACGTCCCTTGCACTCTTCCTTGTTTATGTGACCTATTTACTGTTGCGTCAGGCCATAGAGGAACCAGAGTCTAAATCGAGGCTTGCAGCAGTATTTGGAATAGTGGGTTTTGTCTCCGTACCCCTTAGCTTTTTATCCATCCGTTTATGGCGCTCTGTGCATCCATTGATGTTCGGTGATGCAATATACGGCAGTACAGGAGGAGGATTAGAAGGGACTATTCTGCAGCTTACCTTATTAGTTAACTTTCTGGCATTTATGGCTTTATTCCTAACACTGTTCATCTACAAATCAAATATTGAGACGCTTAAAGAAGAGATCTGGACTCTCAGAGCAGCACGTCGGTGAGGAAAGGTTTTCTGGAAGATTGTATAGAGTGTCGTTTTTGGCAATATAATGGGGAAAAAAAGAAAAATCACTTGTTTCCTTTATAGAACTAGATGTTCTTGACATAGAATGCATAAAATCGTACCGGATATATATTGAGAACTATTTTGAATATAGGAGATGAAAATTATGTGGATCAAAAGATCTATGGTCCTGGCTATAATACTCATCGTGATGTGCTGTGCAGGTTGCAGTGAGAAAAATACCGACAACATCACACAAGGGCCAGAAGAATTTGTTTATGAAGAGGCACAGAATTCCACTGAATGGAATAATAAAGGTGTTGATCTGTTTATTGCAGGCAGATTTGAAGAGGCATTACAAGCATATGATAAGGCCACAGAACTTGACCCGCAGAATGAATATGCCTGGCATAACAAAGGTAATACCCTTGCTTATATGGGCAGATATGAGGAGGCATTGCAGGCATATAATAAAACAGTAGCTATAAACCCACAGGATGCAAACACATGGCATATAATGGCAGGTGTCTTTAATGACCTTGGAAGATATGAAGAAGCCCTCGAAGCATTAGAGAAAACCCTGGATATAGACCCGCAGTATGCAAATGCGTGGTATAACAAAGGTGCTGTGCTTGAAAAACTTGGAAGACACGAAGAAGCGCAGGTATGCTACGATAAGGCCAGAGAGTTGGGATTGCCTGCAGAATGATGTCCCATCCTGGCTTTGATCTTTTTTTGATTGATAGAAAGTCCTGTTTTTTGGAGATTTATTATAGTTAATCACACATGGTTTGTAACTTATGAATGATAAAATCGCTTTCAATAGGTAGCAAAGCCAATATTATAAGTTTCAAACAAATAGTTAATAACTATAAATAGTTTGTTCGTTTACATTCATTTAAAGATATTGTCTAATTCTTTAATTACATTGTCTATGTAAGAGGGGATTGATAGCACCAATGCCTTTGTGGTATCTGTCAAATAACTGTCTTCCTTTTCAACAGGAAATTGGACATACCATTCGAGAAACATCAGCTGCCACTTCCTTAAGAGTATCGTATGCTTCTTTAATTTTTATGTCCAGCATACTGCTCCCTCCCCAACTACTATAACTACGATCATAAGATGCAAGTGGTACGATTTGAACGCATTTGTTCTTAAGAGAATATTTATCGGTCTTTGCATTTTTATAAAAAAATTTAGAAAAGAGGGGTGTGATACCTTCATCATACACAATTTGAAGTGGTCATGGTACCACAATATGGGCAATAGTACAACACATTTGATCCAAGTGTTTGTTTTTTCTGCCTTTCCGCAGATGTCTGGAGAAAAATAGATATTTTTCTCTACCATTGATGTGAGTATACTAATAGTCCATATAATACATATTAAATAATAAAAATTATTCTGGCTGTACTGTTTTAATTCAGAAAAAACTCGGATCAAGATAATTCCCAAAATTCCCAGGACATCTGCGGAAAGGCAGTTTTTTCAGGCTGTTACTGCAATTACAGCAGAAATGCTTATTGTTTAAACTCATTTTTCTTCCTCCTGACATAACATCATTGATTCGATCCAGAAAAGTGTCTGTTTTTGTTAATTATGCTATACCGGTTATTCATAGAGGCGTGCCCATCATTATAACTCCTATGAACACTTCAAAGTAAACACACATGTACATATTAGAATTATATAATTCTAATAAGTATATCGATTTCTCGAACAATGTGATGTTATACTACAAGAGATAATGAAAAAAAGGGTTTAAATTGTGAACACAGTGTACATCTATGAAATTCTGCTACACGCTAATTCAACCAAAAATATCTTTATTTTGCTGTTCTTCAAAATATAAAAATAATTAAAACTGCTATTTCTTATTATAATATATTTATTTATTCAAAAGCAAATATTAGTACAAATAATTATATATGTAATTGATCCCTATATATGAGTATGAAAGGATTCAGTATCAACATTGAAGATGCCACGTTAGAAAATGACAATTTCCGTAAAGTCCTCTACAGTTCAAAGCACAGCCAGCTTGTGCTTATGAGCCTCAAGCCCCTGGAAGATATCGGGATGGAAGTGCATGAGGAGAACGACCAGTTCTTCCGTTTTGAAAGCGGAGAGGGAAAATGCATAATTGACGGTAATGAGTATGATCTCAGTGACGGGGTTGCAGTGGTTGTTCCGGCAGGTGCACAGCACAACGTCATCAACACTTCGAAGACCGAAGACCTGAAACTCTATACGATCTATTCCCCGGCTCATCACAAGGACGGCATCGTGAGGTCCACGAAGGAAGAAGCCGAAGCAAATGAAGCCGACTTTGATGGAAAAACTACGGAATAAGATCATAACAGGCAATCTGGACCATTTTTCATTTTCAGGTCCACAAAGCTGGATGAGTTGGTAAATGTGGTGCCTTAAGGACCACATTTCACTTCCACTATCATCAGTCATCTACTACTGCACTAATGTAGCATGAGTGTGTACTGTGTCAAATCATCATGTAATTATTTCTGATTTTCTGATCCAAAGTTAAGCTGCATATCCGATCCAAAAGCAGAAAATACAATAACTTCTCCACATCTGGGATCAGCGCAAAAAAATAATGCTTAAAATTTCTGAAAACGGATAAAAGAGTATAGTAACGACAGGAGAGTCAACATATGTCAGCGGGAAAATATCATAATCCTTCCATAGAGACCATGGACAGAGGAGAACTGGATGCTTTGATAGATGAGCGTATTCATTACACTGTGCAATACGCAGCGGAGAATTCTCCCTTCTATAAAAAATGGTTCAAAGAACACAAGATCTCACCTTCCGACATAAAGTCCCATGAAGATCTGCTGCAACTGCCTATAATCAATGGCAGTACAATAAGAGAACATCAGCCGCCTGTAACCAGGGATTTCGAGTTCAAAACAGGGGACTGGAAAGATATATTCACTATCCATGAAACGAGTGGTACCAGCGGGACACCAAAAGCATTCTTCCTTACCTGGGAAGACTGGGAGCGTTATGCAGAGAAATATGCGCGGTATTTCGTTGCACAGGGGTTTGAACCCGGGGACAGAGTAGTGATCTGTGCTTCATACGGCATGAACGTAGGTGCTAACACCATGACCCTTGCGGCCCATCATATCGGAATGACCATTGTCCCCACTGGGAAATGCACTTTTCCGACAAGGATCGTGACCTCATATAAGCCCACAGGCATTGTGGGGAGTGTTTTCAAACTGTTAAGGCTTGGCAAAAATATGAAAGAACAGGGACTGGAGCCTTCCGAATCAAGCATTCAGCGTCTTGTGGTAGGCGGGGAAAGCTTTGCGGAAGAAGCGCGTAACTACCTCTCCGAAATGTGGGATTGTGATGTATACAACAACTATGGCAGTACAGAAGGCACTATGTGCGGAGAGTGTACGGACTTCAGCGGCCTGCATGTATCAGAGGATATGGTACATCTGGATGTCTATGATCCTGGCATGGATAAATTCGTTGAGGATGGTGAATGTGGCAGAATGGTACTCAGTACCTTACTTCCGGTAGGCACCAAATGTGGCACTCTGCTTCTTAACTATGACACCGAAGATACGACAGTGGTCATGAGCCGTAAGACCTGTGCCTGCGGAAGGACACACATGAAAATAATGAACCCTCAGCGGGAAGCTGAAACTTTCTGGGTTGCTGAAACTCCCTTTAACCGTGTGGACGTGGAAAAAGGAGTTTTCCAGCGAGAGAACATGGAATATTTAACAGGCGAATATGAAGCTTTCCTGTACGGTGGAGATGATGAAGAGGAAACCGTCATGAGAGTGAGTCTGGAATGCCTTGACCCTGCCACATGTGACAGATCCCTTGTGGAAGAGAATTTCCTGCGTTCTTTCTTCAGGTATAAGAAAAGATTTGAGAATGCATATAATGATGAAAGCTTTAAGATTTTATTCAACTATACCGCTCCGGGAGCTCTTGAACTGTATCGTATAAAAGGCAGACCAAAACGTATAGTGGACCGCAGATAAACTATCCTTGGGTCCTATACTGGAAATTACAGAGCAGAAAACAGGCTGATATCAAAGGCTGAGCCGTATGTACATTCCGCCTAGCAAGACCAGAAACCATAATAATGCTACAGGTCTCATCAGTCTGTAGGGCTCTCCCAGAAGACGCGCTGAACCTCGTACTGCCAGATTGATGTATATTACCAACAGCATCACTAAAATACCTGCTATGTGATGTATCCACAATGTAAACATCAATTGACTGCTGATCTGCATCCTTGCAAGGGCTGAAAAAGACGGATACATTGCAAACACAATGGTAAGAAGCTGCAAAAAAAGAGCTGATCCCATTAAACTGCAATGTAGTTTTATTTTTTTGGAGCGAGCCTGGTATGAAGAGAATCCCAGCAACAGCAGAATAAATAACTGTAACACGATATTTCCAAAGATTCCTGTAACATCCACCATATAGATACTCCTGAACTAGTTCCTTTAATTTTAAAGGATCATTAAGCTTTATTAGCCTTTTCAGTCCAGGCCTGGAGGTATGCTGAAAGTACCTTTGTAGACCTTAATTCCATTATCTGCAACTGTGACTATCCAGGGTTCCATACTATGGGCAGTAGCCCTCATTTTTCTTATTCTCAGGTAACGGTTGACAGTATTCCCCTGAAAATGGAGACCCAGCTCGATAATACCGTCAGCAAGGAAACCTTCTGTACCAGTCACTGACTCTTCCATATTATGATCAGTTTCTGTTTCGAGTATCAGGAACATGGTTATATGTTCCCGGCGCAGGATCTCAAGGAATCTATATAAACGCTTTCTCAGATTTATGTGTTCGACATTGAGCAAAGAGTAAAGAGCACCCAGCGAATCAAGAGCCACACAGGTACATTTACCTCCAAGTTTCCTTTTGAACTCTATAATATTTTCCTGCAGCAGATCGATAAGATCATCAGAAAAATCATCATACTGCACTCTGTAATCACTAAAATCACTTATGTGTAAATGTTTGGATACAGAAATACCCATGCTTTGTATATTCATAACGTGATTCTCCCTGCTCTGTTCAAGAGTGATGTACAGGCCATACTCATCTGTGCTGTCAAGATAATTAGTAAGCATCTGAAAAGTAAAGCCCGATTTTAGAGTACCTGCTGCGCCCTTCACAAGGATAACTGAATCCTTGGGGATATCGGTCTCAAATACTTCATTAAGACCATCTATGGTATCTATCAATCTCATATTATCACAAACCCGGAGCCATCATGGTCAGGAATATACCTTTTCTTCTTTTTGTCTATGAATTTTTCATATATTTATTGTGGGTGTTCTGTATCTCACTTTCCAAATGGAGCAGTTTCATCCATCTTTTTAGCAGATGGTACTCTTTTTTATCAAGTACTTCCGGATCAAGCTGCAATATCATTCTGGAGGAAGATGCCATAATAATATCATTGGTCTGTTCCATAAGCTTTACCACAGAGCTTACATCATTGAAAAGATATAAAAATTCAAGTCCGTCAAGAAGAATAACACTATCATGTACCTTAGTGATAAAATCAAAAATAGTGGGGAATATTTTGAATAGCTCAGATGGATCTATCACCTGCTGACCAGGAACCTTGTTCTTTGTAAGCCAGATCATAGGAGTTTTAGCAAGTTGGTATTTGTCCCTGATCTTTTCAGGATTCTGACGGGTGATACATAATCCAGGAGTACCTCTTTTTACAAGGTCTGTAAATAATCTATATCCATCTGCTGAATCATGATCCGCTATGAGATAAATAAAACCGCTTTCCAGAAAAATGTCATTCACATCACTTTTTTCAGAAACTTCTTCCTTCACTGGAGTAATGAACAGACCCTTTAGTTCAGAGCGATCCTGAAGGGTTACTATCATTATCTTTTTTTCATTGTCTTCCACCAAAGAAGTTGAAACATTCATTGGAACATGCTCTTCATTCTTCGTCATGAAGAAGATCTCATAATCCTTCTTATCCGTAAATTCAAGCCAGTTGCCACCTGTAATACTTGCAATGGGAGATCCTACAAGTTCTTCTATCCCATATCCCAATAATTGCATGGCACTCAGGTTCAAGGTAAGAATATTCTGATAAGAATCGATTGTAAGAGTAGCTATAGGAGAGGCCTTCATAAGGTTGTGCAGGTATTGATTTGCTTTTCTTAGTTGCTTTTTTTCTTCCAGCAGACTATCATGAAGATGTTTTATCCTTAAAAGAGAAGTTACACGGGTCTTCAGTTCTAGCCTGTCAACGGGCTTGCTAAGAAAATCATCCGCCCCTGCACTGATACCCTGAATGCGGTCTTCTTTGCCTGATAATGCAGTTACCATGACAATAGGGATAAATTGGGTTTCAGGCGAGCTTTTTAGTCTGCTGCATATATCATAACCATTCATATCTGGCATCATGACATCAAGAAGCACGAGATCCGGCTTTTTTTCTTTTATGATCTTAAATGCTTCTGCACCTGTGTATGCAGGAATGATGTCATACTCGTGCATAAGATATGCTTCAAGCAGATTGCTGTTCATCTCCTCATCATCCACGACAAGGATCTTAGCTTTTTTTTCTTCTTCCATTATATCCTCTTGGCAAGCGCTGGATGAACATATGTTTTTTGTTCTCATAGGATTTTAAGCCAGCAATGTAAGATCATACATGTAAGTCTTAACTCTGAAATTTAATATTTGAGATAAATAATAATGAGATTTTGGTTATATTTTAATCCATATATAACTACTTCTTTATAAGTTACTTGGTCAGGTACTTATAATAAAGAAACATAAAACCTGTGGTGCAAAATGCTTTGACTGAATCTGCAACTTCCCTGATCAGTAAATTATCCTCTCCTGCAAGAGATGTACGATATCTGCTGGAGAGAGGATACCCGAAATCATCATCCATAATATTTGTCGGTAACCATTATCACCTTGATATGAACGAGAGGCATATACTCACCAGGGTGATAGTACCCCCTAAAATAGCTATTGCACGTAACAGAAAACGTCTTACTTATAAAGAAGTTTCTGGGATGAAGATCCTGGCAGATGGTTATAATGTGCTCATCGCAATCGAAAGCATGCTGCAAGAGGACACTTTGTGGTTGTGTGATGATGGCTTTGTCAGGGACACAAGGGGTGTCTTCAGATCACACAAGAATACTGATGTTACCATAGAAGCTGTAAAACAGATGTGCTCCATACTTTTCAAAAGCAACATTTCCTATGTGAAGGTTCTGCTGGATTCCCAGATGAGCCAGAGCGGGGACCTTGCTGCTCTGATAAGACAGGAACTATCCTTATTGTTATTGCAGGGAGAAGTGTTAACCTCGGAACATGCCGATTTTGACCTCAAACACGCAGACATTGGATATGTGATTGCAACTGCGGACGGAGCGATCATCGATACAGTTGAAAAAGTAATAGACATGCCTGCAGCTGTTATTGAAGAAAGAGGGATCTGGGCAGAGATGATAATTTAGGATCATTAATATTATTTAGTTGTGAAAAGATGGCAGAATAGGGCATGTCGTTCAATGAGATTTGAATCGCATAACTCTCAGAATAAAGAGGGAATATAGCCATCTCCAATTTTTTGTACGCTTGAGCATATATATTGAACAATTGATCGGCTGTGTAGAAAACCGACTTTAAATTTTATTTTGACCTATTAATTTAAAAAGGATCAATCCCCTGAGTATTCTCTGCTACCAAAAACACAAAGGGGATGATTGTGTTTGTTCCAGATTTTCAAATATATCAAGGTTAAATATATTGCTCAAATGAGCATTTCTCCAAAGCCCAATTGATCTATTGTAAAAAATATTATCTCAATCTATTTGTACGCAACTTTTGGAGACAGGCAGAGCCAATCTAAATCTCATTAATTTTCACAGTTATTCCAAAAAAAAGTTGGGCATTGGTATCAAAATATAGCAATATACTATGAACTCCTATACTTCCCAATGGATTGCCCAAAATGCAAGAGTTCCAGTCACAGGAAAAATGGTATAATCAATGGAGGTCAACGATATAAATGCCATGATTGTGGATATAACTATTCAGTAGAGATAAAATCAAAAGCTAGCTCTCCTTTTGTTAAAAAACAGGCTTTGCAGCTCTATCTTGAAGGATTAGTTTTTTCGCTCAATAGTGCGGATTTCAGGGGTAAGTCATAATGCGATATCTGTAGTTGAACTGGATGAGATGCACACTTACACCGGGAACAAAAAAATACTGCTGGATCTGGATTACTGTTGACAGAGTTGGGAAAAAATTCATCGGTTGATCTTTTGGCAGCAGAGGAACAGAAACCGGACAAAAATTCTGGGAATACTTAGAGAGGAAAGAGATTGATAATGTGATGACCAATTGCTGGTGAACATATGCAGAGTTCATTCCAGAAACAATTCATACTCAATCCAAAGCAAAAACATACTGTTGAAGGATATAACAGCATATTGAGACACTTTCTTGCAAGATTGAGAAGAAAGGCAAAGTGTTATACTAAAGGTCTTGAAATGCTGAAGTACTCTGTTCTTCTATTAATGAAATACAGAAATAAGGAGTTGACTATCTTTAGTTAACAATGCCTCATATTTTATAGCAAAATAGATGCCCTGCCAAAGATCCCGAAGCAAAACATGAATATCTATAAAGACTTTACAATATCATAAATGAGAAATCTATCCATGTTACTGATTTTTCGAAACGGTGACCTATAAAGCTCCAGAGAATCAGATCCTGTTGGAAATATCATCTCATATTTATACCATTGTGACCGTTAGTATCCAAAATATTCGTTGAAAGCCAGATGGAATAAACATGTCTCTATCAATCCCTCTACATGAGCCCGTATTGATTTTTGCGTTAGCCATGCTTATTTTCCTGATAGCTCCTCTTCTATTCAAATTACTTGGATTGCCGGGTATGATAGGTATAATCCTTGCAGGTGCATTAATTGGGCCCAACGCTTTGCATATACTGGAGAGGGATGAGACCATTGTGGTTCTTGGTGAGATAGGTCTTGTTTACCTGATGTTCATAGCAGGACTGGAGATCAATATAAACAAATTTATTGAGAAGATAGACAGGAGTCTGGTCTTTGGTACATTATCATTTTTAATCCCGCAGGTTGCAGGTACTGCTGTGGGATATTATGTAGTGGGTCTGCCCTTCGTTGAAGCCTTCCTTTTTGCTTCCGTGTTTGCTTCACAGACCTTACTTGCATATCCGATTGTCAAGAAACTTGGAATCGTCAACAACGAGGCCATTACTGCAGCTATTGGAGCTACTTTACTTACTGACACGATGACTCTGATGGTTCTTGCTATTGTGATTTCTTCTCTGGAGGGAAGCCTTGATCTATTCTTCTGGGTCGAGTTGTTTTTTGGTCTGACTGTTTTCTTTGTAGGTTCGTTGTTCATTGTTCCTCGTATTGCACGATGGTTTTTCAGTAAGTTCACGGATGAGAGTTATTTTGAGTTTCTTTTTGTGCTGGTTATAGCATTCATACTTGCATATCTTGCAGAAGTTGCAGGAATTGAACCTATTATAGGGTCTTTCTTGGCCGGCCTTTTGCTTAACCGTCTAATTCCAAATACCAGTCCACTTATGAACAGGATAGAGTTTGCTGGAAATGTATTGTTCATACCTTTTTTCCTTTTTTCAGTGGGAATGCTTACAAACATCCACTCTTTCTTTGAAGGAGGGGACCAGCTGGTTGTGGCACTCTGGATGATAGGCGCTATGCTCACTGGCAAGTTTGGGGCTGCATGGCTTGCAGGGAAAGTGTATCGCTATAGCATAGATCAAATTATGAGTATGTTCGGTTTATCTATTGGACATGCAGCAGCAGCCCTTGCAATTGTGCTGGTCGGCTTTGATGCTGGTCTTTTCAATGAGGGTCTGGTAAATGCCGTAGTGATAATGATACTTGTTGTCGGGATAATAAGCCCTCAGATCGTTGAAATATTTGGTAACAAAGTTTCACGTGCAGAGAGTATCATGTGCTATCCTCAGGAAGCAGACTCCCGTATACTGGTTTCTTTTTCGATGCAATCCACTTACAAGCAATTTTTAATGGATCTGGCCCTGATGATCCGGGAAAAAAGATCCAGTGAACCATTGCATGTACTTTCTGTTATAAGATATGACAGTAGTAATTCTGAAAAAAGGGTTGTAGAAGCTGAAAAAATGCTTTTAGAAACCGTTAATTATGCTGCATGCGCTGAAGTTCCTGTAAACACTCATGTACGTCTTGGATACAATGTAGCTTCCGTTATAATGAGGGCGATCCTTGAGAACAGGATATCATCCGTTGTGATAGGCTGGGATGGTGCCCATTCTCCAAAGGAAAGCATCATTGGTTCAGTCATTGACCAGGTACTAAGGGGAACTAAGAAGCATGTGCTTGTGTCAATGATAAGAAATCCTTTGTGCAATACAGAGAAAATAACATTTATAATCCCAGGTGGTATGAATTATAATCCCGGATTTTGTTCGGTAGCAGATTCCATAAAAAGGATAGCCGAACAAACATCTGCACCGGTTAAAGCCATAGTGGTGGGTGATGAAACTGAAAAGTATAAAGTGTTTTTCACTGAGGCAAGTTCTGATATTTCCATCACATTTGAAAGTGTAGAAGAGTGGGAAGCTCTTATACAATCTCTGGATGCAAAAGGTGAGTGTCAAAATGAGCTTAGAGTAATTGTGAGCACTCGCCAAGACACCCCTGGATGGCATTCGATATTACAAGTGCTTCCAGAACGTGTTACTACCTCTTTTAAAGGCAATATTATAATAGCCTATCCACCATCCGAAGAAAGATTTGCTGACAAAGTAGATCACAATACTTTTCTCAGCCGATGAATTTTTTATAAAAGTCATTCTTCTGTATGATGGTCCGTATGATGGGCTTCATGCTCATCCTCCAGACAATCTTCACATAGAAGTATTTTTTTCTGTTCCTCTTCCGTGCAATCGATACAGATCCATGCAGCAATTGTTTTCGGTTGTATCTTCTCACAGGACACACAATATCTGTTTCTTGGTTTGTTCTTAAAAGTAATGCGAGGATAGTTCTTTCCATCCACCGGTTCTACAATTTTCCCTGGCTTAATGACATGCTGGATATAGTACCAAAGTCATAAACATACTCTATAGTAGTGCCTTCTACAAGTCCAAGTAGCCTTCTCCTGCTTGTCCGGTAACGCAATATCCTCTTTACGGGCACACGCATCTGTGCACGGACATTCTCACGAACAGTCCAGTAATAGTACAATGGCTACTAATTCCCTTGCAATTGTCCGCAGGGTATCACCTTAACAGCATTATCATTCGTTTCAAGTGCACCATAGAACACTATCTGATCTTCGGTCAGGCCAAGTGCTTCAGCAAGCTCGGCAAAGTCAATGAGTTCTGCGATTTCCTTACACGCTACTACAGTTCTCATACATTTCAAGAGCCCAATAGATTCACAACCGGAATGGTGTAAGCTCCCCATTCCAGCCCTGCCAAGAAGATGAATTGGTGATTCTATCAACGTTTGAGCTACTGTTTAATGGTCAGGCTTAGTAATGCAGGTCACACATGAACTCCAATTAATTCTACCATGATCAGCTTACCACGATGTTTTTCCCACTCGGCTTGAATACCATGTGGGAGTTTATAGGAGAGAGTTGGACGGCCATCAGTTCCCTTTTTTGAGTTTGTGAGATTGAGGGTACCAAAATATTCGATTCTCATCACAATGGTAGATTTACTCTCTATTAGAGAACGGAATTTACAGTCGTTGTACCAGAACTGATTGTCTCTTATTTTGTATTCAGGGTCTAATGCAATCGGATGCTTGTCTTTAGTACTCATACACAAATCTTCTGAAAAGTATTACATGACTTTCCTTTTCAAGATTACTCTAGTTACTTTCAATCCACTTGGATATGGCATATATTACCTCACATCTAAGTACCCATTATGTATCCCATTGACCAAGATACCTACGACAAAGTGAACGCTTATAATATCGAGTTCAAAACAGGATCATTGACCTCCCTACGTATTCCCAAGATTGTTGACTATTATTCTGATATAGAACCTGACATGGTTCTCAAGTGCATCATACTGAGCAATACATGCTGCTGGGCGAGCTATGAGATAGCATGTGGATATTATGAGAAGCATAGAGAGGCATTCAAGTTCTGAAAAGGGAGTTATCTATGAGATGTGAGGAACCTGTAAAGGTACAGGAATTTGATCTCAAAATAAATATACTGACTCTTAAATGCAACTCAATATCTTTTTATTTATTAATTTCATAACTTAAAAGGGTGGAGTACAAATGGCAAAGATTCAAGAAGAACCAACATGTCACTTTTTAAAGAAAACTGGGAAAAAAGGGCAAACTGGAAAAGATTTGTATTTTTGTCAGCGAAGAAAAGCTCAAATAGGCTGGCCTAATAAGATGTGCTCAGAATCAAAATGTAGTATGTATCTCAGAAATTATTATTCTTCTGAAACACAATCTGGTGAAAATGTAACTGGAGGAGAACTCAATAATGAAATAACTACTATCGAAAAACAGCGATGTAAAATTTTTATTAATCCTGAGCAGTACATAACCTCTATAACGTCAAATCAAAAATTGGAAACCTATCATCCAAAGACTGATGGACAAAATCCCAATTTCGACGAAATTTCAAAAATGATACTACGAGTAAAAAATAAAGATGATGATGCTATCCACTATTTCACTGAAAGGCTACAAGATATCCTTTCAAAAGATGAAGAATACGTTATTTGTGTGATACCTAACAGTAAAAAGGGAATCTGCACTTCTGGCATGATGAACATTGCAAAAAGCCTGTGTAAACCACCGATAATAGATGGAACAGAATGTGTTAGAAGAAAACATACAGTAGCAAAAAAATCTAGAAATGTACGTCGTAAGATTGACCCTGAAAAACTGAAACTTGAGAAAGAATCACTTACTATTGATAATGCAGATTTAATTAAAGGGAAACAAGTTTTACTTCTCGATGATGTTGCTACAACTGGCACATCTTTACAAGCGGGAAGAGATAAATTAAATGAGGCGGGCGCGGAGCTTGTTGCTGCAATTGTCTTAGGTCATACACAAAAGGGATATTAATGGAATTAATTTCTATTCTTGCACTACAGAACATAAAAGGCATTGGTTCAACAACCATAGATAGGATTTCATCATTGCCTGATACATTTAGACCTACTAATCCTGATGAATTACTTTCAATAATTAAGAAAGCAAGAGCTGTATACGGAAGAATAACAATTCCAACAATTGAAGAAGTTGAAAAGGCATGGGTAAAAGCAAATGAAACGTTAGACATATCTCAGGAAAATGGAATCTCCATTATTTCCAGAGATAGTGAGAAATATCCGTGGCTTCTAAAACGAATTAATGATTCTCCTGCCCTTTTGCATGTCAAAGGAAATATTGAAGCTTTGAATAAAAAATGTATTGCTGTTATTGGGACTAGGAACCCAAATGATTATGGCATTTCTTCTGCAAAGGACATTAGCTTTTATCTTGCAAAGAAGGGATATGTAATTGTGAGCGGTCTAGCTGAAGGCATCGACTCAGCAGCTCATAGAGGTTCTTTAGAAGCAAGCGGAATTACAGTGGCTGTCTTAGCACATGGTCTAGATAATGTTTATCCTGCTATAAACAAGCAACTTGCAGCTGAAATACTTGATAACAATGGTACCTTGGTTTCAGAATATCCATGGGGTACAAAAATCAACCGTAGTAATTTTGTAGCTCGTGATAGGATTCAGAGTGGATTATCATTAGGTGTGTTTGTTGTTGAGACTAAAATAAAAAGTGGAACTATGCATACAATAAACTATTGTGAAAAACAGGAAAGGTTGCTGTTCGTTCTTGATCCACCCGAAAACATGACTAATGATTCACTATTAAGTGGTAACATTCAGTTGATATCGGAAAAGAGGGGTATTGCGGTTAATATTAGCTCCAATTTAAATTCTGTTACTGAAAAAGTAGAATGCATAAAAAATGAACTGGATTTGCGATTTACAAATAAATGCACTTACGAAGGTACATATGGGGATGAAAAAAAGAAGCGTACAATTAAAAATGTTACATTGGATTTCTTCATATGAAAAACACAATAAAAGTCAATTAATACAGTTTTTACCTATATATTCTCCTAAATTTTTATATGCTTTTTTCGCACATTTGTCATCTATAATTCTTTCTAACCGTAGGTTATTTATGTGATTAAGCATGGTATCTGCCTGAGTCACTTTTTCTTCATTAATCTTTGCTCCTTGCTTCAGAAGCTGGTCTTTGATAGGATTGTACTCCAATCCGAGTTCTATTTTCATTTTGTGTCCTCATTTATAAATTCAATTAGCTATGGGCCAGAGTGTTCATTGTCTTTAATCTACATCTAACTTGAAAGTGTTTTTTAACCAATCGTTATAAAAAAGTTGTATATACTCCTATTTCTTGTAAATAATGTTATCTTCAGCATAGTGAAAACCTTCATCTGGAACAAAATTGTCTGATTTAAGATTGTGATATGGATAGCATTCTCTTAATGTTCTTTCAAAATTTTCAATCTCGTATAGATCACATATTTCTTTTATATATTTTTTATTTAACTCTTCATTTCTAAAATGAATTTGAGAGTGACATTTGATACATACGCAAATCAAATTGCCTATGTTGTGAGTTCCTCCTTTGCTTATAGGATTAATATGATGGACATGGAGAGAATGAGTAAGATTTTGGTCTCCACAATACCTACAAGTGTGATTATCTCTTTTTAAAACAATATCTCTTCTTATAAGCCAATCTGGAGGATAATTTGAATTTCTAGGTACATCGGATCTTGTAAAGAAGAGGTTATCTTTCTTTGGCTGATAGTTGTACTTAGTCATAAGTCTTCACCTATAAATAGAGTATTGGAGTCTGTATATAACGTTACACTATGCATAGTGAAAGTGTTCTAACAGTATACCTAAATGCTAATTATAGGACTATTAAAAACATCGATGTATAAGTAAATCTACAATAATTTGACTACTATCCCTTTAGTCGCATACAATAAAACTAAGGACACGTTTATTACTTTTGACTGTAATATTTTGGTAGCTACTATATACGATAACAGATGAAAATGCATGAAACATAAAGGAAAACAATACGCATCTCTCATCTTCATCTAAACGTAGCCTCTATCGGTGGTATAGATAATGGCCTTGAAAAAATCAGAACTTTATTCTTCTCTCTGGTCCAGCTGTGATGAACTGCGTGGAGGTATGGATGCCAGCCAGTACAAAGACTATGTGCTGGTGCTGCTGTTCATTAAGTACGTAAGTGACAAATATGCTGGGGTTCCCTATGCACCCATCACCATTCCTGAAGGTGCAAGTTTTGCGGATATGGTGGCACTTAAGGGTAAACCTGACATTGGCGACCTGATCAACAAGAAGATAATAGGTCCTCTGGTCAATACCAACAAACTGTCCGATATGCCTGACTTCCATGACGCTACCAAGCTTGGCAGTGGAAAGGAGCAGGTGGACAGGCTTACCAACCTCATCGCCATCTTCGAGAATCCGGCACTGGATTTCTCAAAGAACCGCGCTGAAGGTGATGACATCCTGGGTGATGCTTACGAGTACCTTATGAGGCACTTCGCAACGGAAAGCGGTAAGAGCAAAGGCCAGTTCTATACTCCTGCCGAGGTCAGCCGGATCATTGCACAGATACTGGGCATACGTCAGGCCAATACCACCAGCTCCACCACGGCCTATGATCCCACTTGCGGTTCAGGTTCATTGCTTTTGAAGGTTGCAGATGAGGCAAGGACCAAGATAACCCTGTACGGGCAGGAAAAGGACGCTGCTACATCGGGTCTGGCCCGTATGAACATGATCCTGCACAACAATCCTGAAGCTCTTATCATGCAGGGCAATACTCTTGCTAATCCCATGTTCGTTGAGGACGGTATATTCAAGACCTTCGATTATGTGGTTGCCAATCCTCCTTTCAGCGATAAGCGCTGGAGTACCGGTCTGGAGCCGCTGCAAGATCCTTATGAACGCTTCAAGCCTTTTGGGGTTCCACCTGCCAAGCAGGGGGATTATGCTTATCTCTTGCACATTGTCCGCTCCCTTAAGAGCACGGGTAAAGGTGCGTGCATTCTGCCTCACGGCGTGCTGTTCCGTGGGAATGCTGAGGCTGACATTCGCCGCAATCTGATACGCAAAGGATACATCAAGGGTATCATTGGCCTGCCAGCCAACCTGTTCTATGGTACCGGCATCCCGGCATGTATCATTGTTATTGATAAGGAGGAAGCTCAGAACCGCAAGGGTATCTTCATGATAGATGCCAGTGCGGGTTTTATGAAGGATGGTCCCAAGAACCGTCTGCGTTCCCAGGATATCCATAAGATAGTGGATGTTTTCACAAGGCAGGCAGAGATCCCGAAATATTCGCGGATGGTGAGCTTTGAGGAGATTGAGAAGAACGAGTTCAATCTAAACCTTCCACGTTATATAGACAGCCAGCAGGCTGAGGACCTGCAGGATATCGAAGGCCATCTGCATGGTGGTGTTCCTGTTGCTGATGTGGATGCATTGCAGCGTTACTGGGATGTCTGTCCGCAGCTTCGGCAGACCCTGTTCAAAGAGAACAGGCCTGGCTATCTGGACCTCGCAGTGGATAAAGCTGCTATCAAATCCACTATCTATGAGCACCCAGAGTTCACTGCTTTTATCTCTGGTATGAATGCACATTTCGCTGTCTGGCGCGAAAGATCCTCTGCTATGCTTCGCCAGTTGCAGGCCGACAGCCATCCGAAGGAAGTTATAAACAGGCTATCCGAAGACCTGCTTGTGCACTATGCGGACAGGCCGCTCATCAATCAATATGATGTGTATCAGCACCTCATGGACTACTGGGCTGAGATAATGCAGGATGACTGTTATATGATCGCTGTGGATGGCTGGAAGGCTCAGACATACCGCATTATCGAGAAGGATAAGAAAGGTAAGGAGAAGGACAAGGGCTGGACATGCGACCTTGTGCCAAAATCCCTCATAGTAGCCCGTTTCTTCGCTAAAGAGCAGGAGACTGTGGATAAACTCACTGCTGAACTGGAAAGTGTCACAGTCCGCAGCACAGAGCTGGAAGAGGAGCACAGCGGTGATGAAGGCGCGTTCTCGGAACTTGACAAGGTGAACAAGGCCAATGTCACAGCACGCCTGAAGGAGATCAAAGGCGACAGGGAAGCACAGGAAGAAGCTGCTGTACTCAATGACTGGCTAAAGCTTGCCAATGAGGAAGCTGACCTGAAGAAACGTCTCAAAGATGCCGAAAGTGCACTTGATGCAAAAGCCTATGCTCACTACCCAAAGCTTACTGAGGATGATATCAAGTCCCTGGTAGTGGACGACAAATGGCTCACTGCGCTGGATTCTGCTATCCATGGTGAGATGGACCATATCAGCCAATCCCTTACGCAGCGTGTGAAGGAACTTGCAGAACGCTATGAAACTCCTATGCCACAGATGACTGAGCGTGTGGCAGAACTGGAAGCAAAGGTGAATGGGCATTTGGAGAGGATGGGGTTCAAGCTATGAGTGCTGAAAATGCCTATGTTTTTCAGTCGCAAATTCCGCAGATAATGTCTGCGCAATCCTTGCTAGATGGAAACAGTCAGCAGCCTGCTGACCAATTGCCCAAATTTCAGGCCAATTCCTTTGAATTCGACTGGATTAAAATTCAGGCCATCATGGAGGAATACCCATGAGCGACTACGACACCCTGGTAGCATCTGTCACCGACATCGCCGGTCAGATCCAGGACCTCAATCGGCAGTCAGTCAGTCAATACACACCCATCGTCAACAACATCATCCTGACAAACAACCGCAATGTTTCCCACATTGAGCACACTCTTGACAGTCTGCTCGACTTCTGTGGCTATGTCCCCGCCCTGCAACTATATCGCCAACT
>CAZAMM010000028.1:0-25423 GCA_964486435.1 uncultured Methanosarcinales archaeon | reverse complement strand
GAAATGTTGAAGTATTCTGTTATCCTCTTAATGAAATATAGAAATAAAGAGTTAGAGATGTTTAATTAACAAGACCAAATTTATTATGAAAGGATATTATTGCAAGTCTTTTATATTAAAACAGATCCAGATGCATCTGAAACAACCGGTCTGAAAAAATAAAAAATAAAATCACTGTTCAGATCCGTATTCAGTGATCTGACCATTTTGATCTATCATGGTCATTTTTCCATCTTTCATGGTCATTTCGCTTTGAACAGTGCCGTTCATATAGTAACTCTTCCAGCTGAAGGTTTCGCCATCTTCTGAGAACAGGTATTCTACTCTGGCAACCTCATCCTCTGGATTTGTAGATGTGTATTCCATTACACACATATTTGTGCCATCTACTTCCTTGGTGCCGGTATAGACCATAGAGACCTCTTCTCCTGTTGTTGGGTTAGATGTTTTCCATGAGGTGCCCACAGGACACCAGTCTTCTTCATCGCCTGTTGTTACCTCCACTTTTTGTCCGTCTTCTGTTTCGTAGGTCTTTGTATCCTTATCGCCACAGCCAGAAGCGGCTACAGCTATCAACAATATTGCAATGATCAGCCATTTTAGATTCATATTGATCCCCAAATGACTCTCAGCTAATAGGATTTAAGTTTATCGATGCAGTTTTACGCAGCATCTGGGTTTTATGTATACCATATAATCAGTCCTGCAATGTACAGACCATACAACAGCACCATGGAAGCACCCTCCCAGCGTTCAAGGCGCTTTTTTGTCACACCGAATATGAGCAGCAGGAATATGAATATCAGCATGGTCGGGAAATCATAGCTGATCGATTGGTCTAGGATCTCCAGACTGGTTATCTGAGCGCACACTCCAAGTATCAAAGTGATGTCCATGGTATTAGCTCCGATTATATTTCCGATGGACAGGTCCTGATGTCCTTTCATGGTGGAAGAGATCGCGGTTATGAACTCCGGCAAAGATGTGCCAAAAGCCACAAGTGTAAGACTGATGATCATTTCAGGTATACCCGCTATGCGTGCAAGTTCAATGCCGGAATTCACCATTATCCTGCTTCCGATCACAACCAGAATAGCCCCTATGAGAAAATAAGCAATATCTCTATGCATCTCTTTTAATGGCACCTTTTCTACTTTTTCAGGCCCGTCAAAAATGGCACGCTGTAATTTGTAGTTGTAATAAAGGAACCCAAAAAAAATCATCAGCAATATAATACCATCTGTCTGTGAAATGTGCTGGTCCAGGCTTGCCAAGATAAGGGTTATACCAGAAAGAGCCATGAAAAAGCCTTTACGTATAAAACTTTCAACATCTACAGATGCAGCTTTGATCGAAAGGACAAAACCGAGAATCAGGCCAGTGTTACAGATCACAGATCCAACTGCATTTCCAACCGTCATGTCAGTATGGCCTAAAAAGGCTGCTGTTGCAGAAACAGCAAACTCAGGTGAGGTTGTGGCAAAACTTACAATAGTAGCTCCAACTATCACCTTCGGTATCCCGCTTTTTTCAGAAATGGAAACAGCTGATTCCACGAACCAGTCAGCTCCCTTGGTTATCATAAGCAGGCTAAGTATGAAAAGTAATATTGTTATAAGGATCATGAGTGATATGATACAGTTACATTGGATTTAAAATGAAGGGTGCATGCACCTAAAAGTTGAAGAACGGATCTTTCTGCATTCAATGTTCAGGTCCAAGAGATGTTACGGCAACAACAATGATTATTCCATGACCCACCATACGTGCAGAATGTTTGATAATACTTTGTTTTTCATGTTTTCCGTCCTCTACTGCACTTTCACAATGTATGAACCCACGCCGTTGGTAAGAGCAATTGCCTCATCTCCTCCGAAAGCAGCATTGATCTTTACAGAAGGGTCACTAACAACATGAGCAGTCCCTATAACTACACACAGTGCTGCCAGTATTCCATCGATACTCCCAGTATGATATATCTTCCATATTCGATCTAAAGTTTCATTACTATCAGGTTCTGGCTAGTGCTTGGGATTAACTTTATCCTCAGCCTGCCTTTTAATATAAAGGGCTCTTTAGCCACATGTTGTTTATCCGGACAACAGATTTATTTTGGATGTATCCGATCATAGACTGGCTTTAAGCAGGAAATAATCATGAAAGTCGATCCACAATGCTCATACTGTCTGCTTTCAAGGGTCCACTATGAGTCAGAACTATCCACTGATGATGAAATGCTCATAGACAGGGTCATGCAGGAATGTATCCAGGTACTTAATGATACGTATGCTCCAGGTGTGCCGGCATCATCGGTATCCACTTCGATGCATAGAAGGGCTTATGAGCTGCTTAATGACAGTGATCCTTACAGGGATATGAAAGAGATCTGCAACAGGACCGCTGAAAAAGTTTTCCCGATTGCAATGTCCATGGTCTGTGATGGTAATCCTTCAGACAATGAAATGTTCAGACGGGCTGTACTTGCAGCTGTGATAGGTAACTTCTTTGATTTCGGAGTAATGGGGCTTGAAGTCCCTATCAGCTTGTTCGATGAGACCTTCAGACAACATTTTATAAGGGGACTGGATATAGATGATACATCCAGAATGTTGGATATGCTGGATAATGTAGTATACGTAGCAGACAACTGCGGCGAAATACTGCTTGATACTCTGGTATTCGATGTAATAAAAAAACTGGGGGGTCATGTAACACTGGTGGTGAGGGGAAAACCTATACTTACTGACGTTACAATGAAAGATGTAACAGAGCTGGGGATCTATGGAAAGGTCGACAGGGTCCTTACCACAGGTTGCGGTTCAATAGGTGTGGACATGGAACAAGCTCCAGAGGAACTTCTGGATGCTTTCAGGAATGCATCTTTAATAATCAGCAAAGGAATGGCAAACTATGAAACTCTCACAGAGCATGAAATAGGACCAATAGCATATTTGCTTAAGGCTAAGTGCAAGCCTGTGGCAAGGCACATAGGAGTTGACGTGGGCCATTCAGTAGCAAAATTGTGTGAATAAGGATCAGGTGACCTTTATGTGTGAATTGGATGTAATACTTCTAAAGGATGATATCCGGCAGATGATCATGGAATCCGTCACAAAGGTGATGGTAGAGGGCGATTCTATAGAACTGACAGGTATACTTGGAGACAGGACAAACTTAAAGGGTTCTATTAGGTCAATAGACTTCTCAAAAGGGGAAATTGTTATACTCAGTAAATAACCATATTGTTGATTGATACGTAAAACCACATATAATTACATTTAATTATAGATAATTGCGTATAATTACATTTAATGAGGTTTAATTATCAAATGCTTTATTCAATGTAAATTTGAATAATACATGTTTGGATGAACAGCTTTTGTAAATATAATATGCTTGCAATAAAATAGGGAAGAGGTATTATCAATGTCAAAGGTAAAAGTTGCTATAAATGGCTATGGAACAATAGGTAAACGTGTTGCAGATGCTGTGCAAATGCAGAAGGATATGGAAATAGTGGGTATCTCCAAGACAAAGCCCAACTTCGAGGCTTTTGTGGCCCTGGATAAAGGCTATCAGGTATATGCTCCTGCTGACAAGTTAAAAGGCATGGAGAAAGGCGGTGTAGATGCTTCTGGGACCATAGAGGACATGATTCAGAACGCAGACATAGTTGTTGACTGCACTCCAGGGGGATTTGGCGAAGAGAACAAGGCACTGTATACAAAAGCTGGTGTAAAGGCCATCTGGCAGGGTGGAGAGGAGCACGAGCTTGCAGGTTGTTCTTTCAACGCTGATGCTAATTATGAGGAAGCTCTGGGTCGGGACTTTGTAAGGGTTGTATCCTGTAATACCACAGGTCTGTGCAGGGTGATCTATCCGCTAGATCAGGAATTTGGAATAAATAAGGTACGTGTGACACTTATGCGCCGGGCTGCAGATCCCAATGATGTCAAGAAGGGACCCATAAATGCCATTGTTCCAAGTCCGATCAAACTGCCCTCACATCATGGTCCTGATGTGAAATCTGTCATTCCCCATATCAATATCACTTCTACGGCTGTTGTACTATCCACCACACTTATGCACCTGCATAGTCTTAACATAGAAATGGACAAGCAGTGCACTGCAGACGAAGTGGCAGATCTGCTGGCTGCCCAATCCCGTATAAGGTTCATTGGTCAAGGCATTACTTCCACTGCAGAAATTATGGAACTTGGTAAAGATCTGGGCCGTCCACGCGGGGACATGTGGGAGAACTGCATATGGGACCAATCCATCACAATGGATGAAGGAGAGCTGTACTTCTTCCAGGGCATCCACCAGGAATCAGATGTAATACCAGAGAACGTGGATGCTATCCGGGCAATGATGGAACTTGAGAACAATGGTGCCAGGTCCATAGAGAAGACAAATAAGGCAATGGGTATCTGAAACCCATTTTTTTATGCAGGTAAATAAAGAGCTGTTGGAACTCTGTGAAAGGATTTCTGCAGCATCATACAAATCCATAAAGGATCTTGTGGGGACGCCTGAAGCATATACTACTCTGTACATTGGTGCCGATGGCACTCCCACAAAACTCATTGATGATGTATCTGAAAGCGCAATTATACAGGAATTAGAAAAAGATAGTTGCTCATTGCGCATAATTAGTGAGGAGTGTGGAGAAAGGATCATTGGTTGCCATCCCGAAATCGCTCTGATCATGGACCCTCTTGATGGCACCCATAATGCTGCAATGGGAATCCCTTTTTACAGTATTTCCATAGCTATTGCCAGTCCCTGTCTTTCCGGGATCTATTTTGGATACGTTAAAGATTTTGCTACAGGTGATGTGTACTGTGCGGAACTTGGCAAGGGAGCGTATCTGAACGGGCATAGAATACATCCATCAGATAGATCGGAACTTATGGACTTCTGTGTCAGTGTATATGGTTATCACCCTCATGTGACCAAGACTACCAGTCTTTGTCAGGCAGTGCGCAGGATCCGCATTCTTGGCTG
This sequence comes from uncultured Methanosarcinales archaeon, assembly GCA_964486435.1. GTDB lineage: Archaea > Halobacteriota > Methanosarcinia > Methanosarcinales > Methanosarcinaceae > Methanomethylovorans. The sequence goes on along the minus strand of CAZAMM010000028.1, from coordinate 20,416 downwards.
TGTTTCCCTTGAACTGTGCTATGTTGCCTGCGGGAAACTGGATGCCTTTGTGGATGTGAGAGGCTCCTTACGTCTTACGGATGTTGCTGCAGGAACACTCATTCTGGAAGAAGCGGGAGGCATCGTCAGCGATGAAAAAGGCCGTAAGCTGTTGCTTCAGGATAATGTTGTGAACCGTGTCTATATGGTAGCTACGAATGGCACTTCACATGAGCAAATCCTTAATATTACCGGGAGATGATGGGATGATAAAGAAGATAGGGATCGTATCAAGATATGATAAGCATGAAGCTCTTGAGATGGTGGAAAAAATAATTAGCCGTTTCAGAGAAGAAGTTGGTATCTTCCTTTCTCCCAGGACTGCTGAGCATTTGGGAAATAAATATTCCTGTATCCCAATAGATGCTATGCGAGAAGAAGGTGTGGAACTCATCATTTCGGTTGGCGGAGATGGAACTGTACTTCGCACCATTTCCAAAATGGATGATCCTCTGCCATTACTTGCTATCAACATGGGCACACTGGGTTTTCTGGTCGATGTGAAACCTGAGGAAGCTATCGAAGCTATAGAGAACGTACTGCAAGGTTTTACATATACGGAACGCTCCAGGCTTTCTGTACGGCTCAATGAGGATTATCTTCCGTGTGCCACTAACGAACTGGTGCTGATCACGTCCAGGCCTGCAAAGATACTGTCATTCAGTGTCTGTGTGGATGAATCCCAGATCGATGAAATGCGTGCAGATGGAGTGGTGATAGCAACCCCTACAGGTTCAACTGCTTATGCCATGAGTGCGGGTGGACCTATAATCGATCCAAGAGTGGATGCAACATTGATAGTGCCCCTAGCTCCATTTAAGCTCTCAGCAAGACCATGGGTTGTACCAGGCAGCAGCAGGATAAGGCTTACAATGACAATGCCTGACAAAGAGGCTGTGATCGTATTGGACGGGCAGCATACATACCATATACATGAACATGATGTGATTACGCTTACAAGAGCCCGGAATCCGGCACGTTTTGTAAAAATGCCTATTGATGGCTTTTACGAGAAAGTGAAGAACAAGCTTGCCTGATGTTTTGTTCAACTGGTAGTGGCATACCGGTCATTCTGAATATAATGTTATCGCTTGATTGCGAAAATTATATTTAATATCTTCACACATTTGCAGTTATACAAACTTAAGACCTTTTTGAAAGTGATAGATATATGGTGCTAACAAAAGATTATTCACTGAATGGATTGATGCAGTTCCTTGATCTTGAGCCCCTGGATATAGAGATCTGTGACGTGACACTGCGTGATGGAGAGCAAACTCCAGGTGTGGTATTTACGAGGGGCGAGAAAATGGATATTGCATCTGAACTGGATGCTATCGGGGTTGAGATAATAGAATCCGGTTTTCCGGTTGTCTCACATACCGAGAAAGAAATTGTCAAAGAGATCGCCAACATGGGCCTTGATGCAAAAACATGTTGTCTGGCACGCTCAAGGGTGAGCGATGTGCAGGCAGCTATTGAATGCGATGTGGACTTTGTGAGCATTTTCATTGCCATGTCAGAACTTCATCTTAAACACAAATACCATAAAAGTTATGAGGAGATGTTCGGACTTGCCATGGAAGCCGTACAGTATGCAAAGGATCATGGCCTTGGAGTGCGCTTTGCTGCGGAAGATGGAAGCAGAACAAATATAGAGACGCTCAAACGTGCGTTCCTTGCTGCAGAAGAGTACAAGGTGGACTATGTGAGTATTGCAGATACTATAGGCATTCTTAATCCAAGCAGTACCTATTATCTTATTAAAGAAATAAAAAAGGTTGTGAAAACTCCTGTATGCATACATTGCCATGATGATATTGGCATGGCTACAGCCAATACGCTGGCTGCTGCAGAGGCAGGCGCCAAACAACTGCATACGACTGTTAATGGAATTGGGGAGCGAGCAGGTAACGCTTCATTGGAAGAAGTGCTTGTAGCCCTCAGGGTACAATATGATGTTGACAGATATGACACCAGAAAACTTACCAGTCTTTCTAAGAAAGTCGAAATATATTCTGGAATCAAGCCCGGAGTTACAAAAGCAGTCATAGGCGAGCATGCATTTTCTCATGAATCGGGTATCCATGTATGTGCCATACTGGAAGAACCAAGAACATATGAATTGTTCAGTCCCGAGATGGTTGGCGGACAGCGCCGTATGATAGTTGGCAAACACACCGGGATAAAAGCATTAAAAGGTATCGTGAGAAGTATGGGCTATGACCTTAGCCAGGAAGCTTTGTGCACACTCATTGAAAAGGTAAAGAACAGTGCAGAAACAAAATATGGTATTTCCAGTGAAAGACTTGAGGAAATGATCAATGAGGTCAAGGAAACTTGACCTGTTCTTATTCAGGTTTTTTCATTCAGATATTGCTTCTATTTCTCCAGAATGTTGTGACTTTTCAGGAGCATTTGTATAAAAGTCTTCATCATAGAAGTTCATCTGATTGTTCTCAAGTATGATCACGTAATCTGCAGAGTTCCTGAGAGCCGCAGAGAAACCGGGTTCCACTCCAAAAAGAATGGTTTCTTTTCCGTGCTCGTTAGCCTTGGTTAAGAGGGGTTTGAAATCAGCATCCCTTGTAACAAGGGCCAGCGTATCAATAGTAGGATTAAAAACAAGCTCCATCCCTTCCACTGCAAGACGCACATCGACATCACTTGAACATATGATCGGCTCGAAGCCGTTGTTCTCAATGGCCTCCACTAGTTTATCAGAGGCGTACTGATTGAGGAAGACCCTGCCTATCTTCACATTGCCATACTCTTTGAGCACATCCCTTATCTCTTCGAGGTTCACATTGAACTCCTTACGAAGGACATTAGGCCCGTCAACCAGAAGACCTATCCTGCGCCTTCCTACTTCTTTTTTTGTGCTGAGGTATTTGACAATGGAATTCAATCCGGTCTTTACGTTTGCCATATTGTCCTCACTATTTTGTATAGATATTACTATGTTTATCTTATAATAACCTTTGATAAGTATTATATTCTGATTGATTTTTATAGTTTTGTGTAGGTAACTGATGTATTTGAAGGCAGGTCATCTACATTTTCAAGAAGTTTATCCATAGAAATCCTTCTCACATCAATGTTTTCCCGACCCTCTTCCAAGAGCATGAAGTAATTGATCATCCATTTATCCTGTCTTTTGCGGGTATAAACAATTTCTCCTCCCCTTTCAGTAAATTTGTCAAGAACATCTCTGAATTGCTCAAGCTCCATTTCAGAAAGTTCTATGAAACTTATGCCTTCAAGTAACCAGTTATATACTTCAAGAAGGATCACTTCCCGCACTCTTTTAAGGCCCTCGGTTTCCATGAAATCCTGTTTGTAGACTGTCCTTTTCAGTTCAGGTGACCAGCCAGCAAAAACTTCACGCATATCGATAAAAGTGATCGGGACAGCTTCACCTTCAACAGGTCTTGGATAACTTGTCCTTAAATGCCTCTGGCCTTCCAGATCACCACCTTCGATGATAACTATCATATGCGCTATTATATTTTCTCATATTGCTCTTAATGCGGAAGCCCATGAACAAACCTACCAGCATGCCGCTCAGATGTGCAGTATGAGCTACCATATCGTTCGATCCCATCAGGGCAAAGTCCAGAAGTGCAAAGAGCAATAGTGCATATTTTATTTGCATTGGTATAAAATAAACGTAAATCCTCATGTTTGGGGCAAGCACCGTAAGAGTGGCAAAAACACCCAGAATAGCACCACTTGCACCTACGACAGCTGCGTAAGGGTTCGAAACTGTCAGGGAATAACCTATCGCTGCCACAATTCCTGACACAAAGTAGACTACCCAAAACCTGCCATTACCAATACGATTCTCCAGTTCGCGTCCGAAGAAGAACAGCACGAGCATATTGAAGAACAGATGACCGAAATCCACGTGCAGGAACATATGGGTCACAATTGTCCAGGGCTGTGCCAACATAGATGCAGGCGTGAGCTTAAAAAGGTTAAAGTATGTGGCTCCCAGAAAAATATTGCCTATAAAGAACGATACCAAACAAATATAGATGATAGCCATTGAAGGACTATTTTTCATTGAACTCATAATATTACTCCAAATGCCCTTAGCAAATCCTTTTAATGTTTTTCTTATCGTGGTGCGGAGCAAATCTTTGAATACGTTTTCCGAACCTTTGTTGTTTATGCCGCCTGTGTATCCAGAATGACGTTGTTCGAAGTCCAGTCCCTGGCATGCATGTTGTTCCGGTAACCTGTGTGCTACACAGAAGTTCTTTCCACAATATCTGCATGTGAAAGGCAAAAGTTCTTTTATACCGCATATCCAGCAACTATCATCTGCATCCTTCGCCAAATTATCCTCTGTCTACTACCTACAGGCACATAAAATAAAACTGTTTCTGAGAGGACTGTGCTACAGATTGTCAAGAATAATCGTGACATTTGCGGAACCTTTATATTACACAATTACCTATGTAATCTTCGATCCACTGCAATTTGCTTCTTTTTTGTAATAAACATTATATTAGAATATTTTATGCACAATACATCACTATAAATCATGATAAATAGGGGAATGTTTTTATAGTGCTTTGCGCATTAAGATGCTACAAAATACTCTTATAAAAGTATTATGCTTAGTTTCATTTGTAACATTTGTTGCTATGAACCTATACAAAAGCATGCAGTGGGACAAAAGGAGGGCCAAACACATGACTACAATATCAACAGGCAAATTCTCCATTGAGGACCTGGAGAACGTCCAGATAACGATCAACAACATAGTTGGTGCCATAGAAACAAAAGCAGAAGAGGAAGGTATAGAGATGGGCCCAACTCCCAAACCGGGTATATCCGGTCTGAGAGACTGGGATTATAAATTGTTTTCCCGTTATCAGCCAGTGTATACTCCGGTTTGTGATCAGTGTTGTTACTGTACCTTTGGTAAATGTGATCTGGGAGGTAACAAGGAAGGAGCATGCGGCATAAACATGGAAGCACATCAGGCAAGGGAGTTTCTTCTGCGTGTGATCACCGGTGCTGCAGCTCACGCGGGACATGGAAGACATATATTGCATCATCTTATAGAAAATCATGGAAGGGATCACCCTATAACTGTAGGCCCTTCAAACCTGCTTGCTCCCAATACGCAGATGGTCACCGGGATAATGCCCAAGACCTTGGGAGACCTTGAAAAAGTTATGGATTACGTCGAAGAACAGCTGACACAGTTGCTTGCAACCATCCATGCAGGCCAGGAAGGGTCAGCCCTTGATTTCGAATCAAAGGCAATGCATGGAGGGATGCTGGACCATGTAGGCATGGAAGTTTCCGACCTTGCTCAAATATCATGTCTCGGAATGCCAAAATCCGACCCAGAAGCTCCTCTTGCAGAAATAGGCATGGGATGTATAGATTCCACAAAACCTGTACTGCTTGTCATAGGGCACAATGTTGCAGGTGTTACATATATTATGGACTACATGAGAGAACATGACTTGGACGAAAAAATGGAGCTTGCAGGTCTTTGTTGTACAGCAATTGATATGACGCGCTATGAGACGGAAGCCCGTAGCCAGCCAAGAGCTAAAGTGATCGGTACTCTTGCAAAAGAACTGAAAATGATCCGTTCTGCTGCTCCAGATGTCATTGTAGTGGATGAGCAGTGTGTCAGAGCTGATGTTCTTGATGAAGCAAAGAGGCTATTCATACCTGTGATCACAACCAATGAGAAGATCATGTATGGCTTGCCCAACAGATCAAAAGATAGTGCAGACAACATCATTGAGGACCTTTCTTCCGGAAAGGAAGCAGGAGCTCTTATACTTGACTTTGATCTGCTCGGAGAAGTGGCACCCCGCCTTGCTATGAAAATGGCACCCATAAGAGATGCAAAAGGTATTAAATCACTGCCTTCTGATGAGGAACTGAAAACTTTGACCTCTGCATGTGTGCAGTGCGGTGCCTGTGAACTGGTATGTCCCAACAACCTGCCGATCATGAACGCTATGGTAGCAGCTGCTGAGGGAGATATCACCAAATTCGAGAAACTCCATGATCATTGTATAGCTTGCGGACGCTGTGATCCTGTATGTCCAAAGGATATTCCGATACTCAATGTGATCGAAAAAGCTGCACAGAAAGTTATCCGTGAGGAAAAAGGGAAAATGAGGGCAGGCAGAGGTCAGATCAGTGATCCCGAGATCCGTGAGGAGGGGGTCAATCTTGTGATGGGTACTACTCCGGGTATAGTCGCAATGGTTGGCTGCTCCAACTATCCCGAAGGCACCAAGGACCTGTACACTGTAGCCAATGAGATGCTCCAGAGGAATTATATTGTTGTCATGTCAGGATGTTCTGCTATGGACCTGGGCATGTACAAGGATGAAGAGGGTCAGACCCTCTATGAGAAGTATCCGGCCAAGTTCCTGGCAGGCAACCTCATAAATGTGGGTTCATGTGTTTCCAACTCCCACATAACAGGTACTGCTATCAAGGTAGCTGCTATATTCGCCCAGAGGAACATTACAGGTAACTTCGAGGAAATAGCAGATTACATCATGAACCGTATAGGTGCAGTGGGTGTGGCATGGGGCGCATATTCCCAGAAAGCTGCATCTATTGCTACAGGTTGTAACAGGCTGGGTATACCGGTTATAGTAGGACCACATGGTTCCAAATACAGGCGTGCACTTATAGGCAAACCCTACAATGAAGAGGACTGGAAAGTGTATGATGCACGTAACGGCGAGGAAATGCCCATCCCGTCTTCACCTGAATTCCTGCTTACTACTGCAGAAAGCCTAGAAGAGCTCATGCCCATGATCGCAAAGAACTGTATCAGGCCAAGTGACAATAATATGGGACGTATGATCAAGCTCACTCATTATATAGAACTTAGTCAGAAGTATATGGGGCACATGCCTGAGGACTGGTACAAGTTCGTAAGGATAGAAACCGACCTGCCTCTTGCAAAGCGTGAGGAATTGCTGAAGATCCTGGAAAAAGATCATGGATGGGAGATCGACTGGAAGAGGAAGAAGATCATCTCCGGTCCGACCATGAAACTCGATGTGTCTGCACAACCTACAAATGTCAAGAGGCTTTGTAAGGAGAGTGTGTGCTGATGGTGGATACTACAAAGAACACAATGATATATACTACCTGGGGAGCCAGGAATGCAAAACCGGTGCAGCCACTAGTGGCTGCCAAGCTTATTTCCAAAGCCAAGAGGCCACTTCTGGTAGTCGGTGCGGATGCCCTTGATAGTGATATGATCGCCAAGGCCGTAGAACTGGGCAAAAAAGGTCTGCAGATAGCTGCAACCGGCCATTCCATGCAAGGTTTCAAAGGCAAGGACGTAAATGCAAAGTATATCAATATCCACTTCCTTGCTACTTATCTCGGTGACAAGAACTGGAAGGGATTAGATGGCCAGGGTTCCTATGATATGGTGATCTTCCTCGGACACAAAAAATACTATGTGAACCAGGTACTATCAGGCCTCAGGAACTTCACTGACATCAAGACACTGGCAATAGACAGGCACTATTTACAGAATGCAGATATGTCCTTCGGGAACCTGAAACCTGCTGACCATCTGGAAGCACTTGATGAATTAATATCTAACCTTTAAAGCATTATCTAGAAATCGCGGAGAAAGTAAAATGGCAGATGAATTCCCTTTTGAGATATCTCCTATGTTCGAGGGAGAAAGGATTAGAAAGGACAATATGCATGTTGAACTTGCAGGTCCAAAATCCATTGGTTTCGAATTGGTAAGAGCAGCTGATATGAACGATGTGGAAGATGGTAAGTTCACACTTATCGGACCAGACATTGCGGATATGGCTGAAGGTTCCAGATATCCTATTGCTATGATCTACAAGATCGCAGGTGAACTGGTGGAGACCGACCTGGAATCAATTGTCGAAAGGAGGAACCATGAGTTCCAGAATTATATTCAGGGACTTATGCACCTTAATCAGAGAGACGATATCTGGTTAAGAGTAAGTAAAGAGGCTGTGAAAAAAGGACTTACTTCCTTTGAACAGGTCTCAAAGGCCATTATGATGCTCTTCAAGAACGAGCTTCCATTCATAGAGAAAGTGGAAACCGTGTATATCACAGATCAGGCAGAGATCGAAAAAGAGATAGAGAACGCCAGAGATGTCTACAAGGCAAGAGATGACAGGACAAAGGGCCTGCATGATGAAGATGTGGACACTTTCTATGGCTGTACTCTGTGCCAGTCCTTTGCACCGACCAATGTCTGTGTTATTACACCAGACAGAATTTCCCTGTGCGGTGCTATAAACTGGTTCGATGGGAGGGCAGCTGCCAAGGTCGATCCTGAAGGCCCGCAGTTCGCCATCGAAAAGGGAGAACTTCTGGATGCGTCATCAGGCGAGTACTCCGGTGTGAACGAACATGCAAAGCGCTTGTCCAATGGTGAATATGACAGGCTTAAGTTACATTCTTTCTTTGAATATCCACACACTTCATGTGGCTGCTTTGAGGTAGTAGGGTTCTACGTGCCTGAAGTTGACGGTATCGGCTGGGTGGACAGGGACTTTGCAGGAACAGCACCAAATGGTCTTCAGTTCTCTACCATGGCAGGACAGACTGGTGGAGGTAAACAGGTAATTGGTTTTTTGGGCATTGGTGTTAATTACTTCCGTTCACCGAAGTTCATCAGCGCCGATGGCGGATGGGAACGTGTTGTGTGGATGCCTAACATGCTGAAACAGAAAGTTCTGGACAGCATCCCTGCTGAACTTAAGGATAAGATCGCAACGGACGAGGATGTACAAGACGTTGAATCCCTGAGGAAATTCCTTAAAGAGAAAGATCATCCAATTGTTAAGAAGTGGGTAGTCGAAGAAGAAGCTCCTGAAGAAGAGGAAGAAGCGACCAGTGAGGCTCCCCAGGCACAGTATCAGCAGCCTATGCAATATATGCCACAGCAGATGCCAGCGGGCTTCATGCCTTCTATGCCAATGATGGGTGGCTCCGGTAGTGGTGGCGTAAAGATCGTGCTCAAGAACGCCAAGGTTACTGTGGACAAGATAATAATTAAGAAAATCGAATGATAGGGGACTATTGTGACCAGAGTAATAGCAGTGACCGGGAAAGGTGGGACTGGTAAGACAGCCATCACCACCTTACTCATCCGCCATCTCACCAGGGGAAACAAAGTAGTTCTGGCAGTAGATGCTGATCCTGATACAAATCTCCCTGAAACACTGGGGTGTGAGGTGCACAGGACAATTGGTGATGTGAAAGAATTCATGCACGAAGAGCGTGACAATCTTCCTCCCGATGTTAACAAGCAATCCATTCTGGAGTCCAAGCTCTACGAGATATTGGAAGAGATGCCTGGATATGACCTGCTTGTCATGGGTCGGCCTGAGGGCTCCGGATGTTATTGTTATGTCAATAATCTGTTAAGGGGCATAATGAATAAACTTGTAGATAACTATGATGTCCTTATAATCGATACAGAGGCCGGACTTGAACATTTCAGCAGGAAGATATTCAAGCAGGTGGATGACCTTATTGTAGTGACAGATGGGTCCCGCAGGGGAATGGGGACAGCAGAACGTATCCGTGAGCTTGTGGGAGAAATGGAAACCGATGTTGCCCATATATATGTGATCGCTAACAAGGTCACTGACAGTACCAGTGAAACCATTGTTAGGACAGCTGCTGATCTGGAGCTGGAACTTATAGGTATGGTGCCGATGGACGAGATGATAGTTCAAAGGGACCTTGCAGGACAGCCGCTTATGGAACTTCCGGATGATTCGCCTGCTGTAAAGGAAATAGAGAATATCTCCCGAAAACTGAATTTATAAAGCTCTTTTGATTTATGGTGGAATGCATATGACAAAGAAGACAAAATTAACCGATATCACTGAACTCTTCAAGGATTTCGATATCGAAGCACTTGAAGGAGTGACCATTGAGGGTGATGTCGAACTGAATATCACTGGCGGCGGGGGGCTTAACCCTGCACTTGCCTATGCACTGGGACAGGAGATCTCGCATGTTTCTCTGCACATGGCCAATATAGGCAGGATATTGGGATATCCGGTAGACCAGCTGTTAGCGCAGGCTTTTGGAATGGGAGTTGCCGGTGCCCCTTCGCCTGTGGCTGAGATGGCTGATGCAAAGATCAGAATGCAGGAATTGCTGGCTGCAAAGTTTGAAGTGGCGCCAGTAAAGAACTGGACCAATCCTATACAGGAAGTCACCCTGGGTGCCACATCCGCAGATGGTGGCTCCAGGAAAAGTACTATCACGCTGGGTGGGGAGAACGCCCTTCCATACTACTTTGATGCGGAAATGCCACACCGCAACTATATTACCATGGATGTCTTCGACATGCCCATTGGCATGGCCAAGGCAGTAAAATCCAATTACGATGATGTCATCAACGATCCGGCAGAATGGGCAAAGAAAGTTGTAAGGGACTTCAATGCTGACATGGTGACAATACATTTGATCTCCACTGATCCTCTTATCAAGGATACGTCTGCCCGTGATGCAGCCAAAGTGGTGGAAGATGTATTGCAGGCTGTGGATGTGCCTATTGTCATCGGTGGTTCCGGTAACCCGCAGAAAGACCCAGAGGTACTGGAGAAAGCTGCAGAAGCTGCAGCAGGTGAGCGTGTACTTCTTGCTTCTGCGAGCTTGAACCTGGATTATGAGAGGATAGCCAAGGCAGCTATAAGTAACGGTCATGTTGTGCTTTCCTGGACGCAGCTTGAGATCAATGCTCAGAAAGAGCTTAACAGGAAGCTCATGAAACAGTGTAATGTTCCAAGGGATAGTATTGTAATGGATCCAACCACTGCAGCTCTGGGTTATGGTCTGGACTATGCTTACAGTAACATGGAACGTATCAGGCTTGCAGGCCTTATGGGCGATGATGAGCTTACGTTCCCGATGTCATCAGGTACCACCAATGCATGGGGTGCCCGTGAGGCATGGATGGTCTCATCACCACTGGCACAGGACTCGGAGTGGGGTCCAAGGGAATACCGTGGTCCTATATGGGAGATCATCACCGGCCTGGCTCTGTCCCTTGCAGGTAATGACATGTTTATGATGATGCATCCCACCTCCGTGCAGGTGCTCAAGGAGATCACCCAGACCCTTTATGGTTCTATTGAAACAGAAGCAGTTGATATCAGCAACTGGGTCGGAGCGGAGGTGTGAAAATGAAGATCAATAGTCCTCTTGAAGCGTATAAATATCTGCCGGGCACCAACTGCGGTGAATGTGGTGAACAGACCTGTATGGCCTTTGCTGCACATCTAATAGACAGATCCATGAAACTTACAGACTGTACTCCCATGCTTGAACAGAAGTTCAAAAAGAAGTTCAAGGAACTGCAAGCACTTCTAGCTCCGGAGATCCGTGAAGTGGAGATAGGTGTGGGCGAAAAGGCAGTGAAGATCGGCGGGGACGATGTCCTATATCGCCACAGGCTCACATTCTTCGACCAGACAGCATTTGCCTATGATGTATGGGATACCATGCCTGAAAATGAACTTGTTGAAAGGGTCCAGAAGATACAGGACTTCAAGAAGTTCTACGTAGGCAACTTCCTTACACTGGACATGGTAGCTGTAAGGTGTGTTTCCAAAGACCCGAAGAAGTTCGCTGATACTGTGAAAAAGGTCATTGATACTACGGATCTGCCTCTTATTTTGTGCTCCTTCGATCCTGATGTACTGAAAGCAGGCCTTGAAGTGTCAAAGGATAAAAATCCACTCCTGTATGCTGCAAATAAGGATAACTGGCAGCAGGTTGCAGATCTGGCACTTGAATACAATGTGCCTGTAACATTGTTCTCACCTGATGATCTGGACACGCTGAAATCTCTTGCAGTGAGCTTTGCAAAGATGGGTACAGAGAAGCTCGTGCTTGACCCGGGAACGTTCCCCTCAGGGAAGGGCCTAAAGAAGACCTTTACTAATTTCCTGAAGATCAGAAGAGCGGGTGTTGATGGAGACAGGGATATAGCCTATCCTATAATGGCGGTCCCGCTCACTGCCTGGATGGTACAGGATGATGCTGTCAGTGCCTCGTATTGGGAAACAGTAATCGCATCCATCTTCACCATCAAGTATGGCGATGTGATGATAATGCACAGCATTGAGCCCTATGCCCTGCTTCCCCAGCTGCACATCAGGGATACGATCTATACTGATCCCAGAAAGCCTGTGAGCGTACAGCCCGCCATGTACAAGGTAGGGACACCTGACAAGGATTCACCTGTGCTGGTCACAACGAACTTTGCCCTTACCTACTATACAGTGGAAAGTGACCTTGCTTCCAGCAAGATCAATTGTTTCCTCTGGGCCATAGATACCGATGGTATCGGTGTGGAAGCTGCAGTGGCAGGTGGTCAGCTCACGGCAGCCAAGATCAAGAAAGGCATAGAGGATTCAGGTTTCCATCTTAAAAACGATACAACCCATAACACCATAATCCTCCCGGGACTTGCAGCACGCCTGCAGGGTGACGTGGAAGATGAGACTGGTGCAAGGGTAATGATCGGACCTGCAGACTCCGGTCGTCTTCCTGGATGGATGGAAAAGAACTGGCCTCCAAAGACAGCCTAAAAAGCAAAGTAAAATCAGGTGTCCGCATTTTGCGGACCCTTTCCAATATTTTTATTTTCACTACTTATAAAAATCTCCCTGTTTCACACAAAAAGTTTCTGCCAAGATCATTACTTTTAAAAATTTATTTAGATACTGTGTTTTTTTATTGTTGTATATTTTTAAATATCTATTTTGTTAATGATTTTTAATATGATCTTAAGTTAAAAACTTCGTGCGGCAGCACAGATTACATATATCCTGATCAATAATGGGATTATTTTCAAAAGATATTATGTGCACATCAATCAATAAAAATAAAATGTTTATATTATATATTTATTGCTTGTGCAAAAGGAACACAAGATAATTATAGTACTTCTTTGTTGTCTTATTTGGTTCTTATCATGTCAGATATAGTTCGCCAGAAAAACAGTATCGAATTAACAAAAAATTGTAAGCACTGTGTTATTTTAGGTAATGTTGAGGAAGTGTCAGATGAATACATCTTAAAGCTTGCACAATGGGCTACATCTCTCTGGGATTATGAAAAGATCAGGATGTGGAAAAAATCTGATACTTTGAGTCCCGGATACTATATTAGAATGGCTGAAAACGGGGCATACAAAGTACATGTACTCGATGAGAGCATGATGACAGATCTTTTTGAAGGCACAAGGAAAGACAGCCCTGTAAAACTAAAGGATTGGGATAAGAAAGAGCTTGTTGCATATGTGGACTGGTATGTCGATGATGTCTGCTAGTTGCTTCAAAAATTGATATCGTCTATATATGTAAAATACTCGACTGCTTTTAACCATTTTCTGCTCAGTTCAGAGGAAGTGATGTTGAATGTTCCTTCCGATACTGTAAGGTCTTTATTTTTTCTTATAATGTCCATGGACATGGCGGTCTCAGCAGTGCTTTCCATTAATACAACATCTCCATAAAAATTTTATTTGGATACCTTTCACTTCTACGCTTCACTTGCCAAGCATTCCGCCCATCATAAAACGGTATATCTCCATATCTTCAGTGGTGAAGGAACTTTCAATACGACCATTGATTATCGTATGGAAGCTATTTGTTTCACCGCAATCAAATTTTTCTATCCTCACTCGCTTTTTCATTTCTTTGCTCCGATTGTCTTGTATGCACTATAGTAGGTAGATTAGACATATATATTTTATCAAAATATTCTATATATATCTCTAAAAAACAGGGGTGCTATATATGGGTTCATTTATAGCTGCAAACTGGCTGCAATGAAAAAAGAACAGTTTTAATGGAAAGCGATATTGTGTTAAATTTACAGAACTTCTACTGCATCTCTAACATATGTTTTTATATCGGTATGTCACAAAATATCTCTCGTTAGCCAGCTGAAGGAGGAAACATTATGAGTGAAGTATTTTTTAGATCTGCTGCAGAGGTAGGCCCTACAAATACACAGATCGATCAGATAAAAGAACTTTTCCAGAAAATACCTGTGGTAGAAAAGGGCGATCTTGTGGCCATCAAGATCCATCCCGGAGAATACGGTAATACGACCTATGTTCGTCCGGTATTGATCCGTACTATCTCAGATCTTGTAAAAGAAGCCGGAGGGATACCATTCATTACAGATACAACTGTACTGTACGGTGGAAAACGCTTCAACGGCGCTGACATGCTCTGGACAGCAGCAGTAAATGGATTTACATTCGGTAGTATGAATGCACCGTTCATTTGTGCTGATGGCCTTGTTGGGGATGACAGCGTGAAGGTACCCCTAGAAGGGGAATATATAGATGAGATCACAGTAGCCTCTGCTATTGCAAATGCTGATGCGATGATTATGATCTCTCATTGCAAAGGCCATCCAGCATCTGGTTTTGGTGGAGCTGTAAAGAATCTGGGGATGGGATGTCTGGACAAGGAAGGTAAAGCAAAAGTTCATTCTCCCGGAAGGCCGGATATTGATACAGAAACTTGCATAGGATGCGGAAAATGTATCAGAACATGTCCCTGGGATGCCATATCCCTGGAAAACGGCAAGGCATTTGTTGATAAGAACATGTGCAGGGGCGAGTTATCGTGTCTTGGGTCATGCAGTTTTGATTCCATAATGCCACGTGAAGGGCATACCACCGAAATGCAGGCTCTCTTAGGGGAAGCTGCTCTTGGACCTGTTAAGCTCCTTCCTGGAAAGATAGGATATATCAACTGGGTATTCGATCTGACCCCGGGATGTGATTGTTTCAATTTCTCTGGTCCCGCTTTTGTGGGAAATGTAGGTATGCTTGCCTCAATGGATCCTGTTGCCATTGACAAGGCCAGCCTTGATCTGATCAATAAAAAAATAGGTGAAGAGGGGTGCATACACTCCATTGAGGATGTATGGGGTATTGATCCGATGATACATCTGGAACATGCTGAGAAAATAGGTGCTGGCAGCATGGAGTATTCTTTAGATATTTGAAATTCAGCCTATTATTCGGTGGAGGGTTTCTTATTTATACGACTTCCCACTATTTTTTTAATAGGTGTTGGCAATTAAGTAAGGGTGCATATGGATGTGTCCATTTTGTAAATGGACGATCTGCTTCCCATTGAAATTTTGTTCATTTAGTGGAACTGCCACCTTCTGATTGCAACAGCTGCACAAAAATACGGGGGTATACAAATGAAAGAACTATATGATAAAATGGCAACTGAAGCCATGAGTGCACAGAGAGCTGTAGTGGACACTATTAATGCAAAGAGGGGCACCACATTCAAGGTGAAGGATGCACAACCTTATGTCGATGCTGTGAATAAAATGAAGCCCATGGGCGAACAGGCCAAGTCAGTTTTTGCCCTGCATATGGATTCGGTCAACACACATTTCAACGTGCTTACAGGGCTTACTGACACTGTCAGGCCAGAAGATGATCCTTTTGTGGAGCATTACCAGACACCGCCCATAATGGAGATCCTGTATGAGGAAGATCCTGCTTTCAGAGCATCCGTTGAAAAGTTCGTGGATGAGATCGGAAGGTGTGAAGCCCTCATTGGAAAAGAATCAGTGCGCAGGTATGGGGGATTCTATGGACCCACTTGTGTGGTAGACTTTGCATTTGTACCCGGCAGCACCAGTAATGTTGTCAACAGGATCCTGCAGAAAATGGATATACCACAGGATCACAAAAGAGCTATCCTTTCGTCAAAATCATGGGGCATGAACACTTCTTACGGAGTGGGAGCAAAGTTCCAGATGGCCATCGAGGAAGGTAAGACGCTATCCGAAGCTATGAAAGAAGAAATAGACATGCTGAAGATGGTCTATGATACGCCCACGGATGCCCAGGCCAGGCTCATGGACGAAGCCGGTCATACGTCCTTTGACGTGCGTAAATATATGGCACAGTATAAGGACAAGATGAGAAAGACGGTAAAGGCTGCAATGGATGATGAAGTGTTCTATGGTAACATAGTCACTGTCCCTGCCTACGGAGTAGGTGATGTGGCACACCACATATCCCAGTCCATGTTCAACATGACAAAGGATGATGTGGTGATGGCTGTGATAAATGCTGTTACTGAAGTAATGGAAGCTACAATGGAGAAAGCCAAAGGCAAATTCAGGAATGAATATTCTCCGCTCACCATAGCCACGGATGCAGCAGCTGCGGCAGCTACAAAGATCCTGTGGATGGATGGGTTCACCACCATGATGGTGCTGGACCTGCTGGTGAAGAGATTCCATAATCTAGTACTCACCAATCCCAAAAGAGGTGCTGCGGCAGAATTGCATAACGTTGACTTCATCGACCTGATAGAGAAAGGAGAAAGGATCATAGATCACAAGCCAAGAGGTGCTGGTTGTGTAATTCAGGGAATACCTATCGATCTGAGCCCCATAGAAAGAAATACGGTGCTCAATAATCCACAATGGTACACTTATCCGGCATGTGCCATAACTGTGAGGTTCTCTGCTCTTATGAGACTGGCAGATTTCCCATGTCTGCTTACCAGTGAACCGGTAACTGCAACTATGATGACTAACATAATATCTCTCCATAAGAAAGAGCCGCATTCCCCTGCAAGGGTATGTAAGTTCTGTGCAGCCAATTACTTCGATTATAAATGTGCAGACTGCAACTGGAATGAAGCTGTCTGACTACCGTACCCTTTAAGGGTACGCTTTTTTTAATGGAATGATCAAATAGAAACTGTTAAACTTTGTATCTCATCATACAATTTCTAATGCATAGGGAATGAAACCGACCGAAAATCCTATCTAATCACACACAATATGAATATCAATGACCGCTACCATTTGCCCTAAATGTGGAAAAGGCACTAATATATTGCTTAGTGGCGTATGCAGGGAATGTTTTTTTCATAATTTCGTTCTGGCTCAGTTACCCCAGGTGATACATGCAAAGCTGTGTGCCACATGTGGAGCACGTTTTACCCGAGGCAGATGGATAGATGAATATGACATTGAAACTGTTGTCCTGAAAACAGTCGAAGATAATCTTTCGATACATGAAGCTGCGGAAGATGTTGAAGTATGCATAGCTCCCAGGCAGTTAACTCCGCACATGTATAAGGCAGAAGTGGAAGTAGCTGCAGCAATACAGGGAGAAAGTGTTACTGCTGTTCTCTTTACCGAGATAAGAATAATTCGTGAATCATGTGAGATGTGCAGCCGGATGTCAGGAGGTTATTTTGAAGGCATCCTTCAGATAAGGGCTACCGACCGAATACCTACGGATAAGGAACTTGAAACATGCCTTAGAATCGTGGATATGACCATTGACAGGATGCGCGCCAAGGGTGACCGTCTGGCATTCATTACTGAAACTATCAGATCAAAGGAGGGGCTGGACCTCTACATCGGATCGGTCAATTCCGGCAGACATGTTTGCAAAGCGATAATAGATAAACTAGGTGGCACGTTCACTGAATCTCCTTCTCTGTTCGGTCAGAAAGATGGCAGGGACGTCTACAGAATAACTTTTTCTATGAGGTTGCCACGCTTTACACCCGGTGACATCATAAGTATCAGGAACAAAAAAATAGTGGTCAAACATATGGAAAAAAAGCTGACTGGAACTGACCTTGCGGATGGTTCGCGTTTCATAGCTACCGAAGATGAAATTGCATTGGTCAGATATGTAGGGAACATCAGGGATGCTGTCAATGCTGTGCTTGTTTCTGAAGAAGAACATGAACTTATGATGCTGGATCCATTCACTTTCAGGACCGTAAATGTGAAGAAACCTTCAGGATTTTCAATAACTGAAGATGAAGAGATCCCGGTGATCAGGGTAGAAGATACATTATTTCTCTTGCCTCCTGAATGGAGAAAGAACAATAACTGAAGGACTGATCTATTGAATGTGCTTGTAATTGGTTTCAGTACCCGTAATATTGTCTGCTCCGGAAGCCGGGCAGGTTATAATATGTATGCCATTGATGCATTTTGCGATCAGGATACAATAGCATGCTGCATTGCCACAAAGGAGCTGCCTCGTGAAATGGATCTCAGGGGCAAAGATACAGCAAACATTATCTTAGACATGGTCCGAAGTTTTGAAGTGGATTTTGATGCGATAGTTCCAGGTTCCGGATTTGAAACAATGGACTTTGATCATCTGCCCTTGGGACGACTTGCAAGTGAGCCAGCACGTATTCAGTTAGTACAGGATAAGTTCATTCTTTCCCGCAAGCTGGCAGAACTTGGCCTTCCTCATCCGCACGTTTACGAGCATGTTGATGATAAGCCGGTTAAGTTCCCTGTAATGATCAAGCCCCGCAAAGCAGGGGGAGGGATATTTAACAGGGTAGCCTGCAACGAACAGCAACTTTCAGAGGCAGTCCAGGATATCCTTGCCACAGAACCGTCTTTTATCCGCCATGATCTTATGATGCAGGATTTTATCCAGGGTGAACCTGCAAGTGTATCGCTCATTGCCAGTAAAGATAAAGCAGTAGCTATTGCAGTGAATGAACAGTTGATAGGTATTCCCTGGCTGACAAGGATGCAGTTCGCCTATTGCGGCAATATCACTCCTTATGAAGGAAAATACGCAGAGGAAATGTGCAATATCTCGGAAAAGCTCATAAGCGAACTGGGGCTTCTTGGATCTGTGGGGATAGACTTTATAGTAACGGAGGATGGACCACAGATCATAGAAGTGAATCCCAGGTTCCAGGGAAGTCTTGATACCGTAGAAATGGCTACCGGGATAAACCTTTTCGCTGCACATGTGCAAGCATTTAGGGGTAAGCTGCCCCGAAGATGTGAAAAGGTACTAAGGTCTGCTGGCAGATGCATTATATATACAGATAAGGAGATAAGGATGAACTCACATGTTCTGGCCGAGATGTGCAAACAACAAATAGCAGATATACCCCTAAAAGATTACGTGGCGCTTGCAGACTATCCTTTAACCTCTGTATTGCACACTGGCCTGAACCGCAGCAGAGTTCTTAATTTGCTGGAACGGGACGCTGCAAGGATCAAGCAACTAATTGAGGACTGATCTATATGATCAGGTGCATAGAATATGAGCATCTTGTGCAAAAATTAATATTACAATACAGCAGATTATAATCCTATTCTTGAGGTGAGTGTTTTTGATAGATATGAATGATCCTGTTATCCGGGGATACCTGATTCGGCTTGTGGGTGAAGACGGGCTGGCTATGATCGAAAAAATGCCGGAAGGTGAGGTCACTGACGAACAAATTGCTCAGGCCACAGGCATACTTCTTAATATTGTAAGGAGAACCCTGTTCATATTGAATGAGAATAAACTAGCAATTTGCAGGAGGGAAAGGGATGCCAGTAGTGGATGGCTCACTTATTTATGGACCCTCGATATGTCAGACGTAGAAAAACAGCTTGTGAAGGAGAAAAAGAGGTTGATTAAGAACCTCAAAATACGCAAGGAGTTTGAGGAAAGTAATGTCTTTTATGTTTGTCCAGAGGGTTGTATAAGAATGGATTTTAAACAGGCTTCAGATTCTGTATTTATGTGTCCGGACTGTGGTGAGGATATGGTACACCAGGATAATCAGTCATTCATTCATATAATACAGGAAAGGATCAAAAATCTGGAAAGCAGATGATATGATTACTCCGGACAGAGCATTGCAAATACTCAGAGATGAGGGCTGCTCTGAGAAGGTTATTGCACATTGTATTGCAGTTTCCGCACATGCTACCGAAATTGCAAAAGGACTTGTATCATCTGGTAAACAGGTGAATATAGAACTGGTGACAATAGGTGGTTTGCTCCATGATCTGGGCAGATGTCGCAGTCATGGTATAGACCATGCTGTGATAGGTGCGGGCATTGCTGTGGAACTGGGCCTTGATCCTTTGATAGTCAATATAATCAAGAAGCATATAGGGGCCGGTATTACCATGGCAGAGGCAATAGAACTTGGTCTGCCGGAAGATGATTACTTTCCATTGACCCTTGAAGAGAAGGTAGTGGCACATGCTGATAACCTCACTTCAGGCGATACGAGAATAAACATGGATCAGCTATTGGAAAAAATGAGGAAGAAAAAATTCACTGAAGAAAGCATGGAGCGTATCATTTCGCTGGCAGAAGAAATTGGTATCTATTGAACTATACAATCTATGGATAAAACTTTATTTTAGCTGATCGGAATTGCCTTTAACGGAAAGACTTATATATATTCTAATTAATGATTACTCTGTCTGGGTGACAGATATTATCTTTTTGTTAAAGTTTTCTCATTTTGCGACGATGAGGTATACTGATGGTCGA
>CAZAMM010000027.1:0-25874 GCA_964486435.1 uncultured Methanosarcinales archaeon | reverse complement strand
CATGTATTCGGCTTGCTCCAAGCTGGTAGATCTTTTTCACATCAGTGAGCTGGACTATCGGTCCTTGCATGTATGCCCCGTTCATTCTGAGTCTTTGCGCTTTTTCCAGGAATATACTATAATGCCCACAACTGCAAGGCATATGACAGCAACAAGACCGATCATTGCGATGGAGTTTCCTCCGCTGGCGTTGGACGCAGTCACCATTCCTTTTTGCAGGGTGATGTTCTCATTTATATGTGCATAGGCATTGTTAGTATTTCTGAACTCAATAAGCAAGGGTATTTCTTCCACATTGTTTTCCTGTGTGGAAGCAGATAACTCGAAACTGCTGAAGTCATCACTTTCCAGGGTTCCGACAAAGTATTTTTCGTATGGCTGTACAGGTGTGATGTTTTCAGTTTCTATGATTGATATCATGACGTTCTTTGCATCTGTGGTTCCGAAATTGTTAATGTCCCCAGAGATGGTATACGTATTTCCAATCCTGTTTAGCTCTATGGCCGACAGTATAAGTGCAGTCTGGTCAACTACTTGTACAGTATAGTTGGTATCTGAAGAGGTATGCAGGTTGTCTCCATTAAAATACGTAGTAGAGAATTGTATATCTTTATCACCTTTCTCAGATGTCATGGTGTTCAGAGTGAAAGTTGCCGTAGACCTATTGCCTCCATTAATGGTGCCTACAAAGGCATTGGCAGGGAAGAACCTGATGTCTTTTCCTTTCGGAGTGACCATAACACCTGTGATCTCATTTTGTCTTAAGTTGACGACCTCCACATTCACTATGGTATACTCCTTCATGAGTATCGGTGGCATATCTGATACAATTAACTTCAAATCTCTATCATCAACTTTTACAGGTATTCTGTAGTTGAGGTTATACATATTACTGCCACCTATTACTTCAAGTTCCAGGAAATGCATGCCATTGGAAGAGCTTTCATTTGCCTCTATATTAAATGCAAGTCTGATGTAGTCTCCCGGTCCCAGTAATCCCACGTTTGTCTGTCTTCCATCCAGGATAGTAATGTCTCTGCTGCCTTTAAGGTTGGCACTCGCTATGTAAGCATTCATATCGAAAGTTTCGTCATTCTCCCGGACGTATACTTCACCAGAAGCCATGTTCCTTAGTTCCACGGTTACTGTTCCTGTATCTCCTGGCATGAATACTCCAGGCTCGACTGAATAGTTCACAGTGATAGTGGGCCGGATCTCAGTATCTGCGTTTGCATATGGTAAGCATATGGTCAACAGGATAAAGAATAAAATGATCTTTCTCATGCTATCATTTTCTTTGTTGATCTTTAATTAAACACCTTGCTTAATGTATAGAGCATATAGATCACGTACAATCCAATTGGAACTCCTACAGTGATCAGAGCATTCTTCACTGTAAGGTTTCTGGAGTGAATCATAGCGAACACCCAGATGTTCGCGCTCCATAGCGTAAGGATTATTCCTATCGCAGTGGATGCCATTATGTAAGGGTCTGAAAGCATGGCTTGTTCCAGAATTGCAGGATCCTGTATGGAAAAATCGAGCGAATAATAGGCTTTGTTTGTTAAAAAAAAGCTGATCAGCAAACTTATTATCGATGGCAGGAATCCATATGCCACAAACTCAAGGACCCTTTTGAAATTCCCCTGTCCACCCACAAAAGATGATATCAGATAAAATATACCGCTGTATATCACCCACGTAATGAACGTAAATATAAAACCAAATATAGCACCAATGGCTGCCCCTATCTGGGCCACGGAGGCCACATCACCAGGCAGGCTACCTATCAACTTGCTTGCAACTATGTAGGTACTGATGGCGGATATAAGGGCTATTGCCCCCACTATCATGAGAGGTTGTTTAAGATCAACATCTTCTTGTGTCCTCTTTTCAAAGAATCCACCGGGATTGGTAAGAACTTCCAGCATCATATACACCTTTTATCTTGCTAAACTAGTTTTATATAATAAACATCTTCTTATTAATACTTTTTATGAACACAGTTTATTGAACAAGTTTCTATAAAAAATATTTTTAAATCAAAAAATATAACTAAAAGTCATGAATCGATACTTTTAAAGGGTTTGGATTTCGAACCAATGGTCATCCAGTTTCCAGCAATTTGATCTGAAAGTCCTATAGATCTGTTCTTTGTCATTTATTCCTTTTTGCTATCATCCAAGTGCCAGATACATTGTGTATAACATATAGACCAGGTAAAGTCCCATTGGTATTCCTACGGTGATCATGGCTTTCTTGGTAGTAAGATCCCTGGAGTGGATCATGGCAAAAACCCATATGTTTGCACTCCACAAAGCCATGATAATGCTAATTGCATTAGAAGCTATCATGTATGGGCTTTTGAGCATGGCCTGTTCTATGGCCAGCGGATCATTCATTGCAAAATCAGTAAACAGGCACATAACTGTCATCAGCACCAGGCTAATAGCAGAACTTAGGACCAAAGGTAGGAATCCATAGGCTATAAACTCAAGGACCCTGCTGAAATATCCTTTTCCTGCTAAGAGGACTGACAAAGTGTAGAATAAGCCACTGGTTATCAGCCACCCAACCACTCCTGAGGCAATGACAGATATTAGTCCAAAGGTTATCACAATTAGCTGCGCAATGGTAGGTATATCTTCCAGCAGATTTCCCATCAATTTTTGAGTTAATACAACAGCGTTGGCCAGGATGAGAAACGACAATGTACCGATTATAGCATAAGGTGGCTTTAGATCAATTCCATCTTTAATCTTTTTTTCAAAGAATCCATTTGGATTGTTAAGGACTTCCAGCATTGTTCTTCTCACTCTATTAAAATGACCATCTACAACAATCATCTTGTTATGGACATTTTATGTCCACTTTTTTTATTGCATTTTTTTTCCAAGAATATATATAGATTTGGTTCAATCTGCTTATGTGCTTACTTTTCAGATCCTTCAAATGAGGTTGAGAGCTTGAATAGTACAATATCACAGAGTGGTAATCCTATCATTGAATTGAGGGATCTTTGTAAGAGCTACTGGGCAGGCAATATGGAGATCCAGATACTCAAGAGCATAAATATGAAGGTTTACCCAGGTGAGTTTCTGGCTATAATGGGTCCATCAGGTTCTGGGAAAAGTACCCTTATGAACATGATAGGATGTCTTGACAGGCCTACCTGCGGGCAGGTGGTACTCATGGGTCAGGACATCAATACAATATCTGACTCGGAGCTTGCAAGATTAAGAGGTCTGGAGATCGGTTTTGTGTTCCAGAACTTCAATCTTGTTCCCAGGTTATCTGCGGCCCAGAACATTCTCCTTCCTACTTATGCCAATGCAAAAAATGGTGTCGAGCCTGCTAAAAGGTCAAATGAGTTGATCCAACTTGTGGGGCTTGAAGATCGCCGTAATAACCGGCCTTCTGAACTTTCGGGGGGGCAGCAACAGCGTGTGGCTATAGCGCGGGCTCTGATCAATGATCCATCTATAATCCTGGCGGACGAACCCACAGGGAACCTCGACAGCAAGACCGGATTAGAGATCATGGAAATGTTTAAGGACCTTAATACAAAAGGAAGGACCATTATAATGATCACTCATGATGACAATATCGCAAGCTATGCTGACAGAGTGGCATATTTGAAAGATGGTGTGCTTAATAACTAGGCGGTGGTAATATCAGAACAATTTTTAAATATGTTTGCTTAATCCTTATTTCATGCTTACTTTCAACGGGGGTTGCGTGTGCAGCTTCAGGTTCATCTCTTAGTGTCAGTGTTCTTAAATATGAACCTGTGCCTGCAGAGATAGGTAAATATGTTGACATCTGGATCAAGGTCGAGAACACAGGTTCAGGCAGATCAGAGGACCTTTCCGTAAAAATGGTCCCAGAGTACCCTCTGTCTCTGGATTCGGAAGCTAATGCCCTTAAAAACATTGGTATACTTGGGCCAAAAAGTGCGGCAGTACACAAATATAGGTTGTTTGTGGACGAAGACTCAAAACAAGGTGTTGCCTCCTTTGACATCCAATACCAGAAAGAAAAGGATGGTGCATGGGTCGAGGAGACCTTTGAGATCACTGTAGGCTCCACAGCCTTTAACAGCAAAGGCAATGTCCAGATTGAAGGCAATCCCGCAAAAGAACCGGAAGTTTTTATGCCCGGTGACACCGGTACTATTACTTTTACTCTTAAAAACAGTGCAAATTCATATTCTTTGACCATAAATGGTGAAGATTTCGATACCAATGCCCGGGTCCAATCTGCGACCTTGAAAGGAACGGAGGGTATAACGGTGGCTACCGACACCTACTATGGAAATGGTATCCTGGGTCCGGGTGAATCGATGGTCCTTACATATAACGTAAATGTTGATGAGAATTTATCAGATGGTACTTACTACCTTGATTTTTCAACAATAGGCAGTTCTCATTCATATAATAACAACTGGCGTATCCCTTTGAAGGTTGATTCCTCGTCTGTGCGCATTGTTCCCTCTAGACCTCTTAAACTGGAGAACGGAAAAGGAACTCTGGAGTTCGATGTAGCTAATATACATCCTAATAAACTGTCCTCAGTAAGTGTCAGGCTTGAAGCAGAAAATGTAGATTTTTCTCCTGCTGAATACTTCATTGGTTCCATGGACCCGGATGAACTTTTTACCATACAGATATACGGGGAAACTTCTTCGGATAATTCTTCCCAGGAAATAAAGATCACTGCAAATTACAGGAATGGTCTTAACGAACATCAAGAGCTCATCGATGTGAGGGAATTACAACTGGAAAGTGTAAAGGAATCAGGTAATATCGGTCCTGTGGTCTTGGTGCTTCTTATTGCCGTCCTTGCAGGTGCCGGCTACTTTATGTACAAGCGCAGAAAGCAAAAGTGAGGCCTTAAATGATAAGCCTCCGGCGATCCATTGATATCTCGACAGGCAGTATCAGCAGCTCAAAGATGCGATCTGTCCTTACGACTCTGGGAATCATTATCGGGGTAGCTGCTGTGATAGCCAATGTTTCTCTGGGCGCCAGTTTTAATGAGTTCTTCAATGATGAGATCGGTGCTGTCGGTTCAAATTTCATAGTGATCTACAGCCAGGGTATCAATGTCTTTTTTGATAAGGAACTTGATCTTATAAGGAGCACTCCGGGTGTAGTAGGTGTTTCTCCGGTGAATCAGCAGATGGGCAGGGTCACTTATCTCTCAACTTCCAGGCAGATAGACATACAGGGTGTTATAGAGGATTATGGGGAAGTTGCCAATCTAAAAATGGATGCAGGGAGTTTTCTCAATGATAAGGATCAGTATGTTGCAGTTTTAGGGTCCGAGGTTGCCTATGAGAAGTTCGATAAGAAGATTTCTGTAAAGAACCCCATTGAAATCACATTCAGACGAGAGGATGGGGGTGTAGTCACACAAAAGTTCATAGTAAAAGGTATAATAAAAGATCCAAACACTGCTTTTGTACAGACTGGCGTGGAGCCTGAGATCAGGATATTTATTCCCATAGGTACCATGAACCAGATGCTTGGAAAAGACGATTATGATGGTTTTTTCATAAAAGCATCAAGTCTGGATTCAGTACGTGAAACAGCTGATGATATAGATAATCTCCTGGCCAGGAATCTGGGAGTATCAACCAGGGAACTTGAAAATGATGATACAAAACCCTATGTCATGTTCGATCAGATAGATGCCCTGGAGCAAACAGATCAGGTTTCTACAGCTCTTACTTCTTTATTGACTTCCGTAGCCTTGATCTCTCTCATGGTGGGTTCCATAGGTATCATGAATATTATGCTGGTGACAGTAACCGAAAGAACAAGGGAGATAGGTCTCATGAAGTCGCTTGGATATACCCGGAAGGACATACTCACCTTGTTCTTGATCGAATCCACAATACTGAGCCTTTTAGGTGGCATATGTGGTACTGTCCTGGGTATTGGTGTTGCATTCATTGCAAACTATTTCCTGGATCTGCCTAATGTATTTCCGGTGAACCAGATCATCATCGGTTTTATAATATCGATCTTGGTCGGTCTGGTGGCAGGTATCTACCCTGCTAATAAAGCAGCAAGGATGGACCCGGTGGAGGCTTTCAGGCATGAGTGAGGTGTTACCAGTTGGTTAACATGCGACAGGCTCTGGATCTGGGGATGGGAAGTATCACGCATGCAAAGCTTCGCTCTGCACTTACGACGCTAGGTATCATCATAGGAGTAGCAGCAGTTGTAGCTAATGTTTCCCTTGGGGCCAGCTTCAATCAGTTCTTTACCGATGAACTGGGCACTCAGGGGTCCAATTTTATTGTCATCTACAGTCAGGATGTGAACATTCTCTATGAAAATGAACTTAATATTGTCAGGAATACTCCTGGTGTGGAGGGTGTTTCACCCAGTAACGGACGAATGGCTGCTGTAACATATCTTTCTTATAAAAGACAGATAGATGTACAAGGTGTGTCCCAGGACGCTGAGGATATATTGAATATTCAGCTTGAAAAAGGCAACTTTCTCACTGACAAGGATAAATATATAGCTGTATTGGGCTGGAAGGTTGCTAATGAGAAGTTCAAACGCAATGTGTCTATTAATAATTATATAGATATTACCTTTACAAGAACGGATGGTTCCACAGTAACTCAAAAATTCAAGGTAAAAGGCATTATAGAATCTCCAAAGAATGCTTTTGTTCAGGGTGGTCCTGACAGGGACATTACGATATACATACCGATCGCTACTATGAACGGGCTGCTCAATGTCTCTGATTATGGTGGTATAACGGCCAAGACCAGCAGTGCAGAATCTGTAAGCGCTGTTTCAGATGAGGTTGACCGCAGGCTGGCTCGTGCTCTTGGTGTTTCTGCAAGGGATGTTGATAATGATGATGTGAAGCCTTACAGGATCTTCAATCAGGCGGAGATCATCGAGCAATTGGATCAGCTTTCTAAAACCCTTACGATCCTTATAACCTTGGTTGCGCTTGTGGCTCTGATTGTGGGTTCTATAGGAATCATGAACATCATGCTGGTCACAGTTACCGAAAGAACACGGGAGATAGGTCTCATGAAATCTTTAGGCTTTAAGAAGACCGATGTTCTTTTACTTTTTATGATAGAATCAACTCTTTTAGGCACAATAGGGGGAGTTCTTGGAGTGCTTTTTGGAGCTATAGCTTCTTACGCGGTGCAAAGTTATCTGTCTATTCCTCATGTTTTTCCTCCATATTTGATTCTGCTTGGCTTTAGCATTGCATTTGTTGTAGGTCTGGTCGCCGGTGTATATCCTGCTAACAAAGCAGCATCTATGAACCCTGTAGAAGCGCTAAGACATGAATGACAAGTGTTTTGGTTTTAAATAGGAATGTTCATATCTCTCCTATAATAGGTGAAAAAATGCTTATCACTACCACAAATGATGTAAATGGTAAGGAATTGGAGATACTGGGAGTAGTTTTTGGTAATACTGTGCGTGCAAAGAATATCGGAAGCGATATTGCTGCAGGTCTGCAGAATTTAGTAGGCGGGGAATTGAAAGGTTATTCTGATCTGCTTTCTCAATCCAGAAAAGAATCATTACAGAGAATGGTGGAAGAAGCAGAGAAAATGGATGCTGATGCCGTCGTAAATGTGCGCTTCACGACCTCTCAGACCATGACCGGAGCAGCAGAACTACTGGCTTACGGGACTGCTGTAAAGTTCAAGAGGATATGAAGCTATGTTCATATCCTCTCTCAAGGATCTTTTATCAGTCAATGAAATATACCTTCACTGGAGGTATTCCATTGAACTCTACTGAACAATAACTGTATGTGTATGCTCCGGTAGTAAGTATGTACAGTTTGTCCCCTTCTTTTATACCTTTAGGCAATTCGTACTTAAAGTTCTCATAGAGTATATCCATACTATCGCATGTAGGTCCGGCAAGGATCACTTCTTTGCCGCCATTGCCATTGTATCCTTTCTCAGGGTAGATTGGGTACTTTATAGCCTCATCTAAAGTTTCTATAAGCCCTCCAAACTTTCCTATATCCAGGTATACCCATTCATACTGGCTTGAATCGGATTTCTTGGAGATGAGCACGATCTCCGTAACTATAACACCAGCATCTCCTGCAATGTATCTGCCTGGTTCTATAAGGATCTCTGGAAGTTCATCTCCAAAATATTCGTGCAGATATGTTGTAATGATTTCGGCATATTGCTGAGTGCTGCAAGTGGGCTTAAGATATTTTGCAGGGAATCCTCCTCCCAGATTTACCATTTTCAGCTCTATTCCTTCATAACGTTTAACATCATCAAACAAATACTTGCATTGTGATATGGCGTGATCCCATTCTCCAATATCTCTTTGCTGTGATCCTACGTGGAAAGAAAGTCCGTATGGGATCAAACCCAGTTCTTTAGCTTCAACGATCAGAGAATATATCTGTCCTGTGTGTGCGCCGAACTTTCTGGATAGAGGCCAATCTGCCCCGTTACTTTCAGTGAGCAATCTGAAAAATACCTTTGACCCAGGTGCGTTGGCAGCTAATTTTCTAAGGTCATTATGGGAATCTGTAACAAAAAGCCTGATTCCATACTCATAGGCTTTTTTTATGTCCTTTGCTTTTTTTATGGTATTGCCGTAACTCATCCTGTCAGGACTTATTCCCATTCTGAGAAGCTGTTCCATCTCATATATGGTTGCCACATCAAAATTAGACCCTTTTTCGTGTAACAGTCTCACTACTTTTTCAGCGGGGTTTGCTTTCATTGCATAGTAGATCTTGGCAAAGGGAAGATTATTTCTCAGTTCATCGTATTTCTCTTCAATCTTCTTCAAGCTGAGTAAAATAAAAGGAGTTTCTTTGTCCTTTGCGAACTCTCTTATTTTTTCTAATTCTTCTGTAGATAGGTATTCTGAAATGCTTATAGGGTGTTCCAAGGCTGCTATCACCTCTTTTTTTTCTTTAAAGGATCTCTACATAGTATTCTATAGAATTTATGCAAAAGCGACCAATCATGGCTTAAAGGGAAATACTCACGGTTGAAGTGTCTGTATATGACCTTATCTCTTAAATTAGTATTCCAGAGTGTATTGTTTTTTGTGCCTGTCGGTACAACACTGGGCAGTATGCAGCTACATTCTTCAAGTGTGTATGAGAAATTCATAAAGGCCACTACCTGGCCGAAATAGGAACTATATTTTGTTGTTGATTCCATTAAAACACATCTCAAATAGGCTTTCACGATAAAAAACTAACTGTAACTATCAATGATTGCTAGCTCAGTTTAATCAAAAAATAAAAAACCTACTTTTTTAAATGCACATCTGTTTCTAATTGTTGTTTGCTGTACATCTTTTTATTATATTTATTAAAATATATAATGATATCCCTCTATTCTCATTTTCGGTATAATGTTACTGTTATTATTGAGAATTTTACTGTTCAAATGGATAATTCTGTTATTTAGATTAAACTAAAATGCTTCAAATCAATTTGAAGTTTAAGCAATGGATAAATAGCAAAATAACATATTCCCTTTGTCAATATCTAAGGGGGTAAACAAATGAAACAAGTCATAAAAACTCTATCCTTGCTACTTATCCTTTTTCTGATCGCGTGTATAGCATCAACCTCTGGTTGTATACAGTCCCAGGACCAAACGGGTGAAAACAACGGACAAACAGATAGTGGAAAAATCTCTTTGGAAAAAATCACCAATATAAACTGGCAGTGGGCCGGAGTGATCGGACCATCTTCTGAAAATCTGTCTATTGTTCCGAATAAGGAAAGATATACCTTAACATTCCATACCGATGGTACATACTCAATAACAACTGACTGTAATAGCGGCAGTGGAAACTATGCAACAGATGGTCACAATATGACCATCGAGCCAGGGATGATCACGCTCGCATACTGTGGCGATGAATCATTGGAACCTCAATACCTGTTATCTCTGTGGAGGATAACATCAATGACGCTTGAGGATGACCAGCTTTTGTTGTCTGTGGGAAACAAAAATGAAGAGATGTTGTTCATTAATGCAAATAGTATTTATCAATAATCAGAATTTTATATAAACTTATATAAAGCGCCGAGGTTGGGATTCGAACCCAAGCACCCCGTCAGGGGAAACCGGTCTCGAGCCGATCGCATATAGACTCCTGGGCATTTGTTCCGTTGGATTGGTCCGCTCTGCCACCTCGGCACCGCTGTTGCGAACTTGATGAAGGTCTTACTATATTATATAGATATCGTGGCGGTTCAGAAATCAAACAGAGATTTTTGTTTATCTTTTTTGTCCGGATGATCGCTTTCAAATTTTGAGGATTTGGTTTTGTCTTTTCGATCAGCAGGCAATTCCAGCCAGCCGTATTGCCCCCCTCCACCCGGATGGATGATGATCTCCTCGTTCCTGAAGGCCATGATGGCATTTACTATTTTACGATCTACAAAATCTATATTTTCAGCCGGGGTATCAAGGAGTACTTTTATCTCGCTGCCAAATCTTTCCACCAGGGAATTCCAGGCTGTTTGTACTCCCTTGGTGTTTATGCTGGCATGTCCCAATGCCATCATTATGACTTCAGAAAGGGGTGCCAGATGCACATAGGGAGGCCTGTGGTCAGGATGCTGAGGTTCATCCACATCTGCAAGTTCGTTTACTCTGTCCTTTACACCCTTTTTGATCTGTCCTCTGCACTTGCCGCATTTCCATTTAAGGCTCACAGCTTGTTGCATAGTGTAATGGGTAAAACATTTGATACATGCTGATTCGCTGTATTTGCCTTCCTGGGGATAAAAGCCTACATTAAGTGTCGGACCATAGCCTTCTTTTCTAATGATCGCTTTTTCAATCCCTTCAAAAGTTACTTCCGGCACTTCCAATTGTGTGAACTCCCGGGCAAGCTTATTGACGATTGGCGAATGGGCATCGGAATTTGTAAGAAATGTAAGTCTATGCAGTTCACTTATGCGATCTGCGTAGTCACTATCTGCACTAAGTCCAAGTTCAACAAAAGATATGTATTCTGTCATATCCCCGTAACATTCTTGTAGGGAATCATGTGCTGCATACATGGATGTCCAGGGAGTAAATGCATGGCAGGGCCCTATTAACGCACCTATGTCCTTTGCAACCTCTGCAATTTCACAACCGTCCATGCGAACTGTAGGTCTGCCATCGGTCTTTATATCTCCATGTCTTTCCATCTCAACAGCGAGTTCTTCTGCTTTGGACATGGAGGGCAGTATAAGAAGATGGTGTACTCTGAACTTATCCTCGATTTCGGTGGTTAGTACAAAATCAGTGTTACTGATCCTTATAGTTTCATCATCAATGGCTGCTTTTTTTATTTCCTCAAGCCATTTAGGATGGATACAATCACCGGTTGCTACAAGATTAATTCCTTTCTTTGAGGCCTCTACAGCCATTGTAGGCAGTTCCATCCGATCGGAGCATGCCATTGAATATTTAGAGTGCAGATGCAGGTCTGCATTGATCTTCATGGGTTTAACCGATGTATCTCAGATCCTCTTCTCCAGTTCCGATCTCTGGCATCATCTGGGATTGTTGCTGTTGCTGTTCATACTCTTTCAGCCTTGCAACTATCTTTTCCATTTCCTTTGCGCGCTCCTCAAGAGGTCCTGCATCTATTTCCAGATTAAATAGCTTGCAGATTATTTTTAACAATGATTGAGCACTTTTCGGATCAACGATGTAGCCTGATGTCATGCCCATTAGACATGCAGCATCAATGCCTCTTAGTTTACACAGGCCAAGCATTAGGCCTGAAGCACCCACAATACCTCCGCCAGGCTCATTTGGTTTGAATTGCACTCCTATTTCTTCCAGCCTGCTTTTCAGTTCAGCTCTGCTTACTGCACCCAGGACTTCATCTATGTGGGTTAATTGTCCGGTTGGGAATCCTCCCAAGGTGTAAACCATTTTCACCCCCATCTCTTCAGCGAGATCAAGATACAACCCACAGAGTTCGTAATGTCCATTGGTAGTATTGCTTTGATGGTCACCAATAAGTATCAGGAGATCATGCTCTTCAGTTTTACAAACATAGATCTCGTTGTTGACCATTCTTATCTCGCTGTTCTCATCAACGAGAATCTGGGGAGGAAAATGAGGAGAGTATATTTCTATGAGTTTTGCAGACGTAAGTTCTTCCACAAGGTGTTCAGCAACAAGCTTTCCCACATGGCCCACACCAGGAAGTCCCACGATCATTATGGGGTCCTTTATATCAACATTCTTTTCTAAACGAATTACCCTGTTCTCGCGCATTGGTATCCCTACTCCTTGCAATCCTGCGATATTTTCCATAGGGGTCAAGCGGTGAAAAACGCGGGGGCAAAGGGTTACCCGCTTTTCCTCCGCAGTGAGTACATATCTCTTTTAAAGTATACTGCCCGCATTGGACACACTTCTTTATCCTGGAACCCACCAGTATATCACGCCTTTACACTTTCGTTATGACGATGGTACACTCCCTGGCCGCCCAGTTTGTGTATTGTTGTGATAACAGCAGTAGAAGCATTCTTTAACACAGATTCAGCAGTCTTATAGTCAGGTGCAATTACCTTGATCCTGTATCTTGGAGCACCTGTGTATGTGATCTCAATCTTTACTCCCTCTTTTTGGGTCTCATTGGCAGCCATCAGTGATTTTTTAATCACTTCGATCCCCTCGGGCAGATAACAGTTCAGATCCACAAAACCAGCGATATCGACGAACGGGAGTTTTATGTTCTCTTGGGCAATCCTTAGAATGCTCTTAATTACATTCTTTTTGAGCTTCATTTCTACAAATGGAGCTTCCCCATTGATTGCAGCTTCTTCAAAGGCAGCATGCAGGCTTCCAAAGCTTTCGTGAAGTTTGATCTTAAGCTTATCCAGCTCTTCATCCTTTATTTTAGTTTCCTCTTCCACGAACTGCAGCCATTTTGCAGCCTTTTGCTCATTTTTCCAATCCTGGATCTTGGCACGTTTCTGGTGTTCATTGACATCTTTGAGGGACAGATCAATGTGTCTGCGGCCAGTATCCACTTTCAGGACCTTACATACAATTTTCTGACCTTCACGTACGTAATCACGTACGTATTTTACCCATCCGGCCTTGATCTCGGAAATATGGATGAATCCTTCTTTCCCACCATATTCCTCAAGTGTGGTATATGCACCAAAGTCCACTACGTCCTTTACTGTACATACTACAAAATCGCCAACATCTGGCCACTCATTGATATCCATCTGATCACTTTATGTAAATTTATTCCAGGACTTCCAGGATGTGTGTTGTTATAGTTGATTTGCCACCGGTAGACTCCGCAAGGGTCCTGCCGCATACCAGGCATGTTACCTTGGTGCTTGCGCTGCCAAAGATAACCTGTTCATTCTCACAGTCATTACATTTGACACGTAAAAATCTGCTTTTTGGTTTTGACATTGATCTTCACTCCGCAAATTCAAATTTCTTTGCTCTGAAACAAGGCCTCTGATGTGATTTATTGCAATCTGAGCAGCGATACCTGAGGTATATCCTTTTAGTGGGTTTGTCCCCACCAGGAACCTTTGAGAATTTTCCGCTATTGCCTATTCCTATCTGGCGTTTCTTCTGCCTTTCGATATGTGTCAGTGAGGAAGCTTTTCCTTTCTTCACCCTCTCCACCACATGCTCGGTGTGCTTTTTACAGAAAGGGCAGTGTGTTCTGAATCTTTTTGGGATCTTCATTATCTACACCTTTATTGATCTGAATCATAGTTCCTTGATGATGTGTGCAACGTTGCGTTTCACAAGACCTTGCGCATTAAGGGTCGGCAAAACAACAACATCCTCTGCACGCAGCGCATAATTACGATTATCTAAAGCCTTAAAGGTAGGTATGTCCTTCAGTATTCGCACAACAACGAACTCTTCATTTATATTACTTTTGCCTATTACGGCTGGAATACTTTCACAGGGTGTTTCCTGTGTTCTTTCTGCTTCTGTTCTCTCAAGAGCTTCCGGAGTACTTCGATCAGATTTTTCCCCATGAACATGCTCTTGCATAGCAACGCCCATTGAAGCATTTTCTCTGGAAGGTACACATCTTGAAGGTGGCATCTCTGGATTAAGGATCGGTTCCAGCAGCTCTCCTCTTGCAGAGTTTATTGCAGATAGTACAGAATCATATATCTTCTTTTCAGCAGGCAACAGTTTGTCCATATCCTGACTCGGTGATTTTTTTGAAAATGCATTTGAAGTTGCCCTTGTGGTGATCTTCTTTATCCTGCGCAGGAATATTACTTCGATATCTGTGATAGCACTCTGAAGTTCATCTTCCAGCATCCTGGACTCAACAGATCTGGGATTATTGATCAGTCTGATTTCATCTTCCAGTTCCCGGATGTATTTAGCTACACTCTCGAAGAAATCAGAACTTAAGGACCTGAGGGAAGAACTGCTCTCGCTGCGCAGGATCTCTTTCAATTCTGCTCTATCCATATTATATTGCACCTCTGCACATCAGGTGCATTGCCGCATACTCGATATCCAGTCTCGACAACTCATTCTCCATAGTGGTTTTCCTTCCAACTTTAAAACACAATATTATGTCCTTCTTTTTGGACCTGCCGGGATGTATATGACACTCTGTCAACCTTTAAACCTTTATTGTTCAGCAGCATCATACTGCCTCCTTTGTTACAAGGATACTATAGTTACTAAGCACCTAATATATACTCATCATAGTATATTTCATATTGAGTGACCTTCTATGATTGAATCAAGAGGATTCTGCAAGCTCCTCTATTTTTATGCACATAAAATTGAATTGACATTTATTTATCTCTTGCATTTTCTCTTTTTGTTTTACTTCATTAGGTTCTTCTTTCTTATCAGGCTAGCAAAAGCTATACTCAAAATCTAAACCATAAATAAAAAAGAGAAATTAATATATTAAAATGACTAGTGTGTTAGACGATAGGTCTCAACTGCAACCTATCACGTAATTTTAAAAAGGATTGATAATAATCCTCTTTAATACACACTCGTCTTCGTATTTAGGTGTCTTATTTCAATAACCTCTCCATGTCTGCTTCTATAGTGCTGTTAGGTGTTATATTGAACCTCTCCACCAGGACTTTAAGAACATTTGGTGAGACAAATGCCGGAAGCTTTGGACCAAGGGTAATATTACGTATTTCAAGTCTTAGAAGGGTAAGCAACACAAGGACTGCTTTTTGTTCGTACCATGCTATGTTGTACGAGATCGGTGCTTCGTTAACATCGATGAATCCAAGTCTGGACATGAGTCCTTGTGCAATGACGATCAGTGAAAATGAATCGTTACACTGTCCTGCATCCAGTACCCTTGGGATCCCATCAATGTCTCCCAGATCAAGTTTGTTGTAGCGATATTTTGCACACCCGGCTGTAAGTATGACAGTATCTTTTGGAAGTGCCTCAGCAAAATCAGTGTAATATTGCCTCTCCTTGTGACGGCCGTCACAACCTGCCATAACAATGAACTTCTTTATCTTGCCTGCTTTGACGGCATCAACGATCTTATCTGCGTTAGATAGTACCGAATTATAAGCAAAACCTGTCATAATTGTACCATCTTCCAGTTGTACCGGAGGCTCACAGGTTTTTGCCTGTTCGATGATGGCCGAGAAATCTTTCTTACCATCTTCAGCCACAATGTGTGTGGCACCATCATAACCTACGGGACCTGTAGTGTATAACCTGTCAATATAGCTTTTCTTGGGTGGAACTATACAATTGGTCGTCAGTAATACAGGTCCGTTGAAACTCTCAAATTCATGCTGCTGACGCCACCATGAACCTCCGTAGTTGCCGATCAGATGTTCGTACTTCTTAAATTCAGGATATGCATTTGCAGGCAGCATCTCTCCATGGGTATATACATCTACTCCGGTTCCTTCGGTTTGGTCCAATAATTGTTTCAGATCATTCAGATCATGTCCGCTGATAAGGATTCCAGGCCTATCTCTTGTTCCTATATTGACCGGCGTAGGTTCTGGATTTCCAAACGTGGCGGTATTTGCCATGTCAAGTTCCGCCATTACATCAAAACCTTTTTCCCCACATTTCAGGATCAATGAGATGAGCTTTTTATCAGTTAGGCTGTCATCCGTGGTTGCCACAAGAGCTTCTTCTATAAATGAATTAACTTTTTTATTATTGCGGCCAAGCATTATAGCATGATGTGAATATGCTGCAATTCCTTTTATACCATAGATAAGCAGTTCTCTCAATGATCGGATATCTTCGTTCTCTGTTGCAAGTATACTGGTATTCCTTTCCTTGAGATTTTCCGGGTTCAAAGTTGCGATCTCAGGCAGATCATCCTCATTGAATAATTTTTTTTCAAGAAGCTTTTGCCTGATCTCACTCTGAATATTAAGTCCTCTGTCAATACGGTCCCTAATACCGGTAGCTCTGAAATCAGTATTCGTTATAGTTGAGAATAGTGCATCAAGCATAAACTCATCAGTGCTCTTCTCAGAAATGCCTGCCTCTCTTGCTTTCTGGTTGTAGAATGCAATGCTTTTAAGCACATAGACAAGTTCATCCTGAAGATCTGCGATTTCCCCTTTCTTACCGCACACGCCGTTATTTGTGCAGCCTTCCCCATTCATTGTTTCTTCACACTGGTAGCAGAACATTTTGTCACCTTTATTTTTGTAGATTAATGTGTAAATATGTCTATTTACTTTTTATGCTACTATATTTTTCCCGGAAACATCGCTGTTTTCAGGCATTACATAATTAATATCTACATACAAATCAATTGTCTTCTTTTGAATAGCGAATGTCTTTATATAAATTCAGTTCATTCTGTTGTCAGAAGGGATCAAAATAAACAATCTGTTTATTAAGTCTTTATTGTCTGAGCCTTGTCGCGCTCTTAAAGAAATCAGGTAATAAGGTTCTGGGGAGAGAAGCACTTCACTGTGTAGCATATCCTTTGTATGTCTTTTAGTTGTGTCATATTTCAGCTACTCCTCTGCACAGAAGGTGTACAGCCACATACTCCGGCAGTTCCTGCTCTCCTGGTTCCACCTCGATATCTTTTCCTTTCATCTGCACTGCAAAGGGCTTGATGACTTTTAACCTTGTCAATTTATTATTGAAGACCACCGCATCTCTTAAAGGTTCGAACTTTTCAAGTTCATCAATCGTTAAGGACATGACCTTTAACCCAGAACCGCCATGTAAAGACCCCGGGAGACGTATCAAACGCTTAATATCAGCGGTAACAGGCTCGTCTATTTGTGTACTACCAAAATAGATTTTAGACTTGTCTTTTGTTTGATTTATCAGATTTTCTATTATTTCTTTAAAATTAGGTACATATCCAAAATCTAGTCTTCCTTTGTTTCTTATATCATTCAGTGCATTATCATCTGATGCAATCTTTTTTAGCTCAGTAAAAGTTTTAGATGTGTTTTTTCCCAAACCTTTGATGTGTCTTAAGTCTTTGAACATTTCTTTGTTTTCTTTAGTTGCTTCTTCTTTTAAGTACGTGGAAATGTAATTTACAATTCTTTTTCCCCAACCACTATCATAGTTGTTTATTACCCATTTCGAAGGAGCATTAGTTTTTCCACCAAAAGTTTCTGTACCCTTGCCATGTTGTCCGATCATTATTTCTTTCCCGAGAAATGATTCAACATTGAAATTACCACTTACATAATCAACTATTTCGCGTCTTTCAGGGCTTTCCAGATGCAGTACCGAAGGATCTGTTATATGGCAGTGGTATCCTCTTCCTCCAGAAAATACGATATGTACATCCTTTTCCTCGAATCCAAAGTCGTCGAGCAGAAATTCCATAAGTTTAAAAGTCTCTCTCTTCCCTTTTTCGAGCATTTCAGCATACGAATTGATCTTCCCCGGAAGATGGTCGGAGTCTATATCAAAGATCAGATCTGCCTTTTGCCAGTTCTTCTCCTTCATTTTAGGTGCGCTGGGATACTCATAGTATGCAACAGAATAATAAGCATGCGCAGGAGATATTCCTTTAAGATAGTCCTTTATTTCCCCTTGTGAGCCGAAAGCGATATGTCTTTTCATAAAAGTTTCAGAACTGTCGCTGAAAGGAATGAATCCCCACTCACGGGATATGTGTTCAGGAGGGAGGTGTATCTCAGCTTGTGAGTAGTATGTCTGGAACCTGCTCACAAGAAAATTCCGTGTTCTTTCGTTCATTTTCGCACTTTTGTTGTTTTAATTTCTTATTCCTGGCTCAATGGCCAG
Organism: uncultured Methanosarcinales archaeon; assembly: GCA_964486435.1. Classification (GTDB taxonomy): domain Archaea; phylum Halobacteriota; class Methanosarcinia; order Methanosarcinales; family Methanosarcinaceae; genus Methanomethylovorans. The sequence goes on along the minus strand of CAZAMM010000027.1, from coordinate 7,612 downwards.
ATTATCATTAATATTACTTTCTTGTCATAAACCTTATAGTCAACACCTGCATTATAGTCGCTTTATGAAAGAGGAAATGGCAAGTGCAGATGTTGCAGCTCTTGTGGCAGAACTTAGCTCAGGTGAGCTCTCGCTTATTGATGCCAAGGTCGGGAAAATATATCAGCCACTGGAAGATGAGATACGTTTTAACCTCTTCGTTTTCGGTAAGGGTCGGGTAGATCTCATTATACAGGCCGGAAAGAGGGCTCATCTGAGCCAGTATGTTTCTCCGAGTCCCAAACTACCACAGTCATTTCCCATGCTTCTGCGTAAACACGTAATGAGCGGCAGGATAACCTCCATCAAGCAGTATGATTTTGACAGGATAATAGAAATAGGTTTTGTCAGGGGCGGTGTGGAGACAGTCTTAATAGCTGAGCTTTTTGCCAGAGGCAACATTGTCCTCATTGACAATGAAAGGCGCATCATTCTTCCTATGAACCCTGCAACGTTTAAAGGCCGCAGGGTAAGAAGTGGTGAAATATACAGTTATCCTGAAGCGCAGATAAGTCCTCTTGATGCAAGTGAAGAACAGATGCTTGCAGTTTTCAGATCGTCGGATTCTGATGTGGTGCGCACAATTGCAACCCGGTTCAATCTGGGCGGTCTTCTTTCAGAGGAAGTGTGTTCCAGGGCAGGGGTCAAAAAGAACCTTCCTGTTTCGGAAGTAAGCTCAGAGGAAATAACTTTGCTCCTTCGGGCAATGAAGGACATGTTCTCTCCATTGCAGACAGGGGAATTAGATCCCTGTATCATAATGAAAGGTGAAGGGGATGCCGCTCAGTCAATAGATGTCGTACCTTTTGAACTGGAAGTATACCGTGAACTGACAAAAGAGCGCTATCCATCATTTAACAAGGCCTTGGATGAGTATTTCGGTAAAAGGGAAGCTGCGTCTATCACTCAACAAGCATTTTCGATAAAAAAAGAAAAAGTTGATCTTCTGGAGCGCAGACTAAGACAGCAGGAAGAGGCTGTGGAGAAGTATGGTAAAGAGGCAGAGAAGCACACGTCCATTGCAGAAAGCATTTATGCCAATTATCAGACTATAGAAGATGTATTGAAAGTACTTGCCAGTGCGAGGGATAAAGGTTACTCCTGGGACCAGATTAAGTCCACCATAAAGGCTGCCAAGGAGTCAGTTCCGGCTGCCAAGTCCATATTGAGCATAGACTCGGCTACAGGGATAGTGGTGCTTGATCTAATGGGTATGAAAACGAATATAGATGTAACTAAGACCGTTCCTCAGAATGCTCAGGTGTATTACGAGAGGTCTAAAAAACTGGCAAAAAAGCAGGAAGGTGCTATAAGGTCTATTGAGCAGACAAAATTAGCCATGCAGAAAAAAGAAAAAGCTGCTACCAGGAAAAGAGGTACTGTTCGTATTAAGAAGCAGTGGTATGATAGATTCAGATGGTTCGTTTCATCTGATGGTTTTCTGATAATAGGTGGAAGAGATGCAGATACAAATGAGGAGATCTTTGTAAAGTACATGGAAAAAAGGGACATTGTACTGCACACCCAAATGCCAGGTGCACCACTGACAGTGATCAAGACAGGTGGTAAAGAAGTACCGCCACAGACCATTGATGAAGCAGCCCGTTTTGTAGTATCATATTCAAGCGTCTGGAAATCAGGTCAGTTCAGTGCAGACTGTTACTGGGTAAATCCAACACAGGTTTCAAAAACCCCGGAGTCAGGTGAATACGTAAAGAAAGGGTCTTTCATTATCCGGGGTGAAAGGAACTATTTAAAGGACGTGCCTGTAGGAGTCGCGGTTGGTATTGAACTGGGTGAACAGACAAGGGTAATAGGCGGTCCCTTATCTGCAATAAGTGGTAGGGCGAAGCATGTTATAGAGCTGGTACCAGGCAAGTTCAACCAGAACGATATAGCAAAAAAGGTATACAGAAAGTATGTAGATACAATAGGGGATGCCTCATTTGTAAAACAGATCGCTTCTCCTGACAAGATCGCTATGATGTTACCGCCGGGAGAATCTGACTTTAAGGCTTGATCAAATTCATAATAGTTGCTTTCATAGCAATTATTTTTACGATACTGCTTGTATGATCATTTTATCGAGGTGCTGATATGAGGGTAATGAAAAAAAACCTGCGTGGGAACGAAGGGGAAATATCTGTCTTAGCTGAAACTCTTGATGACCTTTGGCATCTCAAATATATAATTGAGGCAGGTGACCTTGTTTTTGCTGTAACTAAAAGAAAAGCCGATGCTGCAACCGATAAATTGCGTCCGGAAAAAATAGAGAAAAAAACAGTGAGACTTGGAGTCCGGGTGGAGGGTCTGGAATTCCACAAATTCTCCAACAGGCTCAGGGTACATGGTGTCATAGAGCACGGTATGGATATTGGGTCTCATCATACTTTCAATATTGAGGAAGGTACTGATCTGTCCATAATAAAGGTCTGGAAGAAGGATCAGCTTGAAAGGATAGATGATGCCGAAATCGCCTCTAAGAGGCCATCTGTTATTATTATAGCTGTAGAGGAGGGAGATGCGGACATTGGTCTTGTCAGGCATTATGGTATAGAGGTTTATTCTCATATCACTCAGTCTTCAGGCAAAGGCGAGGGTAATTTAAGGAGTGTTTTTTTTCAGGAGATACTTGATCAGTTGGTACATGCTATTTCCGGCTCAGAGTCCATTGTGCTGGCAGGGCCGGGTTTTACAAAAGAGGATTTTTTCAAGCTGATGCAAGAAAAAGAACCGGATATGGCTTCAAAGATTGTTTTTGAAGATACAGCATCTATTGGTATGTCAGGTTTTCAGGAAGTACTACGAAGAGGTGCAGTTGACAGGATAATGGAGCAATCGAGAATAGCTCGCGAATCAAAGCTCATGGATGACCTCTTAAGGGAAATAGCAATTAACGGAAAAGTAGCCTACGGTCTATCTGAGGTTCAGATGGCTCTTGACTATGGAGCTATAGATGTACTTCTTATATGTGATGAATTATTGAGGACAGAAAGAGAAAAAGGGGAGATAGATACTTTTTTACAGGCAGTTGAACACTCTCAGGGAAGTATAGTTGTTTTCAGCACAGCTTTTGAACCTGGGCAGAAATTACTGGCTCTGGGAGGAATTGCAGCTCTGCTGAGGTTCAGGATATGAAAGGATGAGTGGAAAAGCATTTATACTGTTTCTTCTGCTAAATACTCGCCTTTTCTTTTATTGTATTTAAATATGTCGTTCTAAGTAGTCAATGCATCAAATATATATTTATAATAAGTTTCAAATTTAAATATTAACGCTATTTTACACTTTTTTTGATGATAATAGCCTTTTATAAAGCTTTTTTTTGTAAATAAGTACTTTTTATAACTTGAAATCGCTCATACAGTCTAATAATAGTTTTGCTCTATGATAAGCTCTCGTTTGCATTCTCCAACTTTCTATAAAGAAACAAAACACATAAATACTGCTATTAGAAAATGTCTTATATAGGAGGTGTTTGGCTAAGTCGGATAGCTTGCAGTGCAAATGACTTTGAATTTATCATTATATAGCCCTTTATTTTTCAAGGGTGATACAACTATGCTATAGTGAATCTATAATCTTGTATTAATTATATATTTGGGAAGTGACAAACTATGGAAGGCGAAGTTACAATTAAAGACAAAACGGCAAGTCCTGCACCACTAGGATTTTTTGGTCTCGGATTTGCAGCTACGTTCCTTGGATTAATGGTCATGGGAATATTCACCGACTCTGTGATGGTGATCTCAACTGCGATATTCCTGGGTGGTTTTGCCCAGTTGTTTGCCAGTTTTGAACTCTGGAAAAAGGGAGACACATTTGGTGCATCTGCTTTCGGTGCATTTGCTCTGTTCTGGTTCTCCTGGGCGTTCATCCAGATAGCCACAACAATAGGCATCTTCGGAGGTGTAATGCCGGCAATGAGTGCATCTGCAGGTTTCTGGTACCTTATTATATGGGGTATCATAGCAACACTGCTGACCATCGTGACCTTTAGGATAGGTGTATGGCCAATAATAGTGACTTTCATATTTCTTGACCTTACATTCTTCAGCTTGGCCCTCGTTGGTGGAATGATCGCTGGTGTAATCACTCTTCTCCTTGGTCTTGCTTCACTCTACACGGCCGTTGCAATAATCATGACTGAAGTAGGACATCTGAAATGCCCGGGACTATGTCCTGCACCAAAGGAGTAAATTGTCAGCTGACAAAAATCTTATAAAATAAATTATATTATCGCTTGGGAAGGACTGGCAAATACGATTTGACTCTCTTCTTTTATCTGGTTGCCAATCCTTTTTTTCCTTTCTTTATCCTTATGATTTTACTGCGGTTTACCCAAATAGGGATCTCTGCAGCATTCTGTACTATGTTAAATTAATTTAATTGTATTTCAAGTAAATTTTTATATCTTTTATTATTTCAGAATTGTTCCAGTTAAACAGAAGTATTAAATAATATGCTGTATTATTTGATACTAGTTATTATTTAAGTTCAAATACAATTGTCTTAAAGGCAAGTACATGGGAGTATGATGTTAGAAACCACAGGCAAAGCTGATATGAAATATACTAATCAAAGAGTGGAGATTATAGCTTTCCTGCGGGAACACAAAGGTCATCCCACTGTAGATGAGGTCTATGAGGGTGTCAGAGAAAAACTGACCCGCATAAGCAAGGCTACAGTCTACAAGAATCTCAAGTTCCTTTCTGAGAGAGGATTGGTTGAGGAGGTGAATACAAAAGGGGTAACAAGGTTTGAAGTTAATTTGGTGCCACACCATCACCTTATATGTCGGGAGTGTGGAAGTATAGAAGATTTTGAGTCAGAAGAATTATTCGATTATTCAATGAAGATTGCTGAAAATATACAAGGATTCAGTATTGATTCAGTGAACACTAATTTCTATGGTAAATGTAAGAAATGTCAGGAGGATAATATAAATGGATGAAGAAAGAGTAACTATGCCTTTAATAGGCGACGATGCACCAGCATTCACAGCAAAGACAACAATGGGCGATATCAAGTTCCCGGAAGACTACAAAGGTAAATGGGTAATCCTGTTCAGCCACCCTGCTGATTTCACTCCCGTATGTACCACTGAGTTCATGACCTTTGCTTCTATGCAGGATGAGTTCAAGGCTCTTAATGCAGAGCTTATCGGTCTTTCTATCGACAGTATATACGCTCACATTGCATGGCTTAGGACCATCAAAGAGAAGATCGAGTTCAAGGGAATGAAGAATGTGGAAGTCAATTTCCCTGTTATCGAAGATCTCAGGATGGATGTTGCCAAGAAGTACGGAATGGTACAACCCAATGCCTCTAACACACAGGCAGTAAGGGCTGTTTTTATCATGGACCCCAAAGCAAAGGTAAGAGCTGTGCTTTATTACCCTCTGTCGAACGGCAGGAACATGCCCGAGATCAAGAGGTTATTGCTGGCTATGCAGAAATCAGATGCTGAAGGCATTGCAACTCCTGCTAACTGGCAACCTGGGGAAGATGTTATTATTCCGCCACCCGGTTCATGCGGCGTTGCAAAAGAGCGCGTTGAGCAACAGGAAGAGGGCAAGTACTGTCTGGATTGGTTCATCTGCTTTAAGAAAGAATCTTGAACTGTAAGCTATTATAAAGTGGGGCGGATCAAAAGGGGAGTAAATGATTTGAAATCCTTGGCATCAATGTCGGTGAACTTCTCAATCAACTGAGCAGGACACTTGCTGTGAATGGTTTGCATATTACCGGAGATTTCAAGGTAATCAAGGTAATGGAAGACATCGAATTGATGCCGCCAGGGATTGATATCTTGAAGGCTCATGACATTATAAATGTCTTAGCCTATATTTTTTGCTTATTTTTGGCATAATAAAATGGGTTTAATGTAGAGGAGTTGTATATGAGTGAAAAAAATTTAAACGGGAAATTGACTACAGTATCAGGGGCACCTGTTTCTGACAATCAGAATGTACTAACGGCAGGTCCCCGTGGTCCTCAGCTGTTACAAGATGTTTGGTTTTTAGAGAAACTTGCACATTTTGACAGGGAAGTAATTCCAGAAAGACGTATGCATGCAAAAGGTTCTGGCGCATTTGGTACATTTGTTGTGACTCATGATATCACTAGATTTACTAAAGCTAAGATATTTTCTGAAATTGGAATAAAGACTGACCTATTTATGCGTTTTTCTACTGTTGCGGGAGAGCGTGGTGCTGCTGACGCCGAACGTGATATCCGCGGCTTTGCAATGAAATTTTATACAGAGGAAGGTAACTGGGATTTGGTAGGAAACAATACTCCGGTGTTTTTCCTTCGTGACCCGCTTAAATTCCCGGATCTTAATCATGCGATCAAGCGTGATCCACGTACAAATATGAGAAGTGCAAAGAATAACTGGGACTTCTGGACTTCACTACCTGAAGCACTTCATCAGGTTACCATCACGATGAGTGACAGAGGAATTCCCTACTCTTACAGGCATATGCATGGCTTTGGGAGTCATACCTACAGCATGATTAATGCCAATAACGAGCGGGTATGGGTAAAATTCCATCTTGTGTGTCAGCAAGGTATTAAAAATCTCACAGATGAAGAAGCGGAGACGATAATCGCTAAAGATAGGGAGAGTCACCAAAGGGATCTTTATGAAAGTATTGAACGTGGAGAGTTCCCTCGCTGGAAGATGTTCATCCAGGTAATGACCCAGGAACAAGCGTTAAATATGCCATACAATCCTTTTGATCTAACAAAAGTATGGTATAAAAAGGAATATCCGCTTATTGAAGTTGGTTATTTGGAGTTGAACCGGAATTCGGATAACTATTTTGCAGATGTTGAACAGGCAGCTTTTAATCCTGCAAATATTGTTCCAGGAATAGGCTTTTCACCTGATAAAATGCTTCAGGGTAGGCTTTTCTCCTATGGAGACGCGCAGCGTTATAGATTGGGAGTGAATCACCATCAAATACCTGTTAACTCCCCCAAATGCCCAGTCAACAGTTATCACAGGGATGGGCAGATGAGGGTCAATGCCAACGCCGGCAGCACTCTTGGTTATGAGCCAAACAGTTATGGAGAATGGGTGGAGCAGTCAGAGTTTAAGGAACCTCCACTTGAGCTATACGGTGCAGCATATCAGTGGGACTTCAGAGAAGATGACTCTGATTATTATACACAGCCGGGTAAATTATTCAGACTCATGACCCCTGAGCAGCAAAAGGTTTTGTTTGAAAATACTGCTCGTGCTATGGGTGATGCACCTAAGATGATAAAAGTAAGGCATATAGGGAACTGTCTAAAGGCGGATCCTGCCTATGGCAAAGGTGTATCTGAAGCTTTGGGCATTTCTCTTACCGAAGTTCAAGAAAACAAGTAGTATTAAATTTATCATCTAATAAAATCAAACTTGTTATTTGAAAGCTGCCGGTTACAGGAAATCAAAGGCAAAATATCGGCAGCTTTTATACTTATTTTATTGATCTGACTTCAAGTATAGTCTCATTTATTAGGTAAATGAAATTAGGGTCCTCTGAGATTCCCTCTCTATTGCAGTACTAATCCTCCTTTTTTA
>CAZAMM010000026.1:23599-27335 GCA_964486435.1 uncultured Methanosarcinales archaeon | reverse complement strand
GGGGGAGAGCTGTGAAAAATACTATTTCTGAGGAGACATCTGCGGAAGGTCGGTTCAAGCTAGTATTTGAAAAAATAAAACAAAAGACATGATGATTGTTTTTGTTTCTAAATTCATATCTTTGTAAATTTATCAGACAAAAAATATACATTCTGCGCCATGTAAAATTTAAATAAAATCTATAAGCTCTATATTTTCTTAAGATTTCAATTTCAATTTTCTTAAGCATGCAGCAATTATAATAACAAATGTCTCTTTACAGTCTATAATAAATGGTTTCAAATCACTTTTGTCGAAAGTAGCGAAATGAGTTTCATCTGCAGTGAATATGTTATGATAGAATGTTTTAGAATATCCTTTTCTTGATATCAGGTTTATGATCTCGTGCTTGAGATACACAAAATGAACATTCTTGTTTTTAAGTTGATCCTGATGGGGTACAGTTTTTCCCAGGGCATCTAAATATTGTGAATACTGTATGTTCACCCCAGAAAGATTACCCACTCTGTGCCACATCATTGACCTCAAATTAATTTCGGTCAATTTGTACTTTCCGTCCCTGTGATCGTATTTGAACTCAGGTTCGGCAATTCCATGTAGATTCATTCCTTCAAGAAGTGTTCTTCCCTGCACTTTTACTATATCAGGAGCTTCATTGGATGCACTGGAAAAGACTCCAAAATCATTCGGAAACTGTGATAATTTCTTGCCGGTCCATTCGTTCAAGATCATATCATCTTTACTTCGGTAACCTACGTAAGCGTATATGCACGAGCCATCACCTGGTATGATCTCTGAAGCAAGAAACGATATTCCTGCATCAATGAATCTCTCAATCCCTTCTTTTTTTTGGTGTAGATCATTTTCGCTTTCCAGTGTTAGATTCCTGAAAACATTTACCTTCAAGTCTTCTCTTTTACTTGGTTTGATCAATACAGGATATTGTATATCAATAAACCTCAGATCTTCTTTGTTTGCTATGTGTTTTGTTTTTGGGTAAGGGACCCCAAGCTTCTCACAGTATTCGTATTGTACATATTTGTTACTGCATTCAATGAAATTTTTGTTATTTATCGGAACAAAACAAAAAGATCTAATATCATCATGTATCTTATAAAGGTTTTCAAGATAAAGATCATCAGAAGGGAAGATTATGATCATATTGTATTCCTTATGAAGCTCTTCCAATTCAGAATATAAATTTTCCACGGTATTGTTGATGGTTTTATATTTTTTAATTTTATTACTTGCTGCTGCTACTCTCTTTTCTACATCAAAAAGAATTATATCTTCAACACCCTTTTCATGTAATTCTTGAATTATGGAGTAACCATTCACACGTCCCCCAAGAATCAATACACAATCTTCTTTTTTGATGTTCATCCCTTCTTATTCCTTTATTTTATTCTGCGATATGGTTTTTTAGGATTTCTTCACCACTTGTCATCCAGGCATTTTTAGCAGAACAATATTTCAATATCTTTTCATAGAATTTCAGATAATCTCCTTCCATAGAGTTGTTATGCCAGAGTATTGTGATCACACCTCTGTGCAGTTCGACAATATCGATCAATTGCCTTGTGAGTTTCCAGGCTTTTTCAAAATTCAATCTCATATAATCTTTTAAAAGTGTGCGGTCCATTATAACAAGAGGAATCTCAACAATATCTATTTCCTTACCGGTTTTCAGATTAAATGGTTTGAATGGGTGACACATTCCATTTCTAAATCCTGCACAATCAGCATATCCAAATGTTGTATCGTATTTGAAACCAGCTTTGCTTAATAATTCCCAAGTATCAGGTGTTTTGAACCTTAGATAGTGGTTTCTGTATCCTACGATCTTTTTCCCCAAAATACTTTCAAGGCGTTCCTTTTCCTGAACCATTACTTCAATGTTGTTATATGATCCATGACCACCATGTAGTCCCACTTCCCACCCATTGTCCGATATATCTCTGATTTCATAGGATATTTCTTCAAGATCGTAATTGTAATCTTTTTCTTCAGATTTGAGTGCGAGGAAATAGAAACTTGATCTAGCGCCGTATTTCTCTTCAATTTCCATTATTCTTTCAAAATCCCGAAAAGGATGCTGCTTTTTGTCCAGGCCGGGTATTGTATGTTGAATACTGTTTATATAATTGCCTTTTATTGTGGATTTCACAGATTCAACTGCACAGTTGCTCAGTGTCTGTTTTATAACATCTATATCATGTGTAAGGCAAACAGCGAACTTTTTCCCCTCCGGGTATTCTGGGTTCAGTCCATTATCAATTAAATATTTAGATAATATTGGATATATCACATCTCTGTGTTTGCTTAAGTAATAAGGAAATCTCTCATACTGATCTAAAAAAGGTGGATTATATTCTTCTTTTTTAGTGAAGATATCCCACATTTCTGGTTCTGCTTGCATTTTATTTGTTAGGGTCATATTAACAGCACCAACTTAAATATTATTTATTTATATTTTAATAAACCATTATTACATGTATATAGTTTTATTTTAATTTTAATATCTTAAATTTGTTAAAATATATATTTTTATTTATTTCAATCCTCTAAAGTTTTATTTTACTTATTTTATATAATTATTGTTTGGGCAATGAACTTGGTCGTGAAAATCATCCCTAAACACAACTATCAAAATATTAAGTGGAGCGCAACTATTTTACGCTCACACTCAATTCTCAGGCTCACTCTTACTATTCACTTCAAGCCGTTGTTGCATTAACCACTGTTAATTTCGGTCTCTGAGCTGCGTTTGTCCATTCAGAACTGCAGAATGCAATATAATTACCGTTCTCTGTTCTGGCCTTCAGGAAGAATCCGGTGTTCTTGTGCTTACCACTCACATAATCCTGTACAAGCTGAGTTACATCAAAGTCATAGTATTTGTTACCAGGTACTGTCCTGGCCGGAAATGTAAGTGATGCATAAGGTGTACTACCCTGAGCCACTCCATTTTTATCATACCAGTTTCCTCCTGGTGTTGTCCATGCAGATGTAGCTGTCCTGGAATTCCAGCTGACAAACTTTGGATCCCATTCCAGAGGTCTGTATATCTCCACTACAGTATCTGAAACTCGAGTGGCACCAGCTGGGTAATACCAGTACAATGATAGTGTTGCTTTTGATATGGTATCTGTTGTCTTGTATTCGCTAAGATCGAACAACATCAGATCCCTGTAGCGAGTTCCTGTTTGTCCGATATCAATATAGTTGGAATCGGAATAAACAACACTGGGGCTTGCTTCACGTAATCTGTTATCATAAACGGACAGTGTTTCCTCTGTTCTGTTCGGGATCGCAGTAGTGACAACTACTTTTACAGTATCTGTTGCTCTCTGTCCGCTTGTATCAGTGACAGTAAGTGTGACCACATAGTTTCCTGCAGCTGTATATGTCTTTGTGGCTGTTTTACCTGTAGCTTCTGATGTTATGCCATTGGAAGCATCGAAATCCCATGAGTAAGATGCTATGCCTTTATCATCTGTTGAAGCACTGGCATCGAAACTTACTGCAGAACCTGCTGTAGCAGTCCTGTCGTCTCCGGCGTTTGCCACCGGTACATTATCTAGAGAACCTGTTGCATTAACCACTGTTAATTTTGGTCTCTGAGCTGCGTTTGTCCATTCTGAACTGTAGAAGGCAATGTAATTACCATTCTCTGTCCTTGCCTTCAGGAAGAATCCGGTGTTCTTGTGCTTACCACTCACATAATCCTGTACAA
>CAZAMM010000026.1:0-23499 GCA_964486435.1 uncultured Methanosarcinales archaeon | reverse complement strand
GCCTTCAGGAAGAATCCGGTGTTCTTGTGCTTACCACTCACATAATCCTGTACAAGCTGAGTTACATCAAAGTCATAGTATTTGTTACCAGGTACTGTCCTGGCCGGAAATGTAAGTGATGCATAAGGTGTACTACCCTGAGCCACTCCATTTTTATCATACCAGTTTCCTCCTGGTGTTGTCCATGCAGATGTAGCTGTCCTGGAATTCCAGCTGACAAACTTTGGATCCCATTCCAGAGGTCTGTATATCTCCACTACAGTATCTGAAACTCGAGTGGCACCAGCTGGGTAATACCAGTACAATGATAGTGTTGCTTTTGATATGGTATCTGTTGTCTTGTATTCGCTAAGATCGAACAACATCAGATCCCTGTAGCGAGTTCCTGTTTGTCCGATATCAATATAGTTGGAATCGGAATAAACAACACTGGGGCTTGCTTCACGTAATCTGTTATCATAAACGGACAGTGTTTCCTCTGTTCTGTTCGGGATCGCAGTAGTGACAACTACTTTTACAGTATCTGTTGCTCTCTGTCCGCTTGTATCAGTGACAGTAAGTGTGACCACATAGTTTCCTGCAGCTGTATATGTCTTTGTGGCTGTTTTACCTGTAGCTTCTGATGTTATGCCATTGGAAGCATCGAAATCCCATGAGTAAGATGCTATGCCTTTATCATCTGTTGAAGCACTGGCATCGAAACTTACTGCAGAACCTGCTGTAGCAGTCTTGTCGTCTCCGGCGTTTGCCACCGGTACATTATCTGTCTTTGAAACTGATGAACCGCTTTTGGAGGCCTGAATAGTGTTGCCATACATACCAATGTTGATGATCCCACCGTTGGGTGCAGGTTCATTGTTACAGACACATTTAGAATATCCTGAATCTATCAATGGACTTGACACAGAATCAGTTATCCACTTACCATTTGAATAGCGACCTGCTTTGCTCTTAAGGTGGTAATCACGGGAAGCAAGATTTGAATTGGTAGGATCAACACATAATGGATCTACATTCAGATTATTGCTCATTGTAAAACCTGAGCCATAGGTTTGTCCATTCCTATTGTTGTAGATATTGTTATTCTGGACTATGAATTTTGAATATGATGGTTGTGTATTCCATATACCCACGCCGGAGCCTGTTACTCCGCTTACCCCGTCATTGCTCATTATGATGTTGTTCCTCACATAGGTGGTGAACTGAGCCTTTTGCTGTGCGATGTGTCCGGACCACACATACCATTTTACAGCTGCATGGCCTCCATCATCAAATACATTGTTCTCAATGATTGTATTATCAAAATTTTGGATCACGATGGCTGCATTGCTGTATCCTGTATTTACAGTATACTGTCCAACTTTAGTAAAAGTATTGTGGTGTATATGGACGTTCTTTGCTCTGATCACATTATCCGGATATCCTGCAAACATCCAGATGCCAGCACCATTAATTGAATATATCTTGTTATTGTAGATCTCTATATCATCAAATACTGCAGTACTGGCTGTATTGGTTTTATCGATCTCGATAGCCGGGCCTGTGGAATCTCCTCCTGATAGATCAGAGTAGAAGATATTATCATGCACGGTAAAATGTGATCCCCATGTGATCCGACAGGCACTATTTGTTCGCGTCATCACGGTATTGTATGCACATTCTCCATTGTTCGAATAGATCATATAGCATGCATCGTGTCCGAGTTTGTACACATCGTTATAAAGGAACTTAATACCATTTCCATTGAACACTTTCATTCCATCGCTTGTACCCCATTCCAGACGCATGTGAGATACTTCGACATTATTTGAGTTCTGGAACAGTATCATATTATAATACCCCTGACCCTTGGTTATCCTGGATTGTGATTCGCTGTTACCGTCGATCTTAAAACCAGTGATCACAATATTATCAGCTCCAGTTTCACCACTTATTAATGGAACATGTGCTGCCCAGCCAGCGTTTGAAACTAACTTTATCTCAGCTGTTGAGTCACCTGTCAGGACCGTATTTGCACCTATGTTCAGGGTACTATCGATCCAGTATGTATTTGGACCCCTCAGGTAGACAGTACCGCCTCCACGTCCTTTTATGTATGAGAGAGCCTGATTTATCTGCACATGATCATTTTTTCCGTCACAGTTGTAATTTCCGGTTCCATCTGTATCGACATAAACAACCGGTGTCTTTAAGGATGTAGAAATTGCTGCAGAATCAAAAGTCTGATCAATTTGAATTTCATCACTTGTATTATTAAAATTATAGTTTCCTATATCATTTGCAAAAATATCAAAAATTTCAATTTGGTTTTCATCTTTTGTTGCATTCAAATCGTAGTTTTCAGTTTGGTTTGTATCACCAAACATGATCGAACTGCTTACATTACATCCTGCAAGAGGAATAATGGTCAACAATAGAACAAGAGACCAGCTAATTACGTTTTTCACATTCATGGTCGTTCACCGTAAATTAACAACTATCTGGTCATTGATATAACAGCTATGAACATAATAAAAAGTACAAAACTGTACGTTGCTGATTTATATAAATCTTGGAAGCCAGGCATGTGAAAAATAATATTAATACTATAACTAAAAATTTATGGAAAAACAAAGGGATAAGACGTGGCCATAAACTTCTTGGCGTAGGAAGTTGTTCAAGAGTTGCTCATATCTATGTTATTTTATTCAGTAATGACAGTTTCAATATTGTTTTTAACTCAATGAAGTGTGCCTTTTGGGAAGTATTGGCTGGGTGCCCTGATAAAATATCATTCCAGTTGATATGGAAAAGAATATCTATAGAATAATAATCACATTATTATTTAGTATCATATTAAGAATAAACGGAGAGGTATCATGTTATACAGGAAAATGCCAAAGAATGGAGATAAACTTTCTATACTTGGTTTTGGTGCAATGCGCCTTCCGGTCAAACAGGACGGCAGCATTGATGAGGAAAAAGCCACTCAGATGATCCGCCATGCAATAGACAATGGTGTCAATTATGTAGATACTGCATGGCCTTATCATATGGGAGAAAGTGAGCCATTCCTCGGACGGGCTCTTGCAGACGGGTACAGAGAAAAGGTTAAACTTGCCACAAAACAGCCTCAATGGATGATAAAAAGTCTGAAAGACATGGATAGTTTCCTTAACAAACAGCTCGAGAAATTGAATACAGATCACATTGATTATTACCTCATACACAGTCTTGCAGGGAGCAGCTGGGAGAATATCCGGGACTTAGATGTCACTGATTTTCTTGACAGGGCCAAGGCTGATGGTCGCATCATCAACGCAGGTTTTTCCTATCATGGTAATGCCGAGGATTTTAAGGATATTGTGGATGGCTATGCCTGGGATTTCTGTCAGATACAGTATAATTTCCTGGATGAAAATATTCAGGCAGGAAGGAAGGGACTTGAATATGCTGCTTCCCATGGCCTTGGAGTGGTGATTATGGAGCCATTAAGAGGTGGCAATCTTGCATATCCTATTCCCTGTGAGATAATGAATATCTGGAACGAAGCTGATGTCAAGCGCAGTCCTGTGGAATGGGCATTGCGCTGGGTGTGGAACCATCCTGACGTCACTGTAGTGCTTTCAGGCATGACTGAACCTTGTCAGATTGAAGAGAACCTGAAGTTTGCAGAGGAAGGCCTTGCTGATTCTTTGACTCTTAACGAGCTCGGGCTTATTGAAAGGGTTGCAGATAAATACAGAGAACTGATGAAAATAAACTGTACAGGCTGTAGATACTGTATGCCTTGTCCTCAGCGGGTGGACATACCTGCCTGCTTTGAAATGTATAATAATTTGTATATGTTCGATGGGAAAGATAGGTTAATGATAATGTATGCTGCAAAGCTCGGAGGTATTCTAAAGGGAGCTGAAAGAAATTTCGCATCCCAATGTGTGCAGTGTGGTCAATGCCTGGATGCATGTCCTCAACAACTCGCGATCCCAGATCTGCTTGCAGAGGTTTCAAAGGAGTTTGAAGGTCCGGATCTTGAGAAGAGGATGGAGTTTGCTAAGCAGCTGTTCGCAAGTGACACATAGGGAACTTAAGGATTTTAAGTGATCTTTCTATCATGACCTTTGTCTGTATGATAATGGGAACTTAATATCTTTTAAAGGCGAATTTTGTTAAATGGGATAGGTTTGTACTTGAACCATATAACAATGAGTTCTAATTTTCATGATCAAAAAGCAAAGCAAATATATGGCAATCAAGAAATCTACAATTGCAACTAATAGTTGATCTTGATACACGCTCTGAAGTATCATTTATATTCCTGAAAGTTCAATGCCTATATATATATCAGGAAACTTCATTACCTGTCATCACATTCGAATCTGGATAAAAGGAGAAAACCTATGAGCGGCAAAATAGAATTTACCCGGAATTATTCTGACCAGAGCACTAATCAGGGATTCCAATTCGAGTTTTACTGCGATCGCTGTGGTACTGGTTATCGTACACGTTTCAAGGCATCAGCTATTGGTAAAGTTACAGGGGCTCTGGATGCGGCCAGTGGTCTTTTCGGTGGTCTTTTCGGACGTGCTGCCGATCTTAGTGAAAGGGCACGCTCTACGGGGTGGGAACAGGCTCATGATGATGCTTTTGTAGAAGCGATGGAGGAAATAAAGCCTGATTTCATTCAATGTCCCAGATGTTCTTCCTGGGTATGTAAAAAAAGCTGCTGGAATAATAAAAAAGGACTTTGCAAGGATTGTTCACCAGACATTGCCGTAGAAATGTCAGCAGCTCAGTCAAACCGTACAGTAGAAGAGATCTGGGCTCACTCTAAAATGGCAGAAGAAGACAGAGAGGTACTAAAAGAAGAAAGCTGGAGAGCTGGCGTAAGGGCTACGTGTCCGGAATGTAATGCTCCACTTTCTGATCCTAAGGTCAATTTCTGTCCGCAGTGTGGTGCAAAGATCCAGAAGGATGTGTTATGCACAGGCTGTGGAGCTAAACTGGAGTCTGGAGTAAAGTTCTGTGGTGAGTGCGGGCAAAAGGTACAGAAATGATGAAGGATCAAAATATTTGTCTCTAAATTGAAAGTTAAAATTCCAAGGCTGAAAGCCAGGATTTAAGGATGCTTTCAGCCTCTGAATGGCTCATATGTCTACTATTCTTCAAATTTTGCATAGCTTTTTCTGATCACACTATATATTAGTTGATGAAATGGATACTATAGACTATTCCCTTGAAGAAAAGCTTCCCTCTGTTGAAGAGTATGTTTATTTAAGGCAGTCGGTCAACTGGCCCTTTCCTAATAAAAATGCAATCGAAAAAAGCCTCAATAATTCCATTTACTGTGTTTGTGCCGTGAAAAATGATCATATTATAGGCATGTCCCGTTTGGTAGGGGATCATAGTTTCATCTATTTCGTTGCAGATGTCATTGTTCTACCAGAATACCAGAATCAAGGCATCGGCACTGCACTGATGAAAAAGATAATGTCATATCTGCAAGAGAACGTGCAGGATTATTCGTACATAACCCTGATGTCTGCAAAAGGAAAAGAAGCCTTTTATGAAAAATTTGGCTTTTTCAAGAGGCCTACGGATAATTTTGGGTATGGGATGATGGTTGAGCTTTAAAGTCTAATTCCATCATCATCTTTTAGATTACGCTACTTTCTCATTTCCACTCTGCTTCTTCACGTATTCCAGAGCATCCTGTGTGTGTTCAAATATGTGTACATGCTGTTTTTCTATCAGTTCCATAAGGTCTTCGTCATTTTTCATTCGCCTCATCACTTCTGGCTGTATAGAGGTGAGGTAGACCTTCTGATTCTTCTTTTTAGTCATACTTATGAAACTTCTAAGCCTTTCAAGACCAGTAGTATCAATGAATGGTACATAACGCATGCGTAATATTATGTGAGACCTCCTGATATTAATATGTTCATTGATCTTGCTCTCGAACACATTCATTGCACCAAAGAAGAAAGGTCCGTTGAGAGTGTATACAGAAACGTTCTTTTCAAGATATGGGTGAGAAAATATAGTAGCATTAATACCCGTTGATTTGTCGTAGTTCTCCATGGTCTGGATATCAATGACATTCGTAAGCCTTATGAACAGCAGGATTATTGCAAGGAACATGCCCATCTGCACTGCGAAAACCAGATCTGTGAGCACTGTAAGGACAAATGTGGCGATCAGGACAGTGGTGTCCATTTTGCTGATGTGCATGATAGTCTTGAACTCGGTGATGTTGATCATCCTTACAGAGACCAGTATAAGTACTCCTGCAAGGTAGGCTTTCGGAATGAATGCGGCTATCGGACCAAAGAAAAGAAGTATCGCGAATAATACAAGGGCATGGAAAATTCCCGACATTCTGGTCTTTGCGCCTTCACGTATGTTAACCGCACTCCTTGCAATGGCAGCTGTACAGGGAATCCCTGAGAAGAAGGGTAGTATCAGATTTCCCAGTCCCTGGCCCATAAGCTCTCTGTTGCTGTCATGTTTTGTGTTGGTCATACCGTCACAGACAACTGCACAGAGCAGAGCTTCTATGGTTCCTAACAGTGCTATGGTAAGGGATGCTGGCAGAACCATCATTACAAGTTGCGGATTTAGATTTATCATCTGTATAGTAGGAATACCAGCCGGGATGCTGCCTACAATGGGGATTTCTATATTCATATAATATATCATCAATACTGACAGGATCAATGCCACTATGGATGCCGGAAGGCTGTTTAAGTATTTTATTTTACTCAGGATGCCCGGCAGATACAAAAGGAGTATTATAGTGGCTATACATATCAATAATGCAGTATAGTTAGCAGCACCAAGGTTCTCTACTATGGTAATAATGGTTTCCCATGCGTATTCCTTTGCAGGGATCGTCATACCCAGAGCATTAGGTATCTGGCCTATCAATATGATAGCACCTATACCGCTTGTAAATCCCGATATGACAGGCAGCGGAATGTATTTTACCACCTTCCCAAGTTTGAAAAGACCGAAGAGTATCTGGAATATACCTGCAAGGAAACCTGCAAGTAGGAGTCCTTCAATTCCATAGCTATTCAGGGTAGACAGGATGATGACGGTCATAGCACCGGTGGGTCCGGTTATAGAATACTTGGAGCCACCCGTGGCAGATACAAGCATTCCTGCTATCACGGCCGTATAAAGACCCATCACTGGCTCAACACCGGAAGCGATGGCAAAAGCAATAGCAAGTGGCAGTGCCACGATAGCTGTGATAAAACCTGCTTTGAGGTCACTTAAAAACGATTCCTTAAAGTACCCAGAAATCCCGGTTTTTACATCCATATTATCTTGCTCGACTTGCGGCATTAATTATTCATCAAAGGGCACTAGAGCAGTCACCATGTATATATAATTAATCTATAATGAAAATAGGTTAGGGATAACAACGGAAAAAATAAAATCGCTTTTTGACATAAACGTTTGTTTGAAACATCAAACCTCCAATCAAAAAATCCCGTTTTCATTCAAATAAGTTTATAAGCCCAAGCTATTAAAAGAAGAGATTTACATAATGAAATCTCTTATATCAAGATATAATGGGTTCAGATTGAGGCTTCTTCCATCAAACGATTTTGCAAATATATTCCATGTTTCTATCATAGGTTTTGATTTTTTAATAATTTTGATTATGGGATCATCAGGAGTGAGGGGGGCCACAATAAAGTATTTATGAGAGTCAAATATAATGTTATTCAGATACTTGATGATGTTTGACATTACATCAGAACCTTCAGGTGCGAATGCATGATCTGTCATGTAGGTGGTAACAAAAAGTTCATTTTCCGCAGGGATTTTTGGCATACTGGTAAAACGGTCCAGAAAATTGAATCCTGTCGCGAGGATTCTCATTGAAAAAGGCTCTTTTGCATAGTACATTTTCGCTAATGCTGATATATCCCACAATCCTGCACATGCCATAATCCTGTCATCTGACAATGCTATCCAGAACTTATCCATTCCATAACTAGGAATGTTATTTAGGTGGGCTTCAAAACTTTCTGCTGTATACGGTACAAACTGTGAATTCCCAGCATAATAACTGTTGATGAGGTTTAAGATATCTTCAATATCATCCTTCTCAGCATTTCTGATTGAAAGATCCGTTGCAACATTAGCTTTTTTATAGACAGATATTGCTTGTATCTGTACCTTTCCTGCATCTATATATCCATTTTTCTCAAACATGGCATTTGAAGCATCGTTTGCCTCAAAGACATAACAATAGGCATAAAAAGCACCATTTTCTTTAAGATCCGTCTCAGCCTTTTTTATCAATTCAGTGGCAATGCGCTTTCTTTGAAACTCTGGATGTACGATGACTTCTATAATGTATCCATATTTTTTTCCATCTATATTTTGTTTCAATGTCCATCCTATCCAACCCGCTATCCGTTCATTCTCATCAGCAACAAAAACTTCCCAATTATCGTACAACCTATACCTGGATATGGCATCAGGACTTTTATCCATAGCTTCAGCTATCTTGTCATTTCCTTGTGGACACAATTTCTCAATTTCCAATAATACAGCATTATCTTCTTCTCTAAAAGGTCTCAACAGAACCATAACTACTCCCTCTATCCACACTGATGTGAAACCAATATCGTTTTAACGGTTCAGGTTTCAAGCATACTCCCTATTACAACATTGTGTATAGTCGTATAAAATTTATATATATGCTATATTATTTCAGAGTACTATTAATAAGTTTCGATATCAGTTATATAGTTTACGATTAGCTATCTAGTTTATCAATAAGATTCTCAATTCCAGCAATTGTTTCAATGAATACATAATCTATATTTATGAGAAATATAAAGGCAATACACTTTGATATTGATCAACTACTTGATGGAATGTTAAAATCAGTAGGAGAAGAAGATCTTATTTTTTTCTACACTCTGCTCGATGGACACAGCTCCTTTACAACACACTCCACACATTTAGGATTGCGCGCCATACATACATTGCGCCCGTGCAGGATCAGGGTCATGGAAAGGGTTTCCAGATCCTCTCTTTTTGCAATTCTCATGAGATCCTGCTCTATCTTTTCCGGGTCTTCGTGTTGCGTAAAGCCGAGACGATTTGATAATCTTTTCACATGTGTGTCTACTGCAATACCCTCTATTTTCCCAAAAGCTCTGGACAGAACTATATTTGCAGTCTTCCTCCCAACTCCGGGAAGCTGCAGCAAACCCTCCATGGTATTGGGTACCTTACCTCCAAAATCTGTAAGCATGATCTGAGTGCTTTCAATGATGTGTTTTGCTTTCTGGTGATAGAAGCCTGTGGAATATATTTCCTTTCCAAATGCTGATACATCAGCAGCAGCATAATCTTCCAGAGTGCGGTATTTCTTGAACAGGGAGTGAGTGACCTGGTTCACCTGGCGGTCCGTGCACTGGGCTGAGAGGATGGTAGCTATCAGCAATTCCAATGGAGAACTAAAATGAAGGGCAGGGGCAGCATCAGGATACACCTTCCGCAGAAGTGAGAAGATATTTTCAAAGTTGTGGGTGTTGTCAGGGATCTTTTTCTCATCATGCATGCAGGTAGATAGTAACTGATAGTTCTTATCACTTTTTTAGAAACAAAAAAAACAAGAGAAAAATAGCACTAAAAATAATAGCTACAGGCCTTTAAAGCCCGTAGTGCTCGATGTTCTTGTCAGCGATGGCCTGTATCTTGGCTATCTCCTCTGCACCGCCTTCCTTGCTGAACAGGTGCTTGAAGCGACTCTGCATCTTGAGATAATCCTCAACTGGTGATGGAGTGCCTATCTTTCTGACCTTTGTGATCTCTCCTTCTTCCATCTCGAACAAGGGCCACAGACCGGTCTTAACAGCCATCCGTGCAACTTCCACTGTCTTGGAAGTATCAAATCCCCAGCCTGTTGTACAGGGGGCGTGGCAGTGTATATATGTGGGACCCGGTGTTTCAGTGGCTTTCTTCACCTTTGCTATCATGTCCTTGCCATACGCAAGGGATGTGGTGGCCACATACGGGGAACCGTGTGCTGCGATGATGGCAGGCATGTTCTTTTTAGGCCGTTGGTTACCAAAAGAAACCTTTCCGGCAGGACTTGTAGTAGTTGAAGCATTAAATGGGGTTCCACTACTTCTCTGCACTCCGGTGTTCATGTAAGCTTCATTGTCTATACAGACATAAGTGAAGTCGTGCCCTCTTTCAAAAGCTCCGGAAATAGCCTGCAGACCAATATCCATAGTTGCACCGTCACCACCAATGGCAACAACCCTGGTGTTACCTTTCTTTCCCATGGCCTTCAGTGCTGCCTCAATACCAGATGCCACAGCAGCAGCATTTTCGAATAGTGAGTGTATCCAGGGCACATTCCATGAAGTTTCAGGGAAAGGAGTTGTCATGACTTCAAGGCAGCCGGTAGGGCTGACCACTATACAATCCTCGCCTGCACCCATAAGAGTGAACTTTGTCGCCATTGCATCACAGCAACCTGCGCATCCCCTGTGTCCTGAAACGAAAAGGTGTTTCATAGCAGTTCCTCCCTCACATCAGTGAACTGGCTTTCGAGCTTAATGCCAGTCTTCATTACTTCCTCAGCCTCAGATATGATCTTCTCTATTGTGCTCATACGTATGTCACGGCCTCCATGGCCTATCATGTAACCCACAACAGGTACACGGTTTTTGGTGTTGTACAGGCAGGATTTGGTTTCTGTGAACAGAGCGCCTTCGTTAAGTCCCAATGAGATGTTCTTATCCAGGACTACAACGACCTTTGCATCCTTAATGGCTTTCCTGATAGCCTCTGCCGGAAATGGCCTGAAAGACCTGACCTTCAGCAAGCCTACCTTCACACCCTTCTGTCTCAGATTATCAATGGTATCCTTAATGGTACCCACGATGGAACCCATTGCCATGAGGATTATATCAGCATCCTCAGTTTGGTATTCATCAATGAGTCCGCCATAGTATCTGCCGAACACATCATAGAATTCATTTGCTGCATCCTCTATCTTCTTAAGAGCATTTTCCATCGCCTTCTGTTGCAGATATCTGAACTCAGTATAGTAATTGGGATCAGCCAGGGCACCAAAACTCATGGGTTTCTTTGGGTCCAGTGTGTTAAGAGGTTTATATGCAGGTAAATATTCATCAGTAAGTTCCTGTTCCAGCAGTATCACAGGTTCGTATACATGAGACAGGATGAAACCATCCATACACACCATAGCAGGCATAAGCACTTCCTTGTCCTCTGCAATTTTGAATGCCTGTGCGGTCATGTCAGCTGCTTCCTGCAGATCCTCTGCATACAACTGTATCCAGCCGGTATCTCTCTGAGATATTGCATCCTGATGATCGTTCCAGATGTTGATGGGCGCGCTTACAGCTCTGTTCACTACGGTCATGACTACGGGCAGTCTCATACCGGACACGTTGAACAGAACTTCATGCATCAACTCAAGACCCTGGGACGTTGTGGCAGAGTAGCATCTCGCCCCCACGGCTGAGGAGCCCACGAGTGCAGAAAGCGCAGAGAACTCAGACTCCACATTTATATACTCACAGTTTTGGATCTCTCCGTCAGCAATGAACTGAGATAATCCTTCTACAATATGGGTTTGTGGAGTGATCGGGTAAGCAGATATAACATTGGGCCTGCATATTTTTACAGCATGCGCCACAGCATAGGATCCCTCTACGACGACCATCTTTTCCATTTCAAGTTTTCCCTTGGTTGTCATTACTTCTCCTCCAGTACCATGCTTATAGCACTCTTTGGACATTCGTTGGCGCATACACCGCATCCTTTGCAATAATCATAGTCGAACTGGAAATATCCGTCCTCTCTGGGCAACACGGCCATATCAGGGCACAGCAGTTCGCACAGCTTGCATTTGATGCATTTATCATAGTCATAGACAGGCTTAAAAGTCCTCCAGCCACCAGTCTTGTTGGCTAATGTGGTAGCAGGCTCACAGATGCCACCGAGCGTTATCTTCATACGTTTGCCTCCTTCATCATATCGTATGCCTGTTGGATGGCTTCAGCATTCCGATCTCCCACTTTTCCAGGGAATCTTTCCTTCACAGCTTCCTTGATCGATTCAGGCCTTATGTTGCCTGTGGCTCCGGCAAAGGCTCCAAGCAGCACTGTATTGACTATTGGCCTGCCAATGATATCCAGTGCGACCTTTGTGGCGTTGATGGTTACAACTTTGGCCTTGGTATCGAGCTTGAACTTTGAGGGATCGAAGTCGCTGTTTATAAGGATCATACCATCTTCCTTCAGTCCACCTGCCACATCCACTACTTCTATAAGGGTAGGGTCCTGCACGATAACGTAGTCAGGTTCATATATCTGGCTTCTGAGTCTGATAGGTGTGTCACTGATCCTTGTGAACGCCTGTACAGGTGCTCCTCTTCTTTCCACTCCGAAAGCTGGGAATGCCTGGCTGAATTTACCATCAGCAAATGCTGCAACTGCTAGAAGCTCGGCAGCAGTGACCGAACCCTGGCCTCCCCGACCGTGTATTCGTATCTCTTTCATCTGGATTCTCCACAACATTAGAACAATATATGATCGGCACAACTTTGTTTCTTGCTGTTTGTTTTTTGAATACCCTGGCCGAACAATGGGTAGTTATAACCTGCATTTATTCACAATTGCGTATAAATGCAATGTTTAATTGTGTAGGTTATGAACTGTCTGATAGTTATAAAGCCTTTCGGTTTGAACCGAATAAAAAACTGTATCAGTTACCATGGAAATCATTATTTGTAGCCATGTCAGGCAATTGTGCACACAGGCTTTCCATAAGCTGAACTATCGTTTTTATTTCTCGTGTGCCGGAGATGCCCTGACGTACATGCCTCCCGCCTTTTATGCCCCGTGTGAACCATTGGGCATGCATTCTTATATCTACATATTCTTCAAGCCCATACAATTCCAGCAATCTCACATACTCTTTAAAATCCTCAAGTCTTTGAGTACATTCGTTAGTAGGTAGTTGTTCTCCTGTACGCAGAAAGTGAGAAATCTCCCTAAAAACATGTGGATTGCCCATGGAAGCTCTGCCTACCATCAAGGCATCACATCTTGTATATTCAATTACGTGCTTTGCAGAACACCCATCAAAGATATCACCATTTGCTATCACAGGAATTGAAAGCTCATTTTTGATCTTTCTGGCATATTCGTGTTCAGCTTTCCCTGCATATTGCTGAGCTTGTGTTCTCCCATGGACTGTGATGGCACTGGCTCCTGCTTCTTCTATCTTCCTGGCAATATCAAGCATTTTTTTCATTTCATGCAGCACTCTTATTTTAGCAGTTACTGGCACCTCTACTTTTTTACATACAGTAGATACTATCTCTCTTATCTTTTCGGGAAAATCCAGTAGTGCTGAACCGGATCCATCTTTTACAAGCACATTAGCAGGGCATCCAAAATTGAGGTCTATAATATCAGGAGAATATCTTTCCTCTATAATCACTGATGCATTGGCGATCGTAGCTGCAGAATTACCAAACAGTTGAATGGCAAAAGGTTTCTCTTCCTCTGAGCTAAGACCACGGTTTGCTGTTCTTATATTGCCATGAATTACAGCATCTGCACTGACCATCTCAGAGTATGTGAGTGCAGCACCGTGTTTTTTACAGAGCATTCTGAAAGCTGGATTGGTTACATCTGCCATGGGCGCCAGGAACAAATACCCATCTACCTTTACATTTCCTATTTTCATTATTCAGGCTGCTCCAAAAAGTAGTCTTTTGATCCGCTATGCTCAGTATAATATAAAAAGAATGCTCAGAGAAAGAAAACTGTAAAACTCATTTCCCATCTTAATAGTGATGAACATCTTTCATAGCCTTTTTCCAAAGGCATTTTATTTAGAATGTATATTATTTATAACATCAATGAAGTGTGATTCACATTTCATAAAGGTCAATAAAGAACAGCAGGTTATGTATGACGAAAATCTTAGCTTTTGTAGGGATGCCGGCTTCGGGTAAATCAGTGGCAGCATCGATCCTGGGAGAATCAGGTATCAAGGTCGTCAATATGGGTGATGTGATACGTGAAGAGGTTGTAAGCAGAGGGCTTGAGCCTACGGATACAAATGTAGGTGGTGTCGGTACCGACTTGCGTAACAAAGAAGGTAAAGATGCTGTGGCCAGACGCTGTATACCAAAGATAAGAGCTGCAAACTCTGATTTCCTTGTTATTGATGGTGTACGCAGCCTTGCAGAGATCAATTGTTTCAAGCAGGCATTTGGTTCTGATTTTACTTTAGTTGCCATAGATGCTCCACTTGAAACCAGGTTTGCAAGGGTGCAAGCCAGAAAAAGAAGCGATGATATGAAAGACATCTATGAGTTGCGCGCCAGGGATGATCGTGAGCTGGGCTGGGGCATGGGTGAAGCTATAGACACTGCTGATCTTGTTGTAAAAAACACAGGAACTCTTGATGAATTTAGAAAAATGGTTCTTAATACGGTGGGTTATGCATGATCGAGATTAGAGTTTCAGCTAAAGTGAACCCTACAGAAACCGAGGAAAATGTCAGGACAGCGGTTCAAAGTATTTTCCCTCAGATGGATATAATTTACAATGCAACAGATGATACTGGGTTCTATGGGACTGTGGAGGGAATTACTGATCTTGAGGGGCTCCGTCATCTTCATCATCTGTTACGTGAAGAAGAGATTATAGATACTGCACGTACCCAATTTGAAGTTGGCATAAGTGAAGATGCACCATCTACATCTTTCAGGATAAGCAAATTTGTGGCCTTTGTGGGACGCCTGAATTTTCCAGCTGACGAAGAGCCACTGGGCTCTATACATGTAACAATGAGTGCAAGTTCATCTTTTGAGCTTCAAAGGCTTATAGAATGGCTTTCTCCTCCGACCGAAAAAGGTAAGATCCTTTTCGAACCAGATATAGAGGACGTGGAAAGTACATGAAGTTAAGGAATCTGAGCTTTTCTTCCAGAGTGGAGACTGGCCACTCTTTCATATGGGTCTACCAGCTTGAAGATATTGGATATACTGGTTGGGAGATCGTGCAGGAGGGTTTACAGACATTGCATAACGGGAACCTGGGTAAGGTCCGGGAGATCCGTGATACCACTGATCTGAAGATTACAATGCATCTGCCTTTTTCAGATATGAATCTGGCAGGCCTTAACGACGGGATCCGTAATGAAGCGTTAAGGCAGATGTACCGCTGTCTTGAACTTGGAAATGGGATCGTGGAACTTGCAGTGGTGCATCCCGGTTATTTATCTCCCTATGGTTCACAGATGCCCGAAAGGGCATGGCGTACCCATATAGAGTCTATCCGTCATGTATGCGACACAGCTGAAAAATACGGCATCACAATAGCTGTGGAGAACATGCCGGAAATGCCCAAGATATTTGGGAAATACCCTGATGAGATGCTCAGGACCCTTGAGGAAGTGGACAGAGATAATCTGGGCATGACCCTGGATGTAGGCCATGCTAACACTACAGGGGCTGTAGATGATTTCCTCGAAAAGTGCAAGGAACACATCCTGCACATGCACATCCACGACAATCATGGAAAATCAGATGAACACCTGCCTCTGGGAAGGGGAACAGTGCAGTGGAAAAAGGTCATGGAAAACCTTAAGGGCTACAATGGCAGGCTTGTAACTGAAATGGCAACCCTTCAAGAAGGTGAAGAGTGCATTGCGTATCTTCAGACTCTTTGAATAGCAAAATCCTTATTTTTCCTATTCTTTGACCCTTCCATGCCTTTTATCTATCTCATCCATCATGTCCAGCATCTTGCGGATCGCTGTTCTGATAGCATCTGACTGGTTGACGAATTTTTTATCGTCTCCTACATGCTTGTTCAAGTCGTCCAGCAGTTCCTGAGGGATCTCCACGCTTACTTTTGGCATTCGTTTCACCATTTGAATAAAGAAAGTTAATAGGATCTGTGCGTTTCAAAATTGTCACTAAGACACCATAAAATCTGAACAGAACAAAAAATGTAAAAAGTAAAAGAGATTGGCGAGCCGGAAGGGAGTTGAACCCCTGGCCTACGGATTAAGAGTCCGTCGCTCTGCCTGGCTAAGCTACCGGCCCATCTTGTTTACTGATGTGATGCCTTCATACGTATTTGCTCAATATATACGTTTCGGTTTGAATGTAATATCTGATCTATGAGCAGGGAGGAATAATTATCTGTAGTGAAGAGTTTATATATGCTTCACTACGCAGTTCTGCAATCCCATTATCTCGACCATGTCGCTATTGTCTGGACTGTGCACTATCATCTGTCCTTTTTTCAGGTATGGGATGCGTTTCTCATATTCCTTTTTAACCTTCAGTGCTCCGATAGCAGCATCATTTGTCAGGTTAAGTATGATGCGTGTGTTGACCTGTTTGAATACTGTATCATCAATGTCCTGAGGGTCCTGGGTTATTAGGCACAATCCTAGTCCTTCTTTCCTGCCCTGCCTTGCGGCTTCGGCGAATTTGGATACTATCCTTCTGCTATGATCGCCTGAGGTGCTGGCAAGATACCTGTGGGCTTCATCAAGAGCCAGGATAATAGGAGTTTCCTTAACGGCAGTTTCTCCAGGCGTGTTAAGTTTAGTACTTAACTTATTATCCACTATTATTGTCATCAAAGTGAGAGTTATCAGATCGCGTATGCGAGTGTTGCTGATGTATTCAGTAGGGAACACGCTCACCTGTCCGGTCCTTATGATCTCTTCCAGCATCTGGTCTATGGGTCTTGCAGGTTGGTCGAACACCCTTCTAAGAGATCTGTCCCTTACTCTGCGGACTATGGCATCATAAGATGCTTCGTGTATCTTACCAGTTTCTATATAATTATCTCTTGTCAGATCGTCGCTTATATGGTCCAAAAAGCGACCATAAGTGTGATCTTCAGCCTTTTTGAAGAAATCATCCAGAAGCAATTCCACACCCTGATATTGGAGTTCCGTCATGCCCACTGGAGCCATGAGCCAGGAATTATTTCTCACCATCTCAAAAGGTATAGTAAACTCCATCTGTTGTGCTCTAGAGCGGCCATTATATGGCTGACCATCCACCTTTGCCACAAAGGTGCGGGTATTGGCACATCCTCCAAAATCCACTTTCTCAGACCTGAAACTGAACTCAGCATCTGCTGTAAGATCAGGATTATCCTCTAACATCTGAGAATACTCATCCTGCGGGTCAAGTATCACAAGGCAGGGGTTTTTTCTGGCACTGGTTCCTCTCACATTGTAGCGGTTCTCTTGTGCCATGAACTGTCTTAGGACATTCTTTGTAAGGAAAGTTTTGCCTGTTCCGGTACTGCCACATACCAGCATGTGTCTGAACACCAGAGGATCACCCATAGAATAATCATTGCGCAGGTAGTATGGTACAGTAGGGGGAACTGCATGGGTCTTAACCATCTCACCTCCCACGCTCAGATGTCCCAGGAAGATGCCTTCTCTGGGAATGTTAAGTCCGGTCTGGATCTTCATTTTATCTTTAACAGGCATAATAGGTGTGTTAGGCCGTGGTATTCTATCGCTCATGCGCCTGGCCAATGATCCATTTCCTTTGGAATAAAGGATACATATAGGGTCAAGATAAGCCAGGAACTTGTAATCCACTTCATCTGTGGTATTGGATCTTAACATCCTGCGAGAGTGTATCTCAGTAGCATCATCCACTACAAACTCCTGTTTGTACTGCATTTTCCATATGCGTGCAAACAGGTCTTCTTCTCCGTAGGGCACGATCACATACGTACCCAGGCGCACATCCCTTCTTTTTTCAGTGTTAATGTACCCTGTGATAGTTGCTCCGGATTCCGTTATCTCAAGAGGTTCTATACCAGTGGTGATGATTCCAAATGCCTCATCTGTATTGCTTTGTGTATCAGGCTGACTTCCTGCAGGCACCTTATATTCTTCAAAGCTGAACTTCTCCACAACAGTTGTTTCCTCAGTTCCCACAACAACCCTGCCGTCTTTGTTCCCTGAAGGCACATAGGCAAGTATATCTTTATCCATCCTCATCATGTTCACCCCACCTGGTATCGTTATAGCTGGTATCCACCCTGGAGTACCTGAACCTGTTGATTATTTGTTTCCTTTCCGATACCTGTATCTTTGCAATGTAATCTGCCTTCTTCAGTGTGACAGGTATCTCGCTTAATGCGATATCGTACAATACCTTTCTTGTAATGGTATCCCTTATATCTTCTTCTTTGGTAAGCCCGT
Source organism: uncultured Methanosarcinales archaeon (assembly GCA_964486435.1). Lineage (GTDB taxonomy): Archaea > Halobacteriota > Methanosarcinia > Methanosarcinales > Methanosarcinaceae > Methanomethylovorans. Next base: position 5,235 of record CAZAMM010000026.1, on the reverse strand, counting down.
ATGGAGCTTCTATCTTAAAGAGCAGGTTCTTTGAAGGAACATACACCATAAAAAATGTTAGTGAATAGTATTCATGTGGATATTTTGCCCTGAGCTTTTCCTTAACTAAAGGTGATGTGGTACCGAGCATTCTTTCATAGAACTGATTAGGCTGCATAAACCAGTTAGTATAAGTTATATAGCGATCGTGTGTGCTTTTTTCTTCTCCCTGTCTTGGTGAAGAAAGCAGGTTTTTGAAGAACTGGGCATCCATTACCCAAGGTAGATCTTTCATACCTTCCTTTCTCAGGGTCTGCATTATCTGCATGTCCTCAGGATTTTTAACAAAACCAATAAATGGACGTTTTCTGTCAATGTGATGGTCCACGATATCTATGTAGTTTTGCAGGATCTTCTCTGTATGAGGGTCATAGAGCAATTGTACCTCCTCTGATCCAACCACCATCCAGTACATGAGGTGCTTGGGATAGATAGGTCCATCCATAATGAAAAAGCTTCGGGGATCAAGTTCGTTTTTCAACCACAAAATGTGTTCGGATTCTGAAAGGTACAGAGCTATATCATGAACTATCCTGTCTATCCTTTTGTTCAGCAGGTCAGGAGGGATGCGGATTATCTTACAGCGACTTGCTCCCTCATCAACTGTTTCCCACTCATTTGTGGTATCTATATATACGCTGTAACCATGTGAATAGGTGGCAGCAACTATAGTCCTTCTGTTATGGAGTTCCAGGTCAGTAGGTGTCGAAGCCATAGCACAGTGACAGAAATTGACATAAAGACCGTTATCAAAGGATCTTGTGGTTGTACTCCCGCTGTCGCATGAATAGGTCACAGGAAAAGGGTCCTGGCTCTGGGACATCTTCTCTATGCTCACTTTCCCTCTTTTGAGCCTTCCAATGGCCTTGAGCACTACTTGTCCTTCATGTTTCAACTCCATGAGCTTTTCTAGAATATCCACTACACTGTCAGTTTTATCATTTTCCAGCTCATCCGGTTTCAGGCATCTGTCGATGCGATCTGCAAGTTCTGATATGGCTTTTATGTGGACCGGTTCAAGGGTCATGCAACATAATTGACACTGATGAGAGATATATATTGGGTCATGATAGTTGCAGAGCTTTATTTTTTGTGATTTATAGATTTTATAGACAGTATTATATTAAATCAACTAAACTTGCTTTGTTGTAAACAGGATTTTTTTGAAAGATTTAAATACAACCCCGGAGAAACTGTCTACAATCAACTCTTCACTATATTGAAAAATACTTATATGTTCGAAAAATTAGAAAGATAAATCAATTATAATAGATTAAAATGAGGTAGTAATTATGAATTCATATGGTTTATTCATGGTGTTGCTTGCAGCCTATATCCTATTACTGGTGGCTATCGGCTGGAAATTCACCAAGAGGCAGAAATCTGTTACGGATTTCTGGCTAGCAGGACGCAGAATTAATTTCGTGGCAATTGGGTGCTCAGCAGCAGCATCCTGGATGACTGCAGGAGGAATTCTTGCGGTTATTGGTCTTTACATGCTGCTGGGTATGGGTTCCATTTGGAGTTTCGTAGCTCCTAATATCCTTGCCTTATTATTGATAGCATTGTTAGTAGGTAAGATCAAGCATCTGCCAGCTATCACCCAGCCAGAACTGCTTGAGCAAAGGTACAGCAGTGCTATAAGAGGACCTGTGGCTCTTATTATTACTGTTGTGATGATTCTTTTCGCAGTGGCAGATATTAAAGGTTTTGCCATGGTGCTTGAGATCTTCTTTGGACTGCCTCCTGTATATGCTGCAGCTATTGTGGCATTGGCTGTTTCTGTGTATGTGACACTTGGAGGGCTTTCTGCTGTTATATGGACTGATGTGATACAGTTTACTTTCCTTGCAGTTTTTGCTCTCTTGATGGCCGTTGCTATAACCGGTTCAGCGACTTCCGCTGATGTATCCTCAGTCATGACTGTTTCAGAACTTCTCTCGGATGTACCGGAAGGATGGTGGAATCCATTCAGCATTGGTATACTTGCAGTAATGATATTCATCTTTGCTATCATCCCCGGCTGGGTAACAGAGCAGGACCCGTGGCAAAGGGTATGGGCTGCAAAGGATGAAAAGTCAGCAAGGAACGGTATGATCCTGGGTTCATTCTTTATCTTCCTTGTATTCGGTGTGGCCTGCACCATCATGGCTATTGGACTAAACCACGTATATCCCGATATTGCTGCATCATTTGCAGAGATAGGCATGGGTGCAATGGCACAGGCAGAACCTGCACTGCTCGTTTACATTTTTGATCATTTCTCTCCTCTTCTTATAGGTCTGGCAGGTTTGGGCCTGGCAGCCGCTGCAATGTCTTCTACAGATACTTTCGCAACTTCTGGAGGTTCCTGTCTGTCCCGCGACATTTATCAGAGGTATATAAAGCCTGACGCTACCATGAAAGAGATGCTTGCTATCAACAGGGTGAGCGTACTCATAGTGGTCGCAGGTGCGACCATTGGTTCCTTCTACATTGATGGCATCCTTGATGCCATTCACATAGCTACTTTTATCGCCAGTGCTGCCTACTTCTTCCCTCTAATGGGTGGACTTTACTGGAAGAGGGCTACAAAAGAAGGTGCCCTTGCAGGCCTGATCGTGGGTTTTGTTGCCCAGGTAGCTCTAACTATTATTGATCTCGCTAATACTCCAGCCTTTGCCCCCTCTTATCTGGATTCTATACACCCAGTGCTCTCTAATCATGGTGTTATAGCTGGTATGGCCCTAAGTGGCATAGCTTTCTTTGGAGTTTCTCTGGCTACAAAACCATCAGAAACAGTTAATCTTGCTCCTTTCTTTAAAGAAGCTGCAAAAGAACTGGAGAAAAAGATCTTTGTCGATGAGGCAGACCCGGAGTACAAGAAGATGCTAAAGGTCATGACAGAAGAAATAACAGGAGACCGTGCTCATTTGTATCTGATTCTGGAAGCTTCTAATACAGTAGACTGGAACAAATTCGTTAAGGCTATCACGGAAAAGCATCATGAATGGGTTACACCTTCAGGTTTTGATTCAGTGTACAGGTTGACAAAATCTGATATGCTAGCTTGTATCAGTGTTACTCGTGGGCAGACTGAGAAAGAGATCTGGTTTGAATCTGAACCCCGGGTAAAAGACATTGATTTGCATCGCAAGGAAATGTTTTTATCGTTCAATGAAGTTTCAGCGACTTTGAAGGAAATGGGTGTATTGCTCGCCCTTTCTTAATCTTTTTTAGTATGTATGGTTTTTCCTGTCACTTTTTAAATTTATAGTTAGGTTTTTTAACCAATGAAGTATACACTGTAATGGTGATAGAATGGAGGAGCATATTAAGCACCCCATTTCGGAATTAGAGGTAGATGAAAAGGACAGAGGCCGAATAAGGAAGATAATGGAAGATTTCGAGAAACTCTCTCCTTCGGAAAAGCTGGATACCTTGCAATTACAGAGTATTATGCTTGAGACGGTAGCAAGACACAATGAAAAGTACGGTATACCCCGGCGTACTATACAGGTCGAAAGGCCTTTAAGTGACATTGTTGCTCACATGTCCAAGGTTTCCATTGATTACTCGCAGAAATGTGTAGACTTTTATGTTGAGCATATTGCAAAGAAGGGTAAATTACTTCAGGACTAAATTCATTGAAATTATTATAAAACCCCTATGTCTACTTTTTTGTCCCAAAACATATATTTCATTGATGTTCCAATTCTAACGCATGAATAATTTGATCTTTGATGACATCGGTAGTTACCCCCTTCCTGAAGGTATGACCAAGGAATGGGTGCAAAGGGCATTTTCAAATAACTGTGATAGTGAAAAACTTTTCCAGCTCATCAATGCTTCATTTCAGCAGAAGATAGACGCAGGAGTTAAGTCTCCTACATATCCTCAATATCAGGATATGAACGAACAGTTCCTTTCTATAATAAAGGATCCTGAGAATACAGAAGAGCCTTTTAAGGTCAAAGAGCAAGCTGCCAGGATAGTAGAACTGGAAGCTATACAGCCAGCAGCTCAAATGTACATGCAATCTCATGGCGAGAAGCAAAATACCAGGGTATGCGTAACAGGTCCTCTGGAAATGTACTTAAAAGAGTTCGGAGGAACTGAATACACTGATATACTCTATCTTTTAGCAGAGAGTGTTGACCGTTTTCTGAAAAACTCCATCGAGAATTCAGGCTATCTCAACGTAAGTGCGGTCTCTATAGATGAGCCAAGTATTGGTATAAACCCCCAGGTCATGTTCGATGATGATGAACTAATAGAGGCTCTCAGGATCGCCACCAGTTCAGCTCACCGTAAAGGCATTGATGTGCAGATACATCTGCATTCACCTCTGCACTATAAAATCGCCTGTGATACTTCCCAAATCAATGTTATAGGAGTCGAATCAGCAGGTCACCCTTCATATCTTGATCTTATAGATAAAAGAGTGTTAGATGAATCGGATTCTTTTCTGAGGGTGGGCATCGCAAGAACTGACATTTCAAATCTTGTTTCAGTGCTCAATGACAAATATGGTACCAATGTCTGGAAGGATACATCGCGCCTCCAGGAGATAGTAACTGAACTTGAAACTCCTGATGTTATAAGTAAAAGGCTTGAAAGGGCCTATTCAGTCTTTGGTGAAAGGATAAAGTATGTAGGTCCTGATTGTGGCTTAGGATCCTGGCCCTCCCAGAAGATTGCTTTCCAGCTACTGCAAAATGTGGATGCCGCAATACACGTCGCTAATATCTGATATGAATCTCAGAATAGCAGGCCGAACAGAAAATCTGCTACCTGCCGGGCCGCGGTTGGTGTGATGTTAGTCTCTATGTATGCAGCCGCCAGGAGAAAGAGCAGCATCATGCTTACCATGGTCCACAGGTACGAGGATTTGATATACTCTGTTGCGGTATTATTAATATACGACAAATCTCTTTCAAGGCTCTCTGCCTCATCGCCTAATAGCAGTTTATCATTCAATATCCTTTGAGAATGCACTCTGGCAAACCGGTATCCAATAGCTGCAGCCACAAATATCACTGGTAACTCTATTATCCCATGGGGCAGGATATATGCCAGAAAGCAGGATACAGAATAAATAAATCTATTTAATATGCCTTGCACACCTATCAGGTCGCAGGAAGACAGAATACCATTAAAAATAAAGGCATTGGTAAGTAAACATGGTTATATGTTATTAGGACTTATAGTTCTGCA
>CAZAMM010000025.1:19310-29720 GCA_964486435.1 uncultured Methanosarcinales archaeon | reverse complement strand
TGAAAAGAAGGCTTTACAAGCCTTCGCTGAGTGAGGATACTACAAGGGGGCTATACATAACTATATGTGTGCTGGCAGTTTTTTGTAATGTAATCTACATCACCATCATTGTTCACATCCCACTCCCAAGTTATGGCATTTGATGATCTGTCTGTGAAGGAAACAGTCATGGGGATTACCCCCATTTTAGGATATGCATCAAAATCAGCTACAGGTAGAAGTGTATTGCCTAGACCCACTAAATAGCCGCTTGCTGTCCCAAAGAGAAGCTTACCGGAAGATATTGCCAGTCCTGAAGGAAATGTAGTAACACCATACTGACTATATGACCATTGTTCAGAAGGGGAAACACTTCCATCTTCGTCCTTGATACAATAAATTGTTCCAATGGTAGTACCAAAATATATGAATACTTCACCATCTTCAGCATCGTTGAAAAAGGATATAACAGGCGAATGGACAATTTCTTCACTTACCTGGAAACTCCATATAGTAGAAAGGTCATCTGCATTGAGGCATCTGAGATAGTATGATCCGGCTGATTCGCCTGTTAAATATACCCTATTATTGTAAATTACGGGGGAAGTTTTAGTAGAAGTGAATATATTGCTTTTCCCCGCATCGGAAGTATAGAAAGCACCAGCTTGTGGATCAAAACCGAGATAGTAACATGAACCATTATTTGATGTAAAATATATCCTCTGATATTCCGGACTGTAGACCACCGCTGAGCTAATCCCATCTACAGGAGAGCCATATATATCTGCAACTTCCTGACCATCTATCTCGTCTGACACAGTTCCATCACTTGATTCCAAGGATAGAAGATGACCACTATTATCCCCATACACAATATAATCATCTATGACCACTGAACAAGAACCTTTATAAGTTGCACTTGTAGGGGAGCTATATATCCATTTCAAAGCTCCGCTGTCAGTATAGCAATAATAAGCAGACCCAGCACCAAAATACAGTTTTTCATCGTAGTATACAATTGGTGTACTTACAATTCCAGTGTTAATCTGCTTGCTCCATCTGCTTGCTCCAGTATCTGCATCAAAAGAGTAGATGTAACCATCACCAGTTGCTGCAAATAACTGACCATTCCCGTATGCAGGATCAGCTATGGCCCCTGCTCCACTTGAAGACACCTGCCATATTTCTTCACCGTCAGTCACATTAACAGCTGTTATTTTGTTGTCAACAGACAGCACATAAACAACTCCATCGACAACCACCGGAGAAGTAAGAACACCACCATTTAATTGATACTCCCACGAAAAAGAAGAATTGGGAGTTGTAGAGGGTGCCCTGTCACTTGTGATTCCACTATGATAGACATCACCCTGCAACATAGCCCAATTTGCTGCTTCTGCAGGAAAAACAGTAAAAATCAAAATGAAAAGAGTAAATAAACTTGCTGTTTTTATTTCCATGGTACCACCCATGACCATCCTAAAACTCTATAATAGACTTCATCTCATATCTTTTTTCTGTTCATTAAAATGTACATTCAACATGTAAGTCATGCAATATATTTTAGGAGGAATTATATCATTTTAAGACTGCTGGCTTTTTACTGTCCAGTGAATGAAAAGAAACATATGATACAAAGTATAACTTCATTGATCTTATCAATGCTTGTACCAGAGTTGTCGAACTTATAAGAAAATATCCAAAATTGACAATATTAGATCCTATTATTCGATAATGTAGGTAACTTTATTACCTTCCTTCTTAGTTATGGTATATCTTCCCTTCAAGGTATGATCTCATGATATCCGCTGCTGAGCTTACAGGTATAGTATACGTTCTGGGGGCGCTTACATTTGAGGAAATATGCGCTGTGGAGAAAGAGATATCCGAGTTAAGAGCTTCTGATCAAGATACTGGGTCTCTGAAGGAACTTTGTATCAAAGCTGTAAAAGAGCATCTTCTTGAGTCTGTTTCTGCAGAGGATGTATCTGAGAAAGCAACAAATGATGATGCATATTTCATAACAGGACCGAATGCATTCCCGGAAATACCGCCTGAACTTAGCCAGGTGATCGATATTCTGAAATTGCCTGTGCGAAAAGTAGACATGGATACAATTTCAATTAAATTATTGAGAAAATTTCAGCAAAAAATACACAGACTCGACATGAAAACAGAGGAGATCGAAACTGAAAGGAAAGAAATAAAAAAGCTGGAATCAAAGTATAGTGATCTGCTTAATCTTTATTATGACTATGATTCATGGCTGCCTGGAAAATTCGACTCAGTAGCTGCTAACCTGATGGAAATAAGTAAAAAGATAGAATGTTTAAAACAATCAAACTAACAAAAGGCAGGATCTAATGGCAAGGGATAGAAGAGATACCTATTATTGGCGTGCAAAAGAAGAAGGATACAGATCCAGAGCTGCATTTAAGCTATTGCAGATAAATGAGAAGTTCAATGTGATCAAAGAAGAAGATACTGTTGTGGACCTGGGTGCAGCTCCCGGAGGATGGTCAGAAGTAGCAAAAAAACTCTCAAGTGGAAGGATAATAGGCGTGGATCTGCAGCGCATCTCACCTATAGAAGGTGTTGAGACCATAAAAGGAGATATTACCTCAGATGCTACTATAAAAAAGATCTTTGGGCTGGTAGGCGAGGAAGGAGTGGATGTTGTCATTTGCGATGCTGCTCCCAATCTCTCAGGCAACTGGAGCTATGACCATGCACGGTCCATAGACCTTTGCAGATCTGCACTGGGATGTGCGAAAAAGATCCTGAAACCCGGTGGCCATTTTGTGGTCAAGGCCTTTCAGGGAGACATGTTCAAAGGTTTCCTTGAAGAAGCAAGCACGGATTTTGTTCAAACAAAGTCATTTTCTCCTGTAGCATCCAGATCTCAAAGTGCAGAGATATATATAATAGCAAAGAAATTCCTTAAAGTGCCTGTAAAGAAAGGAGAAGAGCTGGATGTGGATATCACAGGCACAGGATCAACAGGTGATGGTGTGTTCAGGATTCAGGACTTTGTCATTTTTGTGAAAGGTGCAAGTGAAGGAGATAAAGTCAGAGTGAAAATAAAAGATGTCAAACCAAATTTCGCTTTTGCTGATGTTATTGCAAGATACTGAAAATAGCATCAGATCTTGCAAACATAGCCTGAGAAACTGAAAAAAAGGCATATCCCTGAAATATCAGAGAAACAGGCAATTGTTTCATCCTTCCTTCAAATGAACTAAAAGGTAGAACGATTGTTATTTGTTGTTTAGTAAGGTGCATATCAGTCTTGGTGATATAAATCTTTATTTCACATGCCGTCCATATAATATTAGTAATGAACGGTGACATCATGATCGACCTGCATACACATTCCTTATTCAGTGATGGTGAACTCATCCCGAGTGAACTTGTAAGAAGGGCAGTAATACACGGTTACAGAGCTATAGCAATAACTGACCATGCAGACTTTACCAATGTGGAGCATATCCTGAAAAATGTGAGCAAGGCAAAATACCTTGAAGAAGTAATGGATATCAAAGTACTTGCAGGGGTAGAGATAACACACGTTCCACCTGCCAAAATGGACAAGATGGTACAACTGGCAAAGGATATGGGAGCGGAAATAATAGTAGTGCACGGTGAAACAAGCGTAGAACCTGTTGCTCCGGGAACGAACAACGCTTCTGTTGAACTCTCAGATGTAGACATTCTTGCACATCCCGGATTTATAACCATTGAAGAAGCTGAGAAAGCAGCTGAAAACAATGTTCACCTTGAAATAACCGCAAGGAACGGACATAACCGGACAAATGGCCATGTAGCCCGCATAGCCTTTGAAGCTGGAGCAAAGTGCGTGGTGGATACGGATACACATAGTCCCGGCAACCTGATAACTAGAGATACGGCTCTGAAGGTTGCTATGGGAGCTGGGCTTACTCTTGAGCAGGCAGAAAAGGTCCTCAATAATTCACAGAAGATAGTGGATGAGAAATATCAATGATATTTAGAGGCAAACGGATCATAGATATAACTCAAGCTATAAGGCAAGGTATGCCCGTATACCCCGGGGACCCTGAGCCTGCTATAGAACAAGTTTACTCTATAGGAAAAGACGGTTTTGCCCTTTCAACTATATTTATGGGAAGCCATACTGGCACTCATGTAGATGCCCCTTCCCATATCCTTGAGAGTGGGACTTCAGTGGATATGCTGTTCCCAGGAAGTTTAATGGGACGTGCTATCCTGCTGGACCTGAGGCATAGCTGTGGATTTATTAGCGTTGATGACCTGAATGTGGCATGGGAGGCGTTCAATCCGGAAGAAGGAATAGAAGTACTGTTGTTAAAAACAGGCATCAACTGTTCAGTTGAAGGAGCAGAGAATTGTTGTCTGAAAGAAGACATAGCTTCCTGGATCCAGGATAAAGGAATTAAAATATTAGGTGTTGATGCTTTCTCCATCGAAAATGAAATGTCTCTCCCACTTCACAGAGCACTTCTTTCCCAGAAAATTAATATTATAGAATGCCTTGACCTTGAGCATGTGAAAGAAGGAATATATACTTTTATTTGCCTTCCTCTGAAGATCACAGGCTGTGATGGTGCGCCAGCACGTGCTATACTCATAGAAGAATAGTTTGTCGTGGCTTTGAATATAGTTATATAATAAATTCATCTATAGTGCTCACTATATATGCTATTTTGGAAAGAAAAACTAAATATAATAGTTTTAATATATTATATATAGAAATAAAATTGGCGTCACTGCTTATAAACTTTCAGAATATAGAAATTAGCTGAGGGAAAGCGCACGAAAGCAAATAGAAAACATTCAATGCACAAAGATGAAAGTGCACAGATGGGTATTGGTACACTTATCATATTCATATCAATGGTGCTTGTAGCAGCGGTAGCTTCTGCACTCCTTATTAAGACTTCAGGTGTGCTGCAGCAGAAAGCTTCACAGACCGGCCAGGAAACTACAAAGGAAGTAGCATCAAATTTACGTGTGGACCGAGTGGAAGGTGAACGTGCGACCTATAGAACCATCGCTGTAACAGATGGCGTTCCCTCAAGTACAAGTGTCAGTATACCAAAAGGAGGTATTGTGGAATGGATCTCTGAAAGTGGATCTTTTGAGATATCTACAGATGGATCAAATCAAACTGTAGATGAACACTCGTATTATGAAGAAAGATTCAAAGAACCTGGTATATACAATTTCACTGTATCAGGGACCTCATCAAGCACCAGTGGCACTATTATAGTAGGTAATAGCCTGGATTATGGGCAAATATCCAAACTGCACATATCACTTTCCCTTGGACCGGGCAGTGAAGATGTTGATCTATCACAACTGATAATCTATCTTTCAGATGGTTCGCATGTGGCGAACATCAGATATAATATTTCTGATATGAGAACAGGTGTGCATTTACCTACTGAGGAATATTTCTCTGTAAGCCCGATACGAATTCGTGATAACACAATATTCAAAGCCAGCCAGCCAGTACTGAGAACAGGGGACATAATGGAAGTTGTAGTGGATATAAGACGTGTGTTCTCTGCAGAAGATGAATTTTATGAAGGATTGGAACCAAGAACAGAAGTTTCATTCCAGGTACGTCCAGAAGCCGGTTCACTGGTAATATTCGATTTCATAACACCTGGCGCATATTTTGATAACAGGTACATACTGCTGAGATATTAACACTTTTTGACCCCCTGAACCCTGAAAATTATAAGTAAGAGTTTAAGAAAAGTGAGATAAAGTGAAAGTAGTGTTGTTTCTGGCAAGCTCGAAAACATAGGTTCCCGATATAGGTTTTTCTATAACTACACCCATGTTAGAATGACCAGTGGTACTTTCAGGTAACCAAGTACCATCAGCCGAAAGATGACCCTGGCAGAAATGGATCTGCTCACCTTTTATAACCCACCTTTTCTTAACCCCATTGTCATATCTGTAAATTATAGTGTTATTCTCTGTGTCCCAGCCAGAGTTAGTTATATTTCCATCGTTATCCGGATCAGGATCCACTCCAAATCCAAGATATGTGATCTCCTTTGGAAAGTCAAGGTCAAGAGAGCACATACTACCTTCGGCACTGGAGATCAAAGAAAGGTCACGTGCTTTACCCTTTTGGAGAGAAAGCAGTTCAAGAGATGCCTCAGACAGTTGTTTCTCAACATCACAACCTTGTTTTAGCGGAACTATGGCATTCCATGACATTGCTATCAAAACAAGCACACAGCCTGTGATAGCCAGATACACTATCATTTTCAGAGGAATGGTATCTATGCCTTCGGTATCTGTGAGGAAGTGCCGCCTCAAAATATGTCACCTTTACTTAGAAAGCCACTCAAAGAACTTGTCCAGTGCCCTGCGCCTGTGAGAAAGCTTGTTCTTTTCTTCATCAACGATCTCGGCGAAAGTTCTGCCACTAAACTCAAATATTGGGTCGTATCCGAATCCTCCGGTGCCTCTTTGTTCAAAAGATATAGTACCCTCTACCGTGCCTGTGAATACAATAGCTTCTTTTCCGGGTTCGCAGTAACCAATAACTGATCTGAAGACAGCTCTGCGGTCTTCTTCACCTTCCATGAGCCTTAGCACTTTCTTATTCCCTATTTTCTTTTCCACAAATGCAGAATAAGGTCCAGGGAAACCATTCAGAGCATTGATGAAAAGACCAGAATCATCCACCATTACAGGTATCTGCAGTTTTTCTGCTGCCCATTTTGCTCCAAATGAGGCTATGGGTTCCAGATCATCTTCCTGTAATTCAGGATAACCTCCTGTATCCTGGATCAGCTCGATGTTCTTTGCTTCAAGTATCGATCTGGCTTCATTGAATTTTCCTTTATTGCCGGTCACAAACACTATCTTACGCATAACGACCTCTCTTCTCTATCTCTTTTACACGTTCTATCACTGCATCAGCAAATCCAAAACTTTCCCTATAACCCTGACAGAAGCTTGTTATCAGTTTCTCATGGTCACTGTGTGTACTCTCGAATGTCTGAAAAAGTACGTGCACATCCACGCCCTGTGCCTCGAGACTACCATCCATATAGGCCAGACCAAAGTCTATCAGGTATATCCTGTCATTGGAAAAGATCATGTTAGAGGTTGTCAGGTCACCATGTATGATGCCGCTGGAATGAAGACAGCCCACAAGATTGCCAACTTTTTTGCTTAGTTTTTCATCCAAAACATATTTTATAGGTCTGCCTTCAATGTACTGCATCTCTATCCTGAAATCCCGTATATCAAATACGATAGGAGTGGGCACTCCGCTTCTGCGAGCTTCAGAGATCAGCCGCGCCTCTGCACGCGTCCGCTCTTTGCGTATCCGTTCGTCGATCTCCTGTAAACGGTAATTTTTAGGAATACGCTCTTTTACCACAATATTTCCTTCAAGACTGATAACTGCTTCTGCCCCCCGTGCCAGGTACATTCATGCATCACCATCCAGATCTATTTCATTGATCCACGTTACATCCACTGAATCTGGCCTGAAACTTGGGTTTACATGAGAATTCTCAATAGACAGGACGTTTCCGGAGTTAAGCATCAAAAGGCCAAGATAAGCGATCATGGCACCATTGTCACCCATAAAGCGTTTTTCCGGAACATAAAAAGAAGCTCCGCGCTCCTCACACATTATTTTAAGCATTTCCCTAAGGCGCATATTAGCCCCTACACCTCCTGCAAGCAGAACTTCATGCTTCCCGGTATGGGCAAGTGCCCTTTCTGTAACCTCCACGACCATGGAAAAAGCGGTTTCCTGGAAAGAATAACATACGTCTTCAAGGCTGGCCCGGCCAAGAGCATCTGTAGCGGCTGTGGAAAGCCCCGAAAAGGAGAGATCCATGCCTTTTACCACATAAGGCATTGGAATGTAATTCTTTGCTTTCCTGGCAAGTTCTTCTATCTTCGGACCACCCGGATGAGTTAAACCCGCACTTCTGGCAAATTTATCCAGTGCGTTTCCCAGACCAATATCAAGCGTTTCACCAAATACACGATACTTTCCCATTTTATATGCCAGTACCTGTGAGTTTGCACCACTTACATACAATGTTACAGGGTCCCTGGCAGGAGTCCTCCAGCGACCAACCTCTATGTGTGCAAGACAATGATTGACACCTATAAGGGGCAAGTCCAGACTAAGAGAAAGGGCACGTGCAGCAGTGGCCACAGTACGAAGACAGGCACCCAGTCCCGGACCCTGAGAAAAGGCTATGCCATCTATCATAGAGCTGTAAACACCGTTGTTACGTCCATCTTCAAGAAGTTTCCCTATGACATGTGAAGCAAATCTGGCATGGTGCTGTGCAGCTTCCCTTGGATGGATACCTCCTACAGGTGGCACATATGTATGTGTGACCTCAGCTACGACATCATTTTCATTGACAATAGCTGCACTGAGGTTCCATGCAGTACCCTCGATTCCAAGAACTGTTCCTTTCATTTGTATCTGGTAAAGGATGGAAAGCAGATTAATCTTACTCTTTCTTTAGATACTCATATCCAACTGCAAGTATTCCGATCAGTATAAAAATAATAATGAAAGTCCATATCCTGGACTTTTCCGGCTGGATTTTTTCCAAGACCACATCATCAAATTTACTGGCTGCAGTATCTACATCACTATATAGAGGAGAAGTAAGGGAAGCCGTAGAAGTGATAGCAAATGGAGAAAAGCCCGGTGTCTGAGATTCGAATGTTGTATATTCCACTGTGCTATTTCTGGGAGTTGTAGACAACACTTCCCATGCGTTTCCATTATACCTCTGCAACTTTACATCTTCCGGATTTATACCTATATCTTCCATCCATGAATTGTTGACTCTGAACTCCACCCGTGCATCCCTGATGTTATCAGATGTAGCAAAACCAGCCTTACCTACCCAGATGTTAATATATTTGTACACCAATCCCTCAGGATCTATCTGTACAAGCTTCGACCTGTTGTTCAGAACCTCGATAGTGGAAGTGATCTCACCTGAGTTCTTAAGTGAATAAAAACTAACTGATCGAATATCACTACCTGCGCTTGTAAACGTATAGGTGACATTTGCATTCATTCTTACATATTCATTGTCCACATCTTTCAAGGCTACATTTTCAAAATCCTCAACACTGCCTGCACCGCCGCCGCCTCCACCACTGCTACTGCTACTACTGCTGCGACCACCACCTCTACTACCGCCGCCGCCTCCGCTGCTGGCTGAAGATGTAGTGAGACTGATACTTATTGATCCTCCCTGCAATCCGTTTTCATTGAATGGGACAAGAGTATAGTTGTAAGTAGTGGAACTATTAAGGTCATTGAGTATGTATGTTGACTCTGTTACATTGGCAATTATAAGACCATCCTGAATTATCTGTACTGTTGCAGTATCATCAGAAGCATCCCACTCCAATGTGATAGAACTTGTTCCGATGTTCTTTCCTTCGACTTTTAAAACTACAGGTAGCTTCAGTGTAGTTGCCTGATGGCTCACTCTTGTAAAATTAATGTTACCCGAAGTATCTACGGTTTCAATACCGATAGTATGTTCCATTCCATTGCCAAGTCCGGTTGCATTATAATAACTGTCTGGAGTGTTTGTGACGAATATCCCATCAATATATATTATCACATTACCGAAATCAGGGTCATGAGGATTGATCCATGTCCAGTTGATCCAGGTTAGACCAACATTATTCTCCTGAATGTTTGTTACAGTACCCGGAGGAGTTCTGTCTGTGATCATAGTGGTTGCTGAATCACTCACTGGCCTGGAGTTGATATTTCCGGAAGTGTCTACGGTTTGTATCATGATCGTGTGGGTCGTGCCTTCAGCCAGTCCAATAGCATTGTAGAAAACATCGGAAGTGTTTGTGACGAATTCACCATTGAAGTACACCATAACATGTTGAAAATCAATATCTTTAGGGTTTGTCCAGGTCCATCTGATCCAATCTATACCTACACTACTCTCGTTAAGATGTGTTACAGATGATGGCGGTACTGTGTCTATTGGAACTTTAGTTGTTGCAGAATCACTAACCAGTGAAGGATTAATGTTGCCGGAAGTGTCTACCGTTTCTATACTGATAGTATGTACAGTTCCCTGGATCATCCCTGTTGCGTTATAATAGCTGCTGGATGTATCCCTTACGAATACACCATCAAGGTACACCTTCACATGACTGAAATCTGAATCACTTGGGTTTGTCCAGGTCCATCTGATCCAAGTTGGCCCTGAACCACTTTCCCTGAGATTACTAACTGTTGAGGGAGGTGTATGATCAACATATGTTATTTCAGCTGCATCGAATACCTCTTCAGCTGCTTTAAGCTCATGTATTACCTGGTCGATCTCGGCCTGGGTTGAGTCACTGTCATCAGCAACGGATCTTGCTTTGGAAATAGCA
>CAZAMM010000025.1:0-19210 GCA_964486435.1 uncultured Methanosarcinales archaeon | reverse complement strand
ATAGCTGAGATCAGTGAAGATTTATTGACAGAGGTTATTTCAGCTGCATCGAATACCTCTTCAGCTGCTTCAAGCTCATGTATTGCCTGGTCGACCTCGGCCTGGGTTGAGTCACTGTCATCAGCAACGGATCTTGCTTTGGAAATAGCATCATTGAAAGTATTGATGGCTGATCGAGGATACTGACCGATCTCAATACCGACAACTGCACTGCCAGCTTTTGAAGATGCAGCATTGATAGCTGAGATCAGTGAAGATTTATTGACAGAGGTTATTTCAGCTGCATCGAATATTGTTTCAGCTCTTTTCAGGGCTGTAACTGCCTGGCTCACTTCTGCATTTGTTGCATTTGCATCATCTGCAACGGTCTGTGCCAAAGCAATCGCTGCTTCGAATGCGTCTATTGTTGATTGTGGGTATTGATTGATGTCATTTCCCGGAACTGCATTTCCTAGTTTTCCGGTGGCAGATGCAATTGCTTCCAACAAATTGGTTTTATCCACATTTTGAACAATGATCATTATAGTTTCTGTATCTCTGGTATCACTGTCATTTCCAACGCCACTGATAGCAGCTATGAATGTTACCTGATATCTGCCAGCAGTACCGGCACCGGGGGTCCAGCTAAAAGTGTATGTATCTGGATTTTGTGAATGTGGATTAAAAGTTGCTCCTTCAGGCAGATTTTCAACATCAAATACTATTGTAGCATTAGTATGCTCTTCATCTCTTGCAGCAACACTAAAAGTAAGAAGTTCGTTTTCTCCTATCGTTTTATCTCCAATATGTGTTATTGCAAGTTCACCAGTGCTAATTCCAGCTGAAACGAAAAACAAAAATAGCGCAAACCCCATAACTATCAATTTACTTAACTTGATTCGCATCTAACCACTCCACAAGTCAGAGAGTAACACACCCTTGCGATAAATTTGCAATAGCTTGATTTATCCCAGTGGATCAAGTAATTATAGAACTAATTTACAGAAGCTGACCGCTTAATTAATATATATTTGACTCAAACTGATATTTATACCTATAGGTTCAAACCTTCTTTTCATATTTTCCCACCTTAACTATCTTTTTAGAAGATATGATCTGTTTCCAGTATTAATAACAAAGAGATAGCATAAGAAAACCCTTGCTTAGAATAAATGATTGATAAGAATTTAGTTATTAAACTCTTAGTTCGTCTGAGTATTTTTAAACTGTCAAAAGTAAAATAACCGATCTACATCATTGATAAAGATCAAAAAAGTAATTCTTAGTGTCAAAAAAGGAAAAACA
Organism: uncultured Methanosarcinales archaeon; assembly: GCA_964486435.1. Taxonomy (GTDB): domain Archaea; phylum Halobacteriota; class Methanosarcinia; order Methanosarcinales; family Methanosarcinaceae; genus Methanomethylovorans. The sequence goes on along the minus strand of CAZAMM010000025.1, from coordinate 17,926 downwards.
ATTACTTAGTGTGGAGCCAACAAAAAATAAGATTTTAGTGGTAAAAAATCTGTCACAATCAAATTAAATGAAAGTTCCCCTGCATATGATCTTACAGGGGGTAACACATTGCAATCTCATTTTTTCTTCAGGTACATATAACCAGCTGCAAAAAATCCTATTACTATAACTGCTATAACAGGAGCCCAGAAATTAGATTTTTCAGGCTGTGTTTGCGTATAATCTGCACTTTTATTAAGAACAGGCTCTGACAGAATTTCTGAATCTGCAGATTGCAGCTTTGTATCTGTGTTTACCGGAACTTCAAGATCTGCATCTGCAGTGATGGCAAATGGAGAGAAGCCCGGAGTCTGAGCTTTGAATATCACATAGTTTGTGGTGTTGGCTTCCAATACTGTGGGTAACACTTCCCATGCTCCTCCATCATATCTTTGCAACCTTATGTTTTCAGGACTTACACCAGTTTCTTCTATCCATGAGTTATTCACCCTGAATTGTACCACTGGATCTTTGATATTGGTCTCAGTGGCAAAACCAGATTTCCCTACCCAGACATTTACATATTTGTATACAAGTCCCTCAACATCACTGCTGACAAAATTTGATCTGTTGTGAAGCACCTCTATAGTGGATGTAACTTCACCTGAGTTCTTAAGAGAATAGAAACTTACTGTCTGAACAGGATTGCCCTGTCTTACGAACTCATAGGAAGCATTTGAATCCATCATTAGATAGACAGTGGCAGCATCTCTCATTGCTACATTTTCGAAGGCTTCACCACTTCCTGCACCGCCGCCTCCACTACTGCTGCTCTGTGCACTGCTGCGACCACTACTTCTGCCATCACTGCCTCCAATACCATCATTATCATCACTACTGGATGAAGGAGAAGTGCTTAAAGCAATAGTTTCCACGGCCCCAGTACTTCCATCACTCAAGTATGGTAACAGGGAATAGACATAACTTGTATCGCTGTCAAGGCCATCGTCTTCATATGTTGTTGCAGTTCCAGTAACATTATCAATAAAAAGATCATCACGAGACAATTCAACACTAACCACATCCGGAGAATTCATCCACGTCAATGTGATAGAGCTTGAACTAACCTCCCCTGCAAGATCTGATATTTGTGGTCCGGAAGAGTCTGGAGTGACAGAACCTGATGAAGAGACATCAATGGTTATAGTTTCAGAGGCAGTAAGACCATTAGATTCTGCAGTAAATGTAACAGTATAGCTACCTTCAGTTTCTGGGGTCCAGCTGAAAATGCCTGTGTTGGCATCAAGAATAGCCCCTTCAGGCAGATCAGAAGCAGAGTACATGATGATATCACCATCTTCATCTGTTGCTGAAACACTGAATGTAAGCAATTCATTCACATTGATTGATTTATCACCTATCTCTAAGATCACGGGATGTTTATCTGCCTCATCTTCAGTAGTTGTATTATCTGCAGAATCGCCAGAAGGACCACCAGGTGATGAATGACTAGTTAAAGCAATTACCACAAGACCGTTGTTGGAATCGGCCACATAGGCATAATTACCGGAAACGGCAACATCACGGCCATACGAGCCATCATAACTACCCATATAGACAGGTGCCGATGGATCGCTGACATCTACAATAAAAACACCACTGCCATCAGCTACGTAGACATAATTACCGGAAACAGCAACTCCATTCGAATCACCATCACTTGGGTAACGACCCGCAGGAGCTGGTGAAGAAGGATCACTGACATCCAGAATTGAAAGACCACTGTCATCGGCAACATATGCATAATTGCCTGATACTGCAGTACTATATGCATAAATAGCATCATATGTCCCAACAAAGCCTGGAGAAGAGGGATTTGAGATGTCCAGAATAACAAGACCACTGCTGCCATCAAATATACCTTTACTGTCATCAGAAACGTAGGCATAATCTCCTGATACGATAACTCCATTGGCAAAACCAATTGTGTCATAGGTTCCTGCAGGGGTTGGGGAAGAAGGAACGCTGATATCTACGATGAGCAGACTGCTAACATCGGCTACACAGGCATAGTTACCTGATATAGCAATATCACGTGCAAAACCATCAGTGTCATAACTACCCAAAATTGCAGGAGAAGCGGGGTTACTGACGTCTACTATAGTAATTCCAGCGTCGCCATTGGCTACACAAGCATAACTACCTGAGATATCAACACTATATACCTCTGACATAGTAGCAACCCTGCCTACCTCTGAAAGTGAGGTAATATCGCTTATATCAAGTATGACAAGATCCTGGCCCTGACCCAGGTAGGCGTGATTCCCAGCTACAAAAACATTGAATACGTCTCCGCTAAACTGGCCAACTGTCTCCACATTAACATTATCTGCTGAACAGATCCCGAAGGTCGTCATCAAAAAGAACAATATTATCGCTAAATGAAATGATCTATTTAATTTGATTCGCACTTTTGTCACCAGCTCCCCAACAATAGAGGACTTTTATGGTAATAAAAATTTTAGATGCTTTTTATTAATAGCACTTTGAATATCTCAATATTGTCAAAGACCCCCTGCACTTATTGCAGGGGGATCAATTTTACCGTTTCTTAAGATACGTATATCCAACTACAACTAATGATATTGCAAGTATGGCCATGAAGATGGACCAGATATTGGACCTTTCCGGTTGAGTTTCTTTGGGACCTGCATTCTCTATATCGTCAACTCCTATGTCTAAACCACTGCTTACAGGAGAAGGCATGGATTTTTCAGCCGTAATGGCAAACGCAGAAAAACCTGGAGTTGTAGACTCAAATATTGAGTATTCTGTTGTGTTGCTTTGAAGGGTAGTGGGTAACAGTTCCCATGAACTACCATTATATCTCTGCAAACTTACTTCTTCAGGATCAAGACCCATTTCCTGTATCCATGAATTCTGAACCTTGAAATTTATATGCATATCATTGATATTAGATGGTGTTGCAAAGCCGGATTTACCAACCCAGACATTAACATATTTATATATTAATCCTTCTGCATCACTATCGACTAGTTTTGATCTGCCGTTAAGTACCTCTATAGTGGAAGTAACCGCACCTGAGTTTTTGAGAGAATGGAAACGGATTGACTGGATAACATTACCTTCTCTTGTAAACTCATAAATTATATCAGAATCCATCATCACGTATGCTGTGAAAACGTCTTTAACCGCTACATTTGCAAAGTCTTCGGAGCTACCGGTACCGCCGCCTCCACCACTGCTGCTACTCTTTCTGGAACTGCTTGAACCGCTACTCCCGCCACTTCCTCCAGTACCACTATTGAGAGAGGAAGGAGCAGAAGTGACAAGAGTGATACTAGTCATATTACCTTCTGTGCCATTGACATCAGAGGGCAACAGTGAATATTCATAGCTTGTATTACTTGTCAGGCCAAGGTCTTCATAATGGGATGATGATCCGGTTACATTTCCAATAACAGTACCGTTCCTGTAAATTTCAACAAAGACCACATCCGGAGAATTGGTCCATGCCAATGTGATGGAACTCGAAGTAATGCTTCTGGCAGATAGATCGGAAATAAATGGTGCCGAATCAAGAACTTCAATTGTTATGGTCTGTGAATCATTAATACCATTGGAGTCTGCAACGAACGTAACAACATAATTTCCTGAAGCAACCGGGATCCAGTTGAAATCACCTGTTTCGCTATTTAGATCAGCACCCTCGGGAAGTGATACTGCAGAATATCTGACAATATCCCCATCCTCATCTGTGGCTGAGATGTTGAAGCTCAAAAGCCGGTTCTCATCTGCTCTCTTATCACCAATTGGAGCAAATACAGGCGCTCTGTCTACGTTATTGACCGTAATGACCACATCTTCGGACTTGATAAGACCATTGGCACTTGCTATGAACGTCACAGTATATACACCTGAATCACTATAGGCAGGAGTCCAGCTGAATTCACCGGTCACATTGTTAAGATCAGCTCCATAAAGCTGGTTTATGACAAGATAAGTAATTGGGTCCATATCAGGATCTGTAGCTGAGATAGTAAAACTAAGGGATTCAGTCTCATTCACCTCTTTGTTACCGATAGGACTTAATTCTGGTTCTCTGTCAACATTGTTCACATTGATAGTAATTGTCTCAGAATCTGAAAGACCACCTGCCTCTGCAACGAAAACTACTGTATAGATGCCTGAATCATTGTACCCTGGCCTCCAGCTGAAAGCTCCTGTATTGATGTCAAATGTAGCCCCATCCGGCAGATCACTTGCGGAATAGACAATGACATCACCTTCCGGATCAGTTGCCGAAGCTGTAAACTCTAACAGCTCATTCTCCCTTACTTCCCTGTTGCCTATAGTATCAAGCTCTGGAGCCCCACTTATATCACCTACTGTGATCGTTATTGTTTCAAAGTCTACCAGGCCATTGGATTCTGCGGTGAATGTTATCTGATAGTTCCCGGCCGCATCAGAAGAAGGTAGCCAGCTAAAAGTCCTCGTGCTGGCATTAAATGTAGCTCCTGGGGGCAGATCGTCCACAGAGTATGTGACTGTATCCCCATCAGGATCATCGGCCAGAATTGGGAATTCAAGTAAAATGTTTTCGTTAATCAGCTTGTTGCCAATAGTTTCAAGCACCGGGGCCCTGTCTACATTATTGACTTTGATCGTTGTTGACTTAGAATCCTTGTGCTTACCATCTGTTACTGAGAATTCAAGAGTATATGTCCCTGCATCATCGTATGTAGGGGTCCATGAGAACACATAACCTACGAGAGTGCCAAAAGGAGCATCTGTAGAATATGTAAGAGCTTCATCATCCAGATCTGTGGCTATGAGATTTATCACCAGTTCCTGTGTTTCATTTATTTCCCAATCACCAATATTTTCCAGCACTGGAGCACGATTAACATAAAAGGCGAAACTATTAAATGCATCAACTCTTCCGTGTCCTGATAAATGATCAAAACCAGAGGATTCGACATCTTCCGCGCTTTCAAAAAGTATACGACGCACTTCTGCACCTGACATGTTCATATCATTTCCCCATAGTTGTGCAGCCACTGCTGCTACATGGGGTGCTGATGCACTGGTTCCAGAGAAAATAGTACTAAAACCGCCTGCTCCAGTGACAGCTACATGACTTATTCCTGCAAGATCAGGCTTTTCCCTGGTTGCAGGGACTGGATATGCAATGGTCACTGGCCCGTGAGACGAATATGACTCCACGTGATTATGATCCATATGGTTACCAGATATTGCTGCCACAGCAATAACATCTGGCACTGCAGGATGACCAAATATGGAATCTCGGGAAATGAGATTCGTTTGATCCAGAGTTACCGGAGAGCTAGGATAGATGAACAGTTCAAGAGTGCGTCTTTCTGCTGTACCATCCCGGTCTTGGATCTTAATGTAAGCTGGTTCTGAGAGATAGGATGTTGAAGTCCATTCTAAAGGGTCACCATTACCATTTTGCCTGTTAGCTGAGTAAGCAATGGTCCTTCCAGAACTGTCAAGGACATAAAGATCGTAGTCATTTTCAGATGAACCGAATTGATCATCCCACTGGAGGAACAACTGGAAAGAAGTACCTGCAGGAAGAGGGAATATCTTGTTGTGATGACCAGTACCATCGTCAGTGAACATACCTTGGTAATGCCTCATTGCAGAGTTACCTGCAGAGGATACGTGTACAATATCATTGTTAACTATTACTTCAGCAACATGCCTGGCAACAACCCCATCTTCAAAAAATGGCTCATCAGGCCAGGTTATATCGTCAACTATTATGGTACATCCGGATGCCACAAGACTATCAATGGCATCATTGAACTCATATACGCTGTTCCCATGGTCATGGAAGTATAATTTTGCACCTGGGACCATGTCATGGATGATCTCCATCATTGCAATGCCTTCATTACCACCAACATTGTTTCTCAATACAGTGACATCTGATGGCAAGTCTCCGGATGCCTGGGCTTCAGAGATCGCGTTCACACCATCGGAGATCACACCTATCTTTATACCGCTGCCGTCCTGTGAATATCCGGACCTCACAAGATCAGTCCTGTGTATGGCATCTCCTGCGGTCTTAACAGAACCTGTGTTCACCATTGGGCTGACCACAGTCCTGATAGTGCGCACTTCTTCAAGAGATGCTATTTCTTCCAGCCTGTTCACATCCACCCAGGCAGTAACAAGTGAGTTATCAGCATCAATACTTGTTATATTCAAGGCATAAGGATATATAACAGAAGTCTGTTCACCCTGAAAAAGGCTTATATAAACAAAAACAAGCTGTTGTTCCTGTTCATTATTTACCGGGATAGTTGAGGAAACAGCAGAGTTGGTGTAAACAGTTGCTTCTGAACTTGATCCACTCTGATCCGCTACCAAAGATAAGAGGTCACTACTCATCTTTTCCTGTTCTGTGGTAATGTTTGAAAGATCAATTATAGTCGTGCCCTCTGCCTGGATCTCATTGAATGGAGTGGTATCCCCTATCGCTACAGACAAAGAACCAAAAATTACTATACCAGAAAATAATAAAACGATCGTAAAACTGACCAATTGCTGAATCTGTTTTTTACAGTGCATTCCTACCCCTTAACCGCTAAAAGATTGTAAATGATAAATTCAAAGAATATTGTGTTGTTTCAGTGTGGTGTGTGGGTATGTTATTTAAGTTTAAGTAAGTAACCTTAAATTATATTTATACTTGTATACAAGCGAAATCAAATGTTATAAAAGATTTTATCTGTGTAATACACATCTCATCACACCCACAATTTAACTGTAAATGGAACTGTCACCGCATTCCATAAATATAGACCAAACATATACAAATGAGGAGACACCCATGAGAAAAATCATTACTCTGAACATGAACCCTGCAATTGACAAAAGCACTACAACAGAACATGTGATAGCTGAACGCAAGCTATACTGCGGCCCTGTCAGCTATGAGCCGGGAGGTGGTGGTGTTAATGTTTCCAGAGCCATCAAGAAACTTGGAGGAGAATCATTACTTATCTATCCTGCTGGGGGCATGTCTGGCATTATGCTCAATGAACTTCTGGAACAGGAAGGAATAGACAAACTGCCATTATCCATAAAAGGGATCACAAGAGAGAACCTAATAGTCCTTGAGGAGGCAACTGGAAGGCAATTCCGTTTTGGCATGCAAGGTCCGAAGCTTGATAACGAGGAGTGGGAACAATGTATAAAAGAACTCTGCAAGGGCAACCCAGCTCCAGACTACCTGGTAGCCAGTGGAAGTCTCCCATTAGGTGTGCCTGCAGACTTCTATGCCCGTGTTGCACGTATCGGAAAGGAGATGGGAGCAAAAGTGATCATTGATGCTGCTGGCAATGCCCTGGCACAAGCGTTGAATGAAGGCGTCTACCTCATCAAACCCAATGTTCGTGAGTTCAGAGAACTTGCAGGCAAAGATATAAAAGAAGAGTATGAGATAGCAGAGGCAGCTCAGGAAATGGTCAGGTCCGGGCAGTGTGAAGTAGTAGTAATATCCCTGGGTGCAGCAGGTGCTCTGCTGATTTCCAGGGATATCGTGGAACATATAGTGCCTCCAACTGTGCCTATTATAAGCAAGGTGGGAGCTGGGGACAGTATGGTTGCAGGCATTGTCCTGAGCCTCTCAAGAGGAAAAAAGCTGCGTGAAGCTGCTTTATATGGAATAGCTGCCGGTTCTGCTGCAGTTATGACCCCTGGAACCGAGCTATGCAGAAAAGAAGATACAGAACGCCTCTATGCAAAAATGACAGCTTCGATCTGAAACCGAAAATTATGTACTTTGCCCAAGAGGAATATCAAATACAAATGTGAACCTTTTTCAGGTTCACTCCTTACACACAGACTTCCACCATGGAGCTCAACCAGCTTTTTTGCTATAGGCAAACTAAGGCCTATGCCTCCATATTTTCTGGACAGAGTAACGTCCTTACAACGATGAAGGGGTTCAAAATGATCACCCTTTTCATTAACATCTTGGTGCATTTCAAACAAAAGGTCCTGAGTCCACTGTACATCCCAGTCCCATAAATGCAGCTGAAGAATTTCCTCAGGAGAATAGCCAAGCATATCAGCGAATCGCTAGTTAGCTTCGAATACCCTGCTATCCTCATCCAGAACGACTATCCCGTCCCTGGAATGTTCGATGAGTGTACGCCATATGATAGTATCTTCAAGCAGCCTAAAATTAAAAATAATATTGCACCCCGTATAACATAGATGTTTTTTGTAGAAATTTGGCTACAACTTTCATCTAAAAACGAAATGAGCAGAGAAAAGAGATAGAAACAGATAAGATGCTAATATGATACTGTTATGATACTGTTATGATACTATTATGATACTATTATGATACTATTATGTATTCCACGAAATATCAAACTACTTTTAGTCTATGCTTTTGCTATTCTCTTCATTTTAGGTTGGAGAAAACAAGAATAATGCTAATGATAAAAAGTAACCGATGACGACAGAACACTCCTGGATTTTAGTATCTATTCAACGAGTGCTCTTCCGTTCGGTCCACCTCAAGTTCACTTTTTATTTCATTAAATGGCATTAAAGATCAAAATGCCTGCTTCATATTTTCCTCCTTCTCATGAATCCTATGAGAACAGCGCCAACTGCTCCAGCCACAAGGATGAGGGCAACTATATCCGAACCCGAGAATGCAGGAGTGCTGCTTTCAGGTGGTGCTATAGTTTCTTTGATCATCTCATACCCTTCAACATAGTTCTCAGGAGTTGACTTAGGAGCTTCAGGTGCAGGCTGACTCAGGTCCGTGCCTGCTCCAACCTGGACCTCTAAAGTCTGGTTCGTTGATCCTGAAGTTGCAGCCTGATTAGTAATTTCCAGTTTCGGACCGGTGGAACTGCTGCTACGGCTGCTGCTTGAGGTACGTTCTGTTACAGGCTCGCTGGTTGCCTCCACCATGAGTTGCTTGTACTCTGATGCAGTCTGCTCATCCACCAGGCCCGGAACAGACATTACACCCTGTATGAACTCATCCAGTGAAGGATTGCCACACGTGTGATGACAGCAGGTAACACCATTATCCACCACTGACTCAACATATTCTTTCACCAGATTCTGGACCACTGCATCCGAGGTTTCCCATGAATCCTTTCTTACTGTTTCGAGCATCCTTGCTGTAATAGACTGATATTGATATGCATTTTCCTTAAGGAACTCGTCCAGTCCGAGGTTCTGGGAATCCAATATATATGTCTCATACATCTTGTTCCAGTCCGAATCGGTTACCAGGTCAGGAGTAGTGGCTTCCCATCCCCACATATATTCCACGGTCTTCATCATTTCCCTGGCACCTGCATAATCATATTCCATCATACCGGTTATCCAGTTGGGATTGAGGTACCTCGCGGTCAGCTCAGTACTAAAAGCCTCACCTAGTGTGATGATCTCCGGGTTGTCCATGCTGGTCAGGTCAGAGATATACATTGAAGGAGACTCACCTGTGATCGACTTTACAGCAAGTCCGAGTGCTCCGAAGTAGGAGTAATAGTCGTCATTATCTATGAGACCGTAAAGGTTCGAGGTATCACTATGGATGGCTGCATCCACTCCTCCGAGATTCTGTTCGAACACATCCTCATAATTGACGCCCCATACATCCTTACCGTATACGTTGGACATGCGGGATATGTATAGGTCTGCAACTTCTGAAGAATTCTCCCAGGTATTGCTTGACTCCACTGCTTCGGAAACACCCGTACCGTATGTACCTGTGGCCTCACTGAATATCCTGGACATAGAAACATTGTGTGCAATGCTTTCATTATATCCACCTGCCAGCATTGCATCTTCTAATGACAGTGAATTCCATCTGACATAGTTGGTTTCGTTTGTTTCGTTAAGTTCAGCAACCATGCGGACCGCTGTATCCATAAGTTCTATCTGGTATGGGAAAGTATCACGGTAAAGCCCAGATGTTGTGAGCAGCACATCGATTCTCGGATGTGTCATCTCTTCCTGCGGGATCACTTTAAATCCGGTTATCCTTCCGCTGGTCCTTTCCAGTTCCACACCCAGAAGAGCATAGATCTGTGCTTCCATAAGACCTTCATGTCGCATTGTTTCCACAGACCACATGACAAAGGCTACCTTGTTAGGATATGTACCATTCGCAGCATAGTAGTTTTCAAGCCAGGCGTCTATGATGGCATCTCCCATAGCTTCGGTCTCTTCATCGGGAATGGTCCTCTGATCAAAGCTGTAGAAGTTCTTGCCCGTGGGCAATGCATCCGGGTTACGGATTGGATCATTGCCTGTACCAGGTTCTATGTATTCAGCATTAAGTGCCCTTAATGTCTGGTCTATCTCACGTGTGGTCTGAGATAGATTATAGGCAAATTTTGCTGCAAGCTCCAGATCAGATGTAACATTGGCATCCGTCAGACCGAGGATATCTGCCTGAGCTGTTGAAGTGTTAGTTGAATTTAAGATGGTTGCATTCAGAAGTAACATGGCGTTTGAATCTGCTTCTGTCTTCCATTCGTCCTCTGTTCCGTTAGCTTTAGCCAGCGCATTATAGATGTTATCACTGAAATCATCACCCAGCATGGACCTTACCATGGACACAAGTTTTTCCCCATCTGGTGCCACACCAAAGACATGAAGACCGTAAGGAATGAGCTCTGATTTCATATCTTCAAGATAATCTTCCAGCACGCTGTTCAGGAAGTTCGCAAAGTCGTCATCTGTCATATTATACAGTTCACCAGTTGAAACTTCCAAGTCCTCTGCAAGGCTGAGATTACCGTAAAGTTGTATCGTGCTGTTACGATAGAGTGCCATCATTCCAGCTTCATTGTCACTTTTTGCATCCTGATAGTTATGGATCTTTTCGCTCATTGTGGCAAGATCGCCATATATGCCTGCTTCAATGATCGGTGGGGTAAGGTGATCTATTATGACAGCATTGCCTCTGCGCTTTGCCTGTGTACCTTCTCCCACATTGTCCATGATATACGGGTAGACCACAGGGGTTTCAGCTACCATGATAGACGGATAGTCATATCTCCACAGACCAACTTCATTTCCTGGTAACCATTCCTGTGTACCATGGGTACCAAAGTGTATCATGGCATGTGCATCGTATATGTCGTTGATCCAGAAATATGTCGCCAGATACTGGTGTGTGGGCGGTATTGAGGAATTGTGGTATATAAGGGACTCATCGGACAGTCCTGCCCTGGTTGGCTGGGGTATGAAATTGATATTTCCAAGCTGGATGGTCGGTATTACAAAGTACTTTCCACTTCTGTTCTCAAAGGTCATTACCTCGCCGGGCGCTTTACCCCATGTATCTTCTACTTCAGTGCGCACACTCTGTGGCAACGTGTTGTACCATTCAAGATATTCATCCACAGGAAGAAGGGTTACATAGCCTGACTGTACGACTTTCTCAAGCTCACCGGGTGCCCATGCACCCACATTCCTGCTTTCAATGAACAGATCGATGAACTCACTACCATTTGGAACACTGCCGTTTCCTATATTGTATCCTGCAGTCTGCAAGTCTTCCAGCAGCAGGGTAAAGCTTGAACCGATATCCAGATAACTGGCACCAATGTTGTTCTTGCCACCCTCATGGTTGTAGTAAAGGATAGTGATCTTCTTATCTGCGTTTGCTTCTCTTCCAAGCTCCGCCCATGCAATGGCCCTGTCACATATCCATTCGACCTGACATTCCAGTGGTTCATAGTAATACTGCTCTGTTGCTTCGTCCTGAACCCTTCCGGCTAACCAGATATAATCAGTAAGCCCATCTATTTCAGGCTGTGTGACCTGATATGCAATGGAGGAACTGCTCAGTCCCAGCACACTTTCATTAAATTCATCCGGTGTCTGGTAATAATCCTGTATAGCTTTGATTACAGGTACATTGTACTTTTGCAGGTATTCTACTCCTTTTTCATGGTCATTATAGTTAAGATAGAAACCTTTTACCGAGATTATTGAATCAACTATCACTTCACCGTTCATGGTGAAGTAATCCACATCGTCCTCACATACTGCATAGGTGGTGTAGATCACATTGCATCCTCTTGACTCAAGTTCTCTGATGATCGCGTCCTCGGAATAGTATTCTATAGAGGTCTTACCCAGCCTGTTACCAATTATTCCTATCGTAGGAGCTGATGCATTATAGCCATGATCTGCATACCATGCCAGATATTCAGTGCTGTTGGCAAATGTTCTTGGGAAGGCATCCGGATGATATATCCCATCATCCGGAATAGTTGGCTCAGCTGCAACAGAGTGCTCAATATAGACGCTTTCAAGGGTAGCTCCGATGCAACGGATCCAGTTCTCCATATTGCTGTATCCGTCATTGAAAAGATAATCTGTCATTGCATTGTACGGCGGATTGTCCATATCTATGGTGGCTATGCCGTACACATCTGACAGCATACCGAACATTCCTATCTGTGCACCGTTGTTCTTTGCAGCAAGGAGCTTGTCTTTTATCTGAGGAAGTTCGCTGGCTCCCACCATGTATAACATGATAACATCTTCGTTAGTGATATCAATGGAACTGTTTATGGCCTCCCCACCTGTCATCATATTGACATTGAAACGGTCGGTGATCACTGTTCTCTCAGCAAGCACCTGCTCCATATAATATACACTGGTGTCCGAATTGATGATGTAAGTAACATTCACTTTATCTTGCAGGATATCTGGTTCGGCAATCTTTTGCCCTGCAAAGGCACCGGAGAACTTCTGCCCCATGAACTTCAGCATGTTGACCATATTGGCCTCTCCACCCTGCAGCCAGTATCTTTCAATATCAGTGTAATTGCCAGAATAGAGGTCAACATTTGGCAGAGTGATGTTCTCAGAAAGATTGTAACCAATGACCATTGTGCCATTAGCTTTGGCAGCATTTATGCTGGTGGCCCAGTTCGTAACAGCAGCTTCATCCCTGGATTCAATGAATATCATGGAATACCCGGAGAAGTCAAGGCCCTGAGGTACTGTTTCACCCCTTGCAATAACGGTTGTACTCAGTTCTGAGGATATATCCGATGCATTTGCTGCACTATTAAGGGCAGCAGTATTAACATCCGTGCCCAGGACGAACAGGAAATGCACATCACCTGTACCAACTGAAATGCCACCTGTTGAACTGTTGTCAGTTGAGCCATCATCGGTGGGGCTTTCATTGCTGTTAATGATCTCAGAAAGGTTGCTGTATTCTGTTGCAAGGTATATTAGCAGGTTCTCTGCATTTGTGAGCCCATCACCGGTTGTGCCCATACTGTTGTAGTAAGTGCAGATAGTATCGTTGCCATCACCATCCGAAACATAATCAAAATATGAAGGTGCACTGCTTGTACGTATACTCAGCAATGAAGCACCATTGTCGTGTGCGGCCTGCAGGGTGGCATTTACCGCTCCGTTGTTGGAATTGTAGACCTTACTGCCTACCATATCACAGAATATGACATCCTGAGTTCCTAAAAATCCGCTTCCAACCGCAGAGAGCAATTCATCGCTTGCAGAATATGAAGCATTGTATGCTGGAATATATGTGAAATCTATATATGCACTGTACACATTTGTCAGACTTGCATACTGTAACGCATCACTTGACGTGTACGCGATGTAAGTTATGTTTATTTTCTCTTCGGCTGCCGATACCACTGTTGTTAAGGATGTCAACAACAATACACTTAATACTAATGTAAGTACATATTTTTGTTGCATGTTATCCCCCGATAACGTGTGCTGAGCACTTCGGATACATTGCTTGGCGGCGGTACCGAAGTGCCTGCTTATTAGATATTTTTTGTTTTACTCCACTATATGAACAAATTAAGTAGTAGTCCCGTTCCCACTTTCCGGCACATACACCACTCTTCCATCAGCCAGCTTGTATGCAGTGCCAAGCACATCACCTGTACCGCCACCGATCTGGTCGGTAAGGTTCATCACTTCGATGGGCTGACCCTTTTCTTTTATGATGATCTTCATATCCTCCTGCCCGGGATTCTTCACAATGGTTATATCATCGGTGTTGCTGAGCAGTTCAGGTAACTGATAAGACATGACCAGTGCTATCAGCAGGGCCACGGAGAATACCATGGCTATATCAAAAAGATTAGCAACGCCGGTTAGAGGGTTGACCTCATCGGCATCATAGAGTAGACCCGTTCTCCGGAAACGTTTCTGTTTCATTCCTTTGCCTCCAGGCTATCGAGGATGTAATCGATATCTGCCATATCCTGCCAGTACCATCTTTTCCTTACCTGCGTGAGCACATAAGAGATACTGCCTGCGAAAAGGCCTACAACTGTAGTTGCAAAGGCTATCATCAGATTATTGGCAAGCTGCACTATGTCACCCTGAGATAAGCCAATAAGGGCAGGTCCCAGAGGAATGAGAGTGCCCATCAATCCAAGCATAGGCGCGACAGTTGATATGATACGTGTCTGCTCAAGTTTCTTTGCCATCTTGATTTCATATTCCTCGGACAACCACTCAATTGCAGGTACTCTGTTCTTTTCCAGATGACCGGCTGCAGCATGTGCAAAAGACGTTACTATAAAATTCTGTTTTATATTTCGTAGAGCCTCTGCAGCAAATTTGAAATTGGATTGTTTGATACCACTTTGTACATCAAGACATACAGTTTCCAGATTATTGGTGTCCCTGCTCCTTTTTGCATATTCGGACAGGAACTCTCCTATCATTATCAGAGAGAGCAAAGACATGAGTATCAGAATGATGACTACAGGGTACAGCAAAGATGATGAGAAAGTATAGAGTATAGAGAATATAGAGGAAGTAATAGTCATGTTATACACTTCTCCGGTTTCCGATGACATATCCACATATAACTAATCCGGTAAGCACAAGTAAGGGAATGACATCCAGTTCTCCCCCAGTTGGGGGTATATTAAGCTGTTTTGACTTTATGTAAGCAGGCACGAGCATAGAACCCAGCAGATAGAATATACCTAGGAACATCATCACAGCTCCGAGGTCTTCCGGTGTGCGGTGCATCTTCCGGAATACCCACGTGGAAGATATGACTGTGATGAAAAAGACAGAGCCTACCAGTGCTCCAATTCTAAGTCCGCTCCATTCAAGTGTGGATGCAAGTATCATACATGATACAAAAAGAGCTGTCAGGCACACAGGACATGGCACTGAAATAAAAAGGAAAGTGCGCCTTGAAACGTCATGTCCGCATGACCACTTCTTCTGAGTGTAAATACCGGCCCCTATAAGTAGCAAGGCCACTACTACGTGCAGGGTCATCCCCATGCTGGTTATCACATCCAGATTGGACTGGTCCACCAGTCCTATAAGGCCGCCAAGTATTACGGAAATGACAAAGTAACTTGCCGCTATGATCAAAGTCTCTTTTTTACTGATGTTTGAAAAACCACATCCAACCCCTGTCTTCAGGGCAAATATCATAATCCCTAACAGGATACCAACGACTATAGCATAAACAGAATTCATTTCTCTCCTATCCGTTTCTTTTTTATTAGTATAAGTAGTGTACTTTACTAACTATTATATGGTTTAAAGCAATTGCCAACTAGTAATACCCAGATATATGATAGTCAAATATTAATTTCTATTTGACATATACTCTTATATACACATACATTTAATAGATACGTATTCTTTTTAGATAATAACTGGCACTACTTAAGTATTTATATATTTTTCGGCACAAAACCTAATAGGAAGAATATATTATTGTATTTAAACATGTAAAATTTTAATAAAGAGGGATCATGAAACATAATAATTGAAAAAAGATAAAGGGGATTTTTTGATATATATGCACTTTTGCAAAATTCATTGAATTTTAACGATATCTGAAAATAAAAGTAATCACAAAAGCGAATATTATAGTTAAACACTCATGGTTTGTAACTTATGAATGCTAAATCGCATTCAATAGATTATGACGTCAATACCATAAGTTTCAAACAAACGGTTAATAACTATAGCTGCTTTCAGCTAATGAGCTCAGATTTAAAGTATAGTAATTAAGTGATAAGAAAAATTAAAAAGAAAAAAAATTAAATTTATTTCTTGAACTCGGTGTAACCGCATTTGCCGCAGGTACGCCTGTCCTTGTGTTCAGCAAGGAAGACACCTTCTCCGCATCTGGGACATGTCTGATGGGTCCTTTCGAGACTATCGCCACTGACCTTATAATAATCTTTTACTGCCATATTTACACCTGCTTACTCTTCCGCTGGTTCTGCTGCTTCCGTGTTTTCTTCTGGTGCCTCAGGCAGCTTGTTCCTTTCGAGGATATGTGCCTTTTCTATTTTATTCATACGGGCAACATCTTCATAGATCTTTGCATAACCACTAAGCTTCTGCCTTCCGAAATCGTTCTTCATCCTCTGGATAACTACAAGTTCCAATGGCACGTTCAATAATGCCGCCATTTTGTTCTTTACATCCATCCTAGCAGGAGTGGGGCCTTCGAAATTTACCTCAAAGTTAAGCTCACGCCTGTTAAGAAGTACATTATTTTTATCCTCAATGATTTTAATATCCATTGAATTTCCTCCGAATATCTATCAAATTATTCCTTTCTTCCTGCCCATGTATCATCTTGTCCAGCAGGTCAAGGATCTCTTCCTTTTTGGATCTTGTGATTTTGACAAGTACCACACCTTCATCCGGCTGCCCATACAGCACAACCGAACCCTCAGGTGCAAGCAATATTGCGGGCAATGCTGCAAGGTCCTCTTCGCCGCGCACGAATATTCTCACATGGTCCTTTGATCTAATGGCGTCATGGACCACATTGATCAGATCCTCGGTTATGACCCCGGGAGGATTATCCACGAATATTTCACTGAACCCTGTATGCTTTGTGCCCACTACTACGCGAGCTGACGCCGGCCCACGTTTTGTCCGGTCATCAACGACAAGGATGTCCGGAATAATATTTGAATTGAGCAAGTGGAATGTAGTAACATCACCCACCGATATAAGTTTTGTGGGACTCCCCAGGTCTTTGGAAAGCTTCTGAATTGTGTCATCGCCAGTACCTGTGTAAAGGACACCAAAGGTCTGCCTTAACAAAGGACGCAGTTGTTCCGGCAGGTGTATCGTTTTCACCAATTACCGCACCTTCAGTGCATACCGGTCAGCTACTTTGATCTCCATTTTCTGGGCTATCTCGGAATGTTCTGGATCCACTATAATTACCATGCCACTCCAGTCACTGCTAAGATTGCTGGAACTACATACCAGGCATGTTTGACCTGTGACCAACCTGTGGCATTCCCTGCAAACCTGCTCTGCCATGCTCAAACCTCTTCCTGAGCTTTGGATTTAGCTATTCTTTCCTCTTCGAGCCACTCCAGTTTACCCAAAGCATTTTGTCTCATAGTCAGACCTATCTTACTCTCTCTTGGATCCCTCTCATTGATGCTGAGGGCAACTATCCTGGCCCTCACCTTGTCACCTTCACCAAGTGAGCGAGTTCCTGTTTTGCTCATAAGCCTACCATTCTTCCCATCATAGGACATAAAATCATCCGTTATCTGGCTCACGTGTAAGAGTCCATCCATAGCACCTATACTGACAAAAGCCCCGAAATCCACAGTCTCAACAACTTCTCCTTCAACTACTTCCTGTATCATGGGTGTGAATACGATAGCATCAAAGTCCACATCATAATAAACTGCACCATCACCCACAAGGATATGCCCTTCACCTACTTGTTCAATATCAGTGATAGCAACGATAGCACCTATCTGCTTGTCAAGCCTGCCTTCAAGCTTCTCCCTCAGTGCGTCCTTAACATTGATCTGAACATCCCCGCCCAAAAGATCAGGAGCTACCCGGATGGTATCAGAAAGTTTCATTTTCTTGTACA
>CAZAMM010000024.1:0-29979 GCA_964486435.1 uncultured Methanosarcinales archaeon | reverse complement strand
CATGCAGAACTATAAGTCCTAATAACATATAACCATGTTTACTTACCAATGCCAAGATTTTATTAGAATGAATTTCCGATAATCCTTCTGATAACGTTCTCAATGCTCAAAATCTAAGATCCTCACCCTGCATTCTAACACTTCTCATTATTCAGGAAATGGTTTGGAGGAGTTGTTTTCCCCCTGACCAGAGATGTGAATACACCTACAATACAGAAGATCGTGAAAAGAATAAATGCATAGTGAAGACTTGTAATGAACTGGGAATGGTATTCAGGCGTTATCTCAACCGGTCCAGTAACAACTGCAAAGATCATCATTGCAATACCCATTGAAAGCATCTGTCCCAGTAGCCGCATGGTTCCGTTCATCCCGGATGCCACACCATAGAACCTCTTATCTACCGAACTCATGATCACATTCGTATTCGGGGAAGAGAAGAGACCGAAACCGATGCCAAGCACCACAAGAATTCCGATCATGTACAAGACAGGTGTCGTTTCTGAAAGGAAGGTCAGGAAAAAGAGACCGATCGCCGTAAGGGCCATTCCTGCGGATGCAATGAGACGGGGGTCGATACTGTCGGAGAGCTTACCGGCGAGAGGAGAGACCATGGCCTGAAAAACCGGCTGAGCTATCAGGATAAATCCGGCATGTTCAGGCGTGAAACCCTTGGTATACTGCAGATCAAGACTCAGGAGAAAGGTCACTGCGTAGGTCGCACTGTAATTGATGAGCGCGGAAAGATTGGAAAGAGCAAAAACACGGTTCTTTGTCAGAAGACTGATATCAAGGACCGGGGAAGGTATGCGCATCTCATACCGGATAAAGATAATCGTTCCGATAATTCCCACTGCTATAAGAGAAGCACCCTTTATATCCGGAAGTACAGAAAAGCCATACATAAGTGAAACTATTGCCATACCGTAGATAACAGACCCTGTCAGATCGAACTTATCTCCCCTGCATTCCGCCCAGTCACCTTTAAGTTTCCAGAGGATGAGAAGGATCGCCGCAAGCCCTATAGGGACATTTACGAAGAAAATGCTCCTCCAGCCGAGATGCTGCGTCATTATACCACCAAGGAAAGGACCGGTGGAGAGTCCTATGTACACTGCAGTGATGTAGATACCCAGGGCCTTTCCACGTTCTCCGGGCGGATAGACGGAGGTGATCATGGCAATTCCGGTCCCGAAGATCATGGCGCTTCCCAAACCCTGGATTACCCTGATCGTAATCAGCATCTCTGTAGAATCAACCATGGTCATCGACAGGGATGCAAGGCTGAAGACCGTTATGCCATATAGGAAAACCTTTTTCCTTCCATATATATCGGCGATCTTCCCGAAGGGGACAAGGAACACTGCTGAAGAGAGAAGATATGCAGTTGCAACCCAGGAAAGAGAGATGGCGTCCATACGAAATTCCGCTCCGAGTGTAGGCAACGCGATATTGACTGCCGAACCATCAAATGGAGTGATGAATCCTGCAAGTATCGCGATCATAAGCACGATCTGTTTTTCAGTATTAAGTGAAGACGCATCAGGAGTTTCACAGATCCTCTTAACTTGAGAAGAGGAAACTGCATTTTCAGCAGACGGCGCATAACTATTTATTTTTTTTACCATGCTATCACTGATCAGCAATGTCATAAAACACTGAAAGCAAGCAATAAATTGCAGGCATTGATACTTATATTTTGAGTATACTGACCACTTGTCATTGACCTTTGCTCCCAAAAAAGACTGGCTGAGATCGCTGGTTTCTCTGTTAACTTTGAATAATATCGTTCATCAGATCCACCCGAACAATCTCTGGAACAAACTCGGCTCCTTTACCTCCACCGGAGCCTGGAGGGCATCTGAATACTCTATGTCACCCTCTGGTGTTTCATACCTGACAACAGTATCTATCCCATACACTTTGGGGACAGCTTCGCTATCAGCCTTAATTTTGACCTTTGCAACAGCTGTACTCCCGGAACCCATACCGGACACGAACGCCACACTATCTGTGGTGCTTAGCGGGTCAGATGGATTGACCATGACCTTAACATTCTTTGCCTCTTCCTCACCTGTATTCCTGATCTCTAAAATGATGATCTCCTCACCACCGGGATAAAGAGTGCCCGTAGTATTTATTATTTCAAAATCTGCCTGGTCTTTTACTATGATCTTCAATGTCTGGTTCTGCACCATCATCCCATACCAGCGGTTCACATCATACGTCTGGGCAGTGGAATCAGGGTCCATTACCTGTACATTCTTCTGGTAATCATAAGAAAGGTTCAGGTAAAGCTTGTATTCCCCTGCCTTTGCCTTTTTATCGATCTTTATATCGAACCTGGCAGGTGAGACAGCATTTTGTCCGCTTCTTATAGAACCGATCTTCTGGCTAACTGATCTTATCTCTATGGGACTTTCCGGACCTGCTGAAAGAGAAGCGACTATACCTGTAGCATCTACCACAGCGCTCTCCAGCTTCATTTCTGTCTGAGCACCAAATATCTCATCGGCATTATCGGGATTTCTATCGTTCTCGAACCCCAGCAACTTACCATTGTTCATCAGATCAATGTTCAAAGTGACCATCTGACCTCTGTGGAATTCATTGCTGCCGATGATAGTGGCACTAATATCGGGACTGCCGTCTACGTTGTAGTAATTTTCTCCGAGATCGAAGCTTTGGGATACACTATAGGCTGTCAGGGTATCATAAGCTCCTGCAACGCCTGAGATCATAAAGAGCAATAAACAAACCAATGCTATCATTTTCCTCATTTTATGCTTCCCTCCTGAAAAGATGGACACCTGCTGTGAAAGTAATAAGTGCGAAGAGTGAGAGTATTATCAGATCTGTGGAAATAGCGCTCAGACCCTGGCCCTTGATCATTATAGTACGCATGGCATCGTTCGCATAGGTCAAAGGCAACAGGTAAGCGATATAGCGCATCCAGTCCGGGACCGAGCTCAAGGGGAAAAATACACCGGTAACGAACATTGATGGAAGAGTGACTAGCATGTTCAGCTGGAAGAAAGATTCCATATCATTCACTCTTGTAGACATCACGATCCCCATGCCTACTCCACCAAGAGTGAAGATAACAAGCACCAGAGCAACAAGCAGCCAGCTGCCGTTCATATGGAATCCCACAAGGAAATATGCTGCCAGTATAAGGATAACAGCCCTGGACAATTGCAATATAAGCTGGTATATCGTTTTTCCGAGGATCACCGCGCTTCTGCTGACAGGGGTCATCAGGATACGGACAATGGTACCGTCTTGTTTTTCTCCCGCGATGGCAGAACCTGTGGTCGCTACAGAACCCATAAAAATGGTGAGGGCTATAACAGCCGGAGTCAGAAAGTCCAGATATTCAAGATCCCCGTAGATATTTGGGATGGCCAGAGAAACCGACCCTCTTTCTGAGAACAGTTGCTTCATATAGTTGACAATAATGCCTGTTGTGGTAGTGTCCGAGGAATCGGTAAGAAGGATCAAGGTCACACTTTCATTTTTCGCCAGTTTATCACTGTAATCCGGCGGGATCAGCAGGACAGCTTTATACGATCCGGCATCGATCTTACTCTCTGCTTTTGACTGCGACATGTCCTTCGTGTAGGTTATGGAGAACATGGGCTCTCCACCGTATTTGCCGGCATAGCTGCCGATCTGCTGTATAAGGGAACTTGCAGCTGTGCCTGTGTCGTCATTAACGATCAGAATGGGAGCATTCTTTACAGTGCCACCCATTCCATAGCCGAAAAAGATGATCATGATAATGGGGAACAGGAACAAAGGAACCATGAGAGCCTTTTTTCGGGAAAGCTGTCTGAACTCCTTAACTGTTATTATCCAGGAGTGTTTCAGCTCGGTCATCATATCCATTTAATCACGCACCTCTTCCCCTGTCATGTGTATGAACACTTCTTCAAGATTTGTACTTCCTGATCTTCCCTTTAAATTTTCCGGCGTGCCCAAGGCCACCATTTTACCTAAGTTCATTACAGCAACCCTGTCACACAGATTATCAGCTTCTTCCATGTAGTGGGTTGTGAATACCAGGGTCTTTCCTTCTCCGTTGAACTTTCTGGCAAGTTTCCAGATAGCCTGCCTGGTCTGCGGGTCAAGACCTGTGGAAGGCTCATCCCAGAATATGATCTGAGGCTCGTGCAACACTGCGCATATAACTGAAAGACGCTGCTTCATGCCGCCTGAGAAGCCACCTGCAAACCGGTCTGCGTGGGACTCAAGACCTACAAGCTGCAGGTAATGATCGATACGTTCCTCCATTATTTTTTTAGGAACACTATAGAGCTTGCCCATAAGCTCCAGATTCTCCCTGGCCGTAAGGTCGGGATAAAGGCTGAGCTTCTGAGGGACTATGCCTATGATAGGCCGTATCTTGTCATCCTCTTTATCGACGTCGAAGCCTGCAACTTTTATACTGCCGCTGGTGGGCTTTATTAAAGTGGTGAGCATGGAGAATATGGTGGATTTGCCCGCCCCGTTAGGTCCGATCATGCCAAAGATCTCTCCTTTGAATACATCAAAGCTTACATCATTGACAGCAGTTATTTTCCGTCCTCTTGAATGAAAGACCTTGACAAGACCCCTTACCTCAATAATTGTTTCCATTCACTCACCAGGCTTCGCGTCCTTTTCAATTAGAATGCCATTGGCAAATATATCTATAAAGCCTTCGAACTCTGCTTCCATGTCATAAAGAAACCTTTCACCAAGTATCCCGTTCAATAGATAGATATGAGCGAAATGACTTATCAGGGTCAATGCCGCTGATCGGGGATCAACATTGCGCATTTTCCCCTCTTTTATTTGAAACTCGAAGTATTCACTTAGATGCGCTACATTCATTTGATATACAGAAAATAGAATTTCGGCAACTTCCGACCTTCTTTTCCCTTCTTCCAGCAACATGAACATAAACATACGGTATTTGCCATTCAGTTCTTTTTCCTTCATGGAATGTGCAATGCTCTGGCCTAAGGCATGAAGGCTCGTACTCAGATCTGCATCCTTTTCTATGATAAATAAAGGATCAAGTGCTGAAAATGCAGCCCTGTTCTTGATAAGGACCTCTCTTAACAGATTCTCTTTTGACCGAAATTTTCTAAATAGGGTCACTTCTGCAACATTTGCCTCTTTTGCGATCCTGCGGGTAGTTGCACCCGTATATCCCTCGCTTGCAAATACCTTCAGAGCAGCATTCAGGATCCTTTGTTCTGCATCCATTATGTAAGTAAGTAATTACTTACATATATTTAATAGCGTCGAGAGAAATCTAAGATGAGGAGGAGGAAGAAAAAGAAGAAAGTGGAATAAAACATCTGCAGGTATATTAATAAACACTGAACAGATCCTGCGTGATGATACAGAAACTATTGACAAACAATTGAGAAATTTTTAAGATAGCTACTGCATATTTGCTTTTTTTGATCATTTGCTGGAAAAGAAATCATATGTGCCAATTTTAATTAAATGACATTAGATATATATTGTTTGAGGGCATTTTATGCCAATAAGCCAGATCGAAAAACGGGTGAACATGATGACAACTCTATATGAGGTAAAAACGCAGATCAGATCACTGGAAGGAACTGATAAATCAATCTATAGTAAGGAGATCAAAGAACTGCCGAACGTTTTAGAAGAGGATGAGGCTGTTGAAAATTTTACAAAATGCTCCTGTGGACAAAGAAATGGAATACTGGTCACAACAAACAGAAGATTGATCTTTATTCATAAAGGAGTGCTTTTTGGCTTCAATATCAAAGATTTCACATATGACCAGCTAACATCTGTTCAATATAAACTCAATTCGACTTTTGGGACAATTGAGATTCTCATTTATGATAATCGAATGGAAATACAAAAAATAGATAAAAAGCAGGCAGTTGCTTTATCAAAGTATATCCGGAAAAAAATCACCTGGTCAAAAAATAATTATTCTAAGAACACAGGAAACAAACTAAATAAACCATTAAGCATAGCCGATCAGATAAAAAAACTAGCAGATCTTAGAGATGCTGGCTTATTAACAGACGAAGAATTACTGGTGCATGAGCAAAAAATACTGGATGTGTAAAAATGTACACCAAGAATTTTCAAATTGTTCGATGCGGGGGATGGGATTCGAACCCACGAACTCCTACGAGACTAGACTCTGAATCTAGCGCCTTTGACCGGGCTGGGCAACCCCCGCATTAAGGTTACCGTATAGTTGCATTAATGGTATATATGCTTTTCAGTTGCAGCCCTTCAAATAGAAAAGGGCTGCAAACATTCAGCACATCAACCTATCAGCATCATAAGCAGGGCTTTCTGTGCATGCAGACGGTTCTCTGCCTGATCATACACCACAGAATGCGGACCGTCCATTACCTCCGCAGAGATCTCCTGCCCTCTGTGGGCAGGCATGCAGTGCATAACTATAGCATCGCTCTTGGCAAGGGACAGTAATTCAGCATTGATCTGGTAACCCTTAAGGTCATTCACACGCTTTTCAACCTCATCCTCATCGCCCATAGATACCCACACATCAGTGTATAACACATCAGCTCCCTTTGCAGCCTCGAATGGGTCATCCGTAATTGAGATATCGCCTCCAAGTTCCCGGGCCTGATTAACGATATTTTCATCTGGCTCATAGCCAGGAGGACAGGCCACTACCATCTGCATACCCACGATGGCACAACCCAGAATAGCTGAATTGCACACATTGTTACCATCACCTACCCACACATATTTCAATCCATCAAAATGGTTTTTATATTCCCTGATGGTAAGCAGATCAGAAAGTATCTGGCACGGATGCTCCACATCTGAAAGAGCATTGATCACTGGTACAGAAGAATTAGCAGCTATCTCGAGGATAGTACTATGCTTGTTAACCCTAGCAGTTATACAATGCACATACCGGGAAAGAACAACAGCAGTGTCGGCTATAGACTCCCCCCTTCCGATCTGTATGTCCTTGGAAGAGAGAAATATGGACTGACCTCCCAGATCAGCCATGGCGACCTCAAAAGAAACCCTGGTACGAGTAGATGACTTCTCGAACAGCATGGCCAGACTTCTGTTCTTCAGCAGGTCTGTTAGTTTACCACGAGTGCGCTTTTCTTTGAGATCTTCTGCCATGTCAAGCAATTCAATGACCTCATCATGGGTGAGGTCTGCGAAGGAAATGAGATGCTTCATACAATCAACCCATTTTCATTAACTTTGTGGCTCATATTTTACCCCTTATTTTTTTCATATGATCTATACGTTTCTGGATCAGTGCAGAGGTACCTATATCCCTTCTGGAATGCAGGTCCCCAATGATATTGTCAAGTGCTTCCTGAGCTTTTTTCTCTGCTTTGGCAATAGAGTCCGCAATTCCTACTACAGCTATAGCACGGGAGCCTGTTGTGTAGATCTTATTATTCTCTTCGTACACACTTGCATAAAATACTAAGGAATCACCTATATCCCCGACAGATACCTCCTTATCTTTTGAAGGATTATCCGGGTACCCTGCAGGTACTGCGTACTTGCATACAGTTGCCTTTTTACTGAACTTAACTTCCAGTCTGTCAAGAGTTCCACCCACCACGGCAGACATAACATCTACTATATCCGTTTCCAGAAGAGGTAACACGTTCATAGCCTCGGGGTCACCGAACCTGGCATTGAACTCAATTACACGTGGTCCATTCTTTGTGATCATGAACTGACCATAAAGCACACCTTTGTACTTGAAACCAGTCTCTGTATGAAGCTCTTTAACCGTCTGCTGCATAATCCGCTTTGCCTGCTCTACATCTTCTGTAATCAGGAAGGGCAGGACCTCACCGGCATCTGTGTAAGCACCCATTCCACCGGTATTAGGCCCCAGATCATTTTCAAAGGCTCGCTTGTGGTCCTGCACTGTAGGTGAGAAAGCCAGATGTTCTCCATCAACAAATGCCTGTAATGTGAATTCCTCCCCTACAAGGTTCTCCTCCACTACCACACTTCCGGATTCAAGAAGCTGGACAGCATATTCCTGGGCATCATGCACAGTGGGAAGCTGATCACCCATGACCTTGACACCTTTGCCTCCGGTAAGGCCTGCCGGTTTGATGGCCACATTACCCAGCTCTGCAATGAAATCTAACATTGGCTTTTTCTCAGTAAAGACCTCGAATACCGGACAACCCTCTATCCCATGATCTCTCATGAAATTCCGAGCCCATGCTTTATCGAACTCTATCTGAGCCACTGCCTTTCTGGGACCAACTACCCCAATGCCGACATCTTCCAGAGCATCTGTAAGCCCGGCTGCAAGAGGAGCTTCGGGCCCAATAAAGGCAAGATCAATGTTGTTTGCAGTTGCATAAGCAACAATTTTCTTCACATCTGTTTCTTTTTCCAGGAGAAAATCCTGACAAAGCCCGGCGATACCAGGGTTCTTCTTCGACATCACAGCAAAGATGATAGGATCTTTTCTGCTTTGAGCAATAGATGCTGCAATTGCATGTTCCCTTCCCCCGGCACCAACAATTAGAATATTCATTTGTAAAACCTCGTGAACTAAAAAATTTTTTAAATATTGAAGTAATATTCCCCAATCGTTATCTGATCATCACATTGAACACAGCTGATATTCATTTATTAGCAGATCATATTAGACATAGCAAAGATAGATGTCAGTAAATACTACGGACTCTTTCTCATATTCAGATAAATAATTTACTTTTTTGATCCCATCTCTCATTGGATAAGGTCACTGGCACCTACAAGAGGTATAAGTTTCACACCAATGGTCACAAGTCCCTGGTGAGCACCTTCCTCACGGTCTACAACAGTAACAACAGTATCCACAAAACCTCCTGCTCCCCTTATAGCGGCTATGGCATCCTTTACTGATCCACCACTGGTGGTCACATCTTCGATCAGGATCACACGAGAACCTTCCCTGAGATCACCTATGAAACGACCTCCTGTCCCGTATCCTTTTTCTTCCTTACGGACGATCAAAAGGGGAAGACCAGAACTAAGCGAAACTGCTGTTGCAAGAGGAATACCACCCAAAGCTACTCCACCAACCAGATCCACGTCTTCATTGACTATCAGAGAAGCCACCTGTTCTGCTATAACTGCCAGAGTAGCTGGATGCGTGCTGGCTTTTTTAATATCAACATAATATTTGCTCTTCTTGCCTGAGGCAAGCGTAAAGTCGCCAAATTTCACGGCCCCACATTCTTTGAGGGCAGATATAAGGAGAGATTTTCTATCATTTTCCATATCCATAAGGATCACCCATTATAATTAGATACATAGCAAAGCTTACCAGGGCTCTTTTTTAACCCCTAAAATGTAACCGATAATATTTGTTATCAGATGAATCAACGGAGTTATGATCAACACAACCACCACAATATCCCAGGTAAAATGGATGACAAACCATCCTGGAGAGGATAAGTATGTGAATACCCACGCACCCAGTACAAAATCAAGCTGGTCTACAAGTGGCAATGAAGCCCCTCTTTTCATTCCAAGCCTGCGCTTGAAGAAACTCTTGAACATATCCCCAAATAGAGAACCGGAAGCAAGGGATATAAGGATCACCATAGTTGTAGACCCGCTGCCTGAGAAGGAGGGTAAGGAGATATCCAGCAACTCTGATGCAGGAGTCAGAAAAAACATCTGAAGCAGACCTAAAAGTACACCGCATGCTATACCTGCGAACAGACCTCTGAATGTCTTGCCATCGCCCAGAATTCGCCTGCCATCCTTCAGTACCCTTCCCCCATCGATGGGACGTCCACCTCCAAATACAGCAGCCATGGAATTTGGAATATAGGCAGGTAACATCAGCCAGACAGCTATAATCACTGTTTCTATCGTATTAACAACCCATTTCAGTTTTATAGTTTCTCAGATATAAGCACCATCAGTATTTAAGATTCCGAAATTGTGGCATATGAAGTTATAATTTAATGCAGTCATAAGATAAAACAACTACAATAAAACTCCACTGTACTACAACACACTATACGTATCAGATGTTCTATATATAAGGCGGGCATACATTGCACGCTCACATGAGAGATCAGCAATGACAGAAAAAGAGAGACTATTGACAAGTAAAAACACCATCTTTGCCGCTGTAATATCATTTATCCTGCTTGCAATGGTAGTGATGACCGGTATGGTGACACCTCTTCTTGCCAAGCTCCTCAGCGGCACAGAGCTTTCCCTAGGTTCTGATTACTTTAACCCCAGGACTGCCCTGCCTACAGTATTGCTGATCATGATACTTACGATATGCGTACTCGTCAGTTCCCTCAGACCCCGCAGTGCATTGATGGCCACTGCTGCGTTTCTGTTACTTGTAGTGTCTGTTGTGGCCATATCCCCTTTTTCAAATACAGCTGTTGATATAGCTATAGCCCTCATGATACCGGCTTTGATAGCCACGGCCTATAAAATATGGCTCACAGCCAGGGATAAGAAAGGACACGGAAGATACAGAGGGCTTTCCGCTCATCTGATCCATCTGGGAATATTATGTATCCTGCTGGGCGTAGTCCTGAGTTCCAATATGAAAGTTGAGGATTCGGCAGTATATGAGACCGGTAAAATGGGAGCCGGGAATTTACAGGACTATGATCTGAAGATCACTTCAATGGCATCAAGGTTGGAAGGGGAACCTTATCAGGACCATCAGGCATCTTCCTACATCACCCGGATAGATTTTGACATATATGATCAGAACAGATACACCAGAAGCGGCAGTGTGGAATATATCACTGACTTCAAATGGGGACAGACCTACACCACTACATACATCCATAGAGGACTTACTGAAGAACTGTTCATCGCCCCCAGGGCTCTTGATGAAGAGACGGGAGAAGTTGACATGTATGTGCGTATAGTTCCTTTCATAAACCTTCTCTGGGGAGGCATATACATGATGGCTCTGGGCATCATTGCTTTACTTATCGTGGAACATCGCAACCCCCGTGAGAGCCTCACAATGCTACAGCCCTCAGGAAGAGAAAAGGACATGGCTTTCTTTGAAAAACGATACGAAAAAATAATGGAGCAGGAGCTCAGGAAACTGCGGTCCGGAAAAAGCGGTGGAGGAAGCAAATGAATCCTGGGATGATCCTGATCTGGCTTTCCCTTGTGACAGCCATAGGTGCTGTGCTTTCAGGGTACATAGGACATAGGAAGAGCAACTCCTCTGTTGGTACACTTTCACGCAAACTGGAAATAGCATGTTTGGTGCTTGCAGGATCCTCGATGCTGTTGCTGATGTACCATCTCTACACAGTCAATGCTTCATATTCATACGTGTTCGAGCATTCCAGCGCTGATCTTGAATGGTATTACAGGCTATCGGCTTTGTGGGCAGGCCAGGAAGGGTCGATGCTATTGTGGGCTGTTTCCATAATGGGAATGCTTGTGATAGTAGAGCGTACCCATACTGCTACGCTTTCTGGAACTGCATTGATGCAGACCACACGCCTTATATCATTGTCCATCGTCTGTGTGTTCCTGGGACTGCTGGTATTGAAGAACCCGTTCTCAGCATATCATGTGATTTCCGATGGCAGTGTTGGGATCACGAACTGGAACCCGTTCGTGCAGATGTATGACGTTCCTTACGGCCAGGGCATGAATCCGCTGCTGCGTAATCCGTGGATGGCAGTACACCCACCCACGCTGTTCCTTGGGTATGCCGCTTTCACGATACCATTTGCGGCTGCAATAGGCAATTTGCTGACACATGACAAACGATGGGAAGCCATCGCCACGAACTGGATGAGGATCTCCTGGCTGTTCCTCACACTGGGCATAGGCCTTGGAGGTTTCTGGGCCTATGAAGTCCTCGGATGGGGAGCATGGTTCTGGAGCTGGGACCCTGTGGAAACGTCATCGCTCATCCCCTGGATAACCGCAACGGCATATCTGCATGCCCAGCTGCGTTACAGGCACGGAGAATACGGTTTTGTTGCACCTTTGCTTGCAGTAGCCTCTTTCATTCTGGTCGTATTCGCGACCTTTGTAACCAGAAGCGGCATGTGGGCCTCCGTACATTCCTGGCAGGATTTCAATGCCGAAAGCGGCATAATAGCATTATTTTTAACTGTACTGATATTATCGAGTACATTCCTGCTTGCAAGAAGATATTTTGAAGAGGAGTGAATGGTGGCAGAACTGGATTTATTGGCTCAAAGGGTAATTATTGGCCTTCACTGAAAGTCTTTGCCCTGAGCTCTCCGTTCTCCAGGACCAGTTGTTCGATCTTTCTTTCAGCTTTGGAAAGTTTCTGGCTGCACACACGTGCAAACCTCATGCCCTGCTCAAAGGTCTCAAGGCTTTCATCGAGGGTCAGGTTGCCCTTTTCCAGCTTTTCCACCAGCCCTTCCAGCTGTTCAAGAGCTGTTTCAAAGCTTAGGCTTTCGCCCATGCTTTCTTCAGTGCGGTCTTCATTCGGACTTTCATCCATCTTCTTCCTCCTGCGTACCATTTTCTATCTCAACCTTTTCCGTAACATCACAAATTATAGTGCCGTCTGTGACCCTTATATCAAGTCGGGAGCCTACTGTTACATCATCGACACTCCTGACAACGACATCATTGGACATTGCTATGCAGTACCCTCTTTCCAGAGTGCTGAGAGGGTTTACCGCGTTCATACGGCCTGCCAGCACTTTAAGCAGCATTCCTCTTAACCCAAGGCCATAGTTGGCATCCTTTTCCATAGCTGTGACCAGTTCATCGATCCTTTGATAGCGCTGATCGATCATTTCCCGAAGTTTTTCAGTATTCAGGGAATCATAAGCATGACCAAGCCTGGAGTTAAGGTCAGCAATCATACGAGTTGCAGCATACTCAAGCCTCTGGAGCATGGAATCCATGAACCTTTTAAGCTCCACTCTGTCAGGGACCACAAGTTCTGCAGCAGCAGACGGTGTTGGAGCCCGCAGATCAGCGGTAAAATCGGCAATGGTATAATCGGTCTCGTGGCCCACAGCAGAGACCACGGGTATCCTCGAGTTGAAGATCGCTCTTGCCACGACTTCTTCGTTGAAGGGCCACAGGTCCTCCAGTGAACCCCCGCCTCTGCCAACTATTATGACATCCACTTCTGCTTTGTTCAGAAGCTCTATCGAATCAGCAATGCTTTGTGCAGCTGCATCCCCCTGCACAAGACAGGGAGCCAGCAGCACATGCACCGGATATCTCCGGCTAAGCACATTGATAACATCATGGATCGCAGCGCCTGTAGGGGAAGTCGATATACCTATCCTTGCGGGGAACCTGGGTATAGGTCTTTTGCGGCTCTGCTCAAAGAGACCTTCAGCTTCCAGTTTCTTCTTAAGCTGTTCAAATGCACGGAACATTTCACCTATGCCATCCAAACGCATGTCCAGAACTTTCAGCTGATACTGTCCTCTGACAGTGTACACATCCACAGAACAGTACAATATAACAGCCATAGAATCCTCCGGATCGAATTTAAGAGTGCGGTTGGTCTGCCTGAAACTAACACAGCTTATCTGGCTTCCCTTGTCTTTCAATGTAAAATAATAATGGCCTGAGCTATGTTTTTTAAGATTGGAGATCTCACCGCGCACCCACACCTCCCGCAGTCTGGGATCATTGACCAGCAGAGACCTTATGGTTTCATTGAGCATTGAAACACTGAATATACCCATTGGATTCTCAGACATCATAGATGATGAGTAATTAACTACTATTTATGTTGATGCAAGGACGGTGAAAGTGTTTTATAATAATACCAACGTTTAAATAAGTTCATCCTAATTTAGAAATGTAAAATTTGAGGGATAGAGAGATAGTTCTTACGTTTTACAGCTTTTCTGATACGGAGCTATGATCATGGCAAAAAATGCATTAATAACCGGAATTACTGGACAGGATGGATCCTATCTTGCAGAGTTACTGTACAATAAAGGATATAATGTGTATGGACTAGTTAGAAGGCTCAGCACTCCAAATACATCCCGAATAGACCATATATTGAATAATATTGAATTACTGCAGGGAGATCTTACTGACCAATCCTCCCTGAACGAAGCAATGCGTATCTCACAACCTGATGAAGTTTACAATCTTGCTGCTCAATCCTTTGTAGGGACTTCATGGAACCAGCCGGTACATACCGGAGATGTGACTGGCCTGGGAGTAGTCAGGGTATTGGAAGCTGCAAGACATGTAGTGCCTGACGCAAGAGTATACCAGGCATCATCCAGTGAAATGTTCGGCAAGGTGCAGGAAAACCCGCAGACTGAGAACACGAAGTTCTATCCAAGAAGCCCTTATGGTGTGGCCAAAGTATATGCATACTGGACTTGTGTCAACTACAGAGAAAGCTATGACATGCATGTCAGCAATGGAATCTTGTTCAATCATGAATCTCCACGCCGGGGCATTGAATTTGTAACAAGGAAGATAACGGATAGTGTTGCCCGCATATACCATGGTCTGCAATCGGAACTGCGCCTGGGGAACCTGGATGCAAAAAGGGACTGGGGATACGCAGGAGATTATGTTGACGCTATGTGGCGTATGCTTCAACAGAATGAGCCTGGAGACTATGTCATAGCCACCGGAGAAACCCATTCAGTAGAAGAATTCGTACAGGAGGCATTCTCCATAGCTGGCCTTGACTGGAAAGAATATGTTGTCATCGATCCGAAGTTCGTAAGGCCTGCAGAAGTACAATTACTATTAGGTGACCCATCCAAAGCAAAAAGGGAACTTGGATGGGAACCAAAGGTACACTTTAAGGAACTTGTCAAGATGATGGTGGAAGCTGACCTGGAGAGACTGGAACCTGTGGCCAGGAAAAACTGAACCTGGTTCATCTTTCTTTTTATCCTTTTTGCTAAGGAGTGTAGTGCATCATCCTTTGGACCCACATGCATTTTGAGGGAAATGCTGTGGAAAAATGGAATGAGTGAAAACATGGACGAGA
The DNA here is from genome assembly GCA_964486435.1 of uncultured Methanosarcinales archaeon. GTDB lineage: Archaea > Halobacteriota > Methanosarcinia > Methanosarcinales > Methanosarcinaceae > Methanomethylovorans. The sequence goes on along the minus strand of CAZAMM010000024.1, from coordinate 14,981 downwards.
ATAGATTTCACTTAATTGTAGGCACAAAGGGACAGCTTATCAAAATGGCACCCATTATGCTGGAAATGGATAGGAGAGGAATAAAATATAATTTCATCAATGCTGCTCAACACACAAAAATACTTTATGATATCATTGGCGTGTTTGGACTGAAACAGCCTGATATTGTACTTAATAATAATAACAAAGATGTAGCAAACGTGCTGGATATGGCCGTATGGCTAGCAAAAGTGACACTCAATTCATTTTCAAAGGACGGGCTGCCGAAAAATAATGATATTTGCCTGATACACGGAGACCCAATACCTGCTTCTTTCGGGGCCGTTCTTACTAAATTGCACCGGGCTAAGATCGCACACATTGAATCCGGGGAGAGAACCCACAATATTTTCAATCCTTTTCCTGAAGAGCTGTCCAGAAGGATGATAGACTGGATGTCTGATTACCTTTTCACCTCTTCTGAAGAATCCTACAAAAACCTCATAAAACAGGGGGTAAAAGGAGAGATAGTGAATCTGGGATATAATACTGTGATCGATGCAATACGGTTTGCCATCAAGAACTCCCATAAGGTCACTTTCAAACCCGAGCCCGGATATGTGCTTGTTAACGTACACAGGGTAGAGAACCTTTATTCAAAGGAAAGATTGGATATCATCATATCCACAATCGAGAAGCTCGCTGAGAATGAAAGGGTGCTGATGATAATGCACGAGCCTTTAAAGAACAAGCTTCTGAAAGTGAACATGCTTGACAGGCTGAAAGGATATGAGAACCTTCAGATGATACCACTGCAGGATTATGTGACCAGCATCGATCTGATAAAGAACAGCAAATATATAGTGAACGACGGTGGAGCTCCACAGCTCGAATCCTACTTTCTCAGCAGGCCTTGCCTGCTTATGAGAGAGTTCATGGAACAGAACGGCTATCGTAATGTCTGTCTTTCAAAATTTGAAACCAGCATTATAGATGATTTCATGCAAAACTATAGCAATTATGTGTTCGATGTGGACATCAATACTCTTAAGAGCCCTTCTAAAGAAATTGTTGATATCTTGACAGAGAGAATTACCCACCTGAAGAGCTCATGAAACTAAAGAGAACTTACAGCACTTAGCATAATTCTGCTTCTTGTCTTGATGTTCAACTACTACACTTATTAATAACGAAATCAGCTACGAGGTAGCTGAAAGCACGGATAAGAAACTTGCCATCATTTTTAAAAAAGGACATAAATGTTCTTTCAGGTACATAAATGTGTATATACAAAACTCTTTTGATTTTTGCATGTACAAAGTTTCATCATAGCCAACGGGAGCATGATATTACCTTTTAATGAGCATATTGCCTGTAAACGTATGAAGATGATATAACAAGCCCTAGCAAGCAAGCTGCACATGTGGCCATGGCAGCACCAGTCATACCGTATGAAGGAATGAACGATCTGTTGAGAAATATATCAATTACAACTACAAACAAACTGATGAGCATTGAAACACGTGGTCGCCCAATACCATTGATCACAGTAGTGAACAGAGAGAACAAGCCGAAGAAACCCATGCCTATGGTAAGTACCTCCAATGCAGCGGAACCTGTGGAATACTGGTCCGAAAATAGGAAACTTAGCACTTGTTCCGGAAAAAGGACTATAAAAGAAGTCGAAGGAACAAGCACTAACATGGAATGCTTCACTGACTTTATGATCTGCAGGATCATCTGTGATCTGTCATTGTGTACTGACATGCTTGAGATAGCGGGGAACAGAGCTCCATATATGCCTGCAATAATAAAAAAAGGCACTTTTGAGATGGTAGATACAGCAGAATAGATACCTGCATCCATGTCTGTCATGTAGGCTTTGACAAAGAAAAGATCAAAATTCATTATCAGATTAGTGGCCACTGAATAGAATATAATAGGAGTTGCAAAATTAAGAATAGTCCTTGCAGATACCATATTGTGCCCATCATCTGATACCTGTAAACGAGTATCAGCAGAATGGACAAAATAAAGGGCCAGAAACATAATTGTCACAGATGATATTATAAAACCGCTTATTGCACCATAAAGTGCATAGGAGGTTAATGCAAAACCGAGTATGAACAGTACCTTAAAAACTGAATATAGAATTAACATTAACGATTGTTTACCATATTCCTTTAATCCATTGAAATAACCAATGTACAGAGCTTGTAGTGCATAAGCTGGAACAATGAAAGAAGAAAGCCTCAGATAGGGAGCCATACCTGGATCGTTCAGCATAATCGACAGCTGGTCAGCAAAAAAGTAATAGAGAATGAACAAGAGCAGACTGAAACTCAATTGCAGATTTTGTGCAGTGCGCTTAACATGTAATTCATTCCCATCCCTGTGCGCCACGTATTTAGAAACGGCCTGTGGTATACCCGTGGAAAGGATCAGATTGACCATTGTCATAAGTGAAATGACAACTGCATATAGACCATAGTCCACAGGTCCTAAGATTCTTCCCAGTCCAATATGTGTTGCGTAGCCTGAAAGGACAAAGGAGATCTGAGCTGATATCAAAAAGATAGTTCCGCGTCTTAAACTCTGTTTCATTTTTACCTTTGAACATATCTGAGTTCTGCTATCTAAAGAATATGATCTTCAGGGTTTTGACGGATGATGCTATTACAATGAGATCCATAAAGGATCATTGCAAGGCCATTACATCGGGATGAATTGCAATTATTCCATTTCCATTTTCTTTAAACGGTATAATATTTCTTCCTCCCTTATCCGCTGATACTTCAGCGTATCAGCTATCAGGCCGAACACCAGTATCTGTAAACCAGTAAGACCTAACATCGTTGTAAGTATGGCGTAGGAGATGTTCGGGGTCACAATACCTGTATTAATGTATTGGACAACAACCGTTACACCTGATAACGCGGCGACGACAAGGAACATAAAGCCTATAGATGCAAAGACCTTCATGGGTTCATAATCACGATATGTACGTAGTATTACGGCAGTTGCACGCTGCGCATAATGGAAAACACCTGACATAAGTCTTGAGTGGCCCTCTCTTTTTCTGAACTCAATTGGGATCTCTACCAGTGTAAGATTATGGTTCACAGCCTGCATGATAGTTTCCTGTACATATGTATAATCAGCAAGAATATTCATTCTTAGTGCAGCATCCCTTGTGAAAGCCCTAAAGCCTGTTTGAGCATCCGTCACCGGATAACCTGAGGCCATGCGTGTCACACGTGTAGCCAGGATATTACCGATCTTCTTTTGAGGAGGCATGTATTCAATGTGCCCCCTGAACCGGGAACCTAATACGATATCAGCTTTCCCTTGAAGAATAGGAGTGACCAGATCAGGGATTTGATTTTGATTATATTGAAAATCAGCATCAGTGTTAACAATAATATCTGCCCCTCTTTCCAGGCATGCTTCAAGCCCTTTACGGAAAGCTAATGCAAGTCCAAGGTTTTCCTTTTGAGAGACAATATGATCAGCACCAGCTTCCAAAGCGACCTTTACAGTGGTATCTGTGGATCCATCATTGATCACAAGGACTTTTACTGTATCGATTCCCTTTATTTGCCGGGGTATCTCTCTGATCACTTTTCCAATAGTGTTTTCTTCATTGTAGGCTGGGATCATGACAATGAGATTCATATATAATTATATAAAATTAATATAATAAATAATGTTTGTTGTGCATGCGCAGTTGATGAGGTATTCATTTTAAAGATTTAACACAATGGGCAAACCAGTCTTACTAACAGAAAAGCTTTTGTAGATAGCCCCATATAGAAACATAAATAAAATAATAATGATGAGTATAAATGAGAAACAAACTGCTTCTTTCACTTGCCCATATCAATGGGACCAGATATGGCAACAGATTGCAACAAACATTAAGATGGCTTCATATCCCGGAAAAAGATCAGATAATGTCAGATATAAATCAACGAATTACTTCTATGAACCATCCTAAAAAAGAAAGAAAAAATCAGGAATGCACCTACAGAACAAAAAAAACTAGAAACAAAAATACCATGATCATAGAATGTAGTGATTGCAAAGGCAGCTCTACATTAAATGATCCTGTGTGCCGGTCGAACATATTCAAGATATTGATTAAAGAAGCAGTAACCGAAAAACTTGTGATATCAAATCTGTATGATAGGGAGTATGACGGAACTACCCTCCAAAAAATATACGCACTTGCCCGTCTGGAAGATCATTTACTGCCATATGAGAATATTGGAACTATTTTTTATGATTGTGCACATGATTCCAGAGAACTCTGTGGAAAAAAAAGAAAAGAGGCGATGGATCATATCATCAGTTCAGCAAAGGAGTCTCCATTTGCAGCATACTTGAATGTGGAAAGAGAGATAGAGCAACTAAAACATGAAACTGAAAAGTTAATTCATCCAGAGTGCAATAAGTGCATTGAGAATTTCTATGAAGCATTAGAAGATATAAAAATAAATATCCAGCCTTTACTAAAGAGCTTTTTATGCGAGCCTGATGGAAAGTTTGATCATGAGAAAAATCTTCAGCCATATGTACGGCCTTTGTTCTCTACATCCCGGATATATACTGAACCACCGCTGAATACAATTTTTATTGAATGTTATGATGTACAGCGAGAAGATGGAAGAAAACTGCCCATATCGATCTATGAGTTTATCGACAAACCCGAAAAACTGTATGTAGTAAACCCTGCTGAATACAACATGCAGCCTGAGGAACTTTTGCTCATTGAGGATGTCCGTGCCCGCATGATAAGACATAGACCGGAGGATATGAATTTTGCAGATCCTGCTCTTTCAAGAGAATATTTCCGAAGACTGTGCAAAAGATTACTGTATGAAGAGGCGAGAGGAAAAAAAGTAGTTCTATCACCTGCTCAGCTGGATATGTATTCTGACCTGCTGGCAAAATACACAACAGGGCTTGGCATTCTGGAAGATGTGTTATCCGATGAAAGAGTTACAGACATTTATGTCAATGCTCCCGCGGATAAGAATCCTGTGCATGTAGTGATGAATGGTGAGGAATGCACTACTAATATTTTTCTGTCTCAGGAAGAAATGGATTCCATGGTCTCCAGGTTCAGAACAATAAGTGGCAGACCTTTTGGGGAAGCAACACCTGTTCTGGAAATGGCTCTTAAAGAATACGGAGTACGTGTTTCCGTCATAGGTGATCCTTTAAGTGCAAAAGGAATGGCCTATGCATTTCGAAAACATGCAAAAGATCCCTGGACACTTCCAAAGCTTATCAACACCGGTGCTATCACACCTCTCACAGCCGGTCTGCTTAGCTTCATGATGGATGGACATGCATCAGTACTCATAGCCGGAGGAGTGGGGGCAGGTAAAACATCTCTTTTATGTGCTATGCTTATGGAAATGCCCCAGAAATACAGGATACTGACCATAGAAGATACACCCGAAATACCCCTTGAACAATTACAGAAGCTGGGCTGGAAAGCACAGGGGCTCAATGCTCAGTCCTCTATAGTAAGATCCAGTATCGAGATCGACCCTGCCACAGCCCTGCGCGCATCTCTCAGGCTTGGAAGTTCATCTCTGGTAATAGGTGAAGTGCGGGGGCCTGAAGTCTCAATGCTGTATGAAGCAATGCAGATCGGCACTGCAGGAAATTCTGTGATAGGGACTATTCATGGTGCATCCACAAATGCTGTTTATGAAAGAATAGTACATACACTGAGAGTGCCACCAGCATCTTTCAGAGCCACTGATGCCGTAATAGTATGTTCCAATACCCGCGTAGCCGGCTGTATGGCTACAAAACGTAAAGTGATACAAATAGCTGAAGTGAATGAAGTCTGGGACCATGATAATACACACAGTGTCTTCTCTGACATACTCACTTTTGATGCCTCGGTCAATTCACTGGTACCAACAGACCTGCTTGACAGAGGACAGTCCGCCTTGATAAGAAAAATTGCAAGGAAATGGGGCATATCCGTGGACGAAGCTTCCAAGAACATTCGTATCCGGGCAAGTATGAAACTTAGAATGGCAGAATATGGCAGAACATATCCGGCATTTGTGGAGGCTGAAATGGTATCTGCCGCGAACAACATATTCTGGATGCTTATGGAACAGGAAAAGGAGATTTCCGGCAAGCCAGACATGCAACGCGTATATGAGAAATGGTGCACATGGCTCGAGCAGATAGTGGATTCCAAGCTTGAAGAGAAGCCTGTTACAACTACCGACAAAATACTGTGCTCTGCATAATTGGCTGATGCGGTACATGGTGGTTATGATGCATAATAATAACTGGTACTACAGAGGATGCAAATTTACCTGGAAACGTTTTTCCGGATTTATTAAAGAACATGATGAATTCAAAAAGAAAAGTGAAAAGGCAGTGAGCCAGGAATTTATTAATTCACTTGTTTATACAGGCTTTGACCTGGAACCTTATGAAACCACATTTTTTTCCTATATAGGATCTGCGGGAATATTTTTTATTGTACTGTTGACAGATGCTTTATTTTTCAGGTTCACTACATTTTCATCCGGCATACTCGCAGCAATAGCTGTTACAAGCCTGATCATACCTATTGCAGCGTTATGGTATCTCAGTGAATATGTGAAGATCCATGCCAGACACATGAAGATAACATCATTGGGAGATATGCCTGAAGTAATGAGCTATGTGGTAATGTCCATGAAAATAGTGCCAAATATGGAGAAAGCTGTACATTTTGCCGCAGAGAACTCTAACAGGCCCCTTGCCAGAGATCTAAGAAAGATGTTATGGAACCTGCATTTAAGAGTATACGCTGGTATGGATGATGCTGTGGTTCAGTTCTCGGAGATGTGGGGTAAGAACAGTGAACATTTCAAAAGGTCATTACACCTGATCAGAAGCTCTATGAGCGAAACTGATCCTGCACAGCGTACTTTAACATTGAACAGGTCGCTGGATATCATACTGGACGGCACAAGGAACCTTATGGGAAGCTATTCTGCGAAACTTAAGCTCCCTACGTATGTACTATATTCAATATTCATCCTCATACCCCTCGCTCTGGTTGCATTGCTGCCTGCAATGGCAGTCGTAGGGATACGTATCACAACTGCAAACCTTCTGCTGACATACGATATAATATTGCCTTTAATCACATTCATGTATGCAGAATACGTGCTCATGCAAAGACCGGCATCTTTTGTGCCTCAGAGAATAGCAGACACTCATCCTGAACTTGAAGGTCTGCCATATAAAAGGATAAAAGAATTCATTAGCGCTGTGATCGCTGGTATTGCTGTATGCAGCACAGGATATATTTTGCTGCACATTGGAAATCCTTATGGTATCATTTCAACAGCTGTACTTGAAGGTCTGATACCTACTGCACTGCTGATATTGCTTGGCACGACTATAATGATATCATGGTACCTTAATGCCGCCTATGCTCCGTATAAAAGAATAAGGGACAAAATAATAGCTATGGAAAATGAGTTCTCAGATGCTTTGTTCATCCTGGGAAGAAGAATATCAGAAGGCAGGTCTGCAGAAGAAGCTTTTGTGCATACTGCTGCCAACATGAAAGGGGCATCCATCAGCGAGCCCTTCGAAAAAATAGCTATGAACGTAGCATGTATGAGATGTGATCTGCATAGTGCTATATTCGATGAGGAATACGGTGCATTCAAGAACGTCTACTCGGAAAGGATTAACACTACTATGAAGCTTTTCCTGGAAAGTGTACACAAAAGCCATGAAGCTGCAGGTGTGGCTATAGTGAAACTGGCGGACCATATGACCGACCTGCAGGAAGTGGAGAGACGTATAAAAGAATCATTATATGAGATGACATCTACAATGAAGTCAACAGCATGCATATTTGCCCCGCTTATAGCAGGAGTGACGATTGCACTTTCGGAGGTTATTGCAAAGATCCTGCAGAACGTGGCACACAGCATCTCCAGGCTGCCTCCGAATGTGATCCCGGGACCTGCAGATATTTCCCCGGAGAGCCTGGAACTTTCCATTGGCCCAAATATGTTCATGCTGTCAATAGGTATCTACCTTATACTTATCACAACGATCCTTATCCGATTCTCAACGGCTATCGAATATGGAGGAGACAAAAGCCAGATGATGTATGAACTCTCCAGAGCACTCCCAATATCAGTAATTGTGTTCTCTGCATCGGCCATTGCTTCAAGGATAATATTCAGAGGATTTATCTAAAAGAATCTTATGACAGATGCAGCAGACCATTACTACCTACATCTTATTCCATATATATCAGGGCCTTGTTAGGACAAAAGCGTACACAAAGCATGCAGCGGTCACACTGATCATGATCGATCTTTGGCCTGTCATCAACTGTTCTTTTAAGGGCAGAGTTGGGACAAATTGTCTTACACCTGCCACATTTTTTGCAACCGCAAACCACTATGTACCCGTTGCTCAATACCACATAATGACCAAAGAGATGAAGGTATTTAAGGTAAATGGAATAAACAATAGATATATAGGATAAGATATATGGTTGCGACATTATGCTGAAAATATCTGAGGGGGAAGCTGGTTCATATTACACATATCTTTCCAATGGCTGCAAATTATGTCAGGAAGGAGCAAAAATGGTACTATTTATAACCGGCATTTGCGGGAAGAACTGTTTCTATTGCCCAATTTCTAATGAACGGAAAGCAGATATTACTTATGCAAATGAAAGACTTATTAATTCAGATAAAGATATAATAGAAGAAGCACTGCAGATGGAGGCACTTGGCACTGGAATAACTGGTGGAGAACCGTTGCTAAAGCCTGATAAAGTGCTTCGGTATATCAAGCTGCTTAAAGAAGAATTTGGCGAATCGCATCACATTCATTTATATACTGCATTGCCTGTTGATGGAGATCTGATGAAGAAACTTGCATTTGCAGGACTGGATGAAATAAGGTTCCATCCACCGGCGGAAATGTGGAGCGACAACATGGATAATTATGTAACTTCCATTAAAATAGCTGTAGATGCAGGAATGGAAACTGGTCTGGAGATCCCGGCAGTAAAGGGGGCAAAAGAAGTGGCCAGGATAGCAAATGAACTGGGCTGCTTCCTCAATCTGAACGAACTTGAGTTCTCAGATACGAACTCTGAGCAGATGAAAGCCAGAGGCTATAGTCTGAGGGATGAGATATCAAACGCTGTAGCGGGTTCATACGAAATCGGGATGGAAATTTTACAGATCACCGAAAAGGGGCACTTGTGCACCTCAAGATATAAAGATGCAGTCCAACTTCGAAGAAGGTTGCTGCGCATAGCTGAAAGAGTTTGCAGGGAATTTGATGAGATCACGGAAGATGGTACTCTTGTCTATGGAGTAATAACCTGCAACTATGAGAAAAAATCAGTATCTCAGATTGCAGAGCTGCTATTATCATCAGGTGTTCCTGAAGAATTGTTCCTTGTAGACAAAGAGGAGATACATATAGCTGCCTGGATACTTGAAGAGATAAAAAAAGAAGTATCCCCATATGTAAAAGAAATGTGCATCATTGAAAGATACCCGTTTCCGGGTGGAATGGTAGTAGAAACTATCCCACTCTAAAAAACCCAAGTTATATATGTAAGAATGATATACGTACATCAGTTCACAATCAATAGCAGTTTAATTTATATAAATCACAATAACTTTATAACCTAAAATCACATATAAAAAAAACGAGGTGTTTGTACTGGAAACGATAGAGGACCGTGTGAGAGAGAGGCTCATAAAATATCTCAGCAGAGATGATACCGGTATTCGTAAAGTGGTATTGCAGCTTTTTCTTGAAGGTGACAAGTTCACAACAGGTGATGTGTACGGGTACCTGAATAAAACTGATTTCAATGTTAGCTACAGGGGAGTTTCAGCCATGGTCGGTTTAATGAACACACGACTTGGAATTCTCAGCATAGACGTGACTGGAGACCATAATATATATCTTCTTAAAGAGGACTATAGGGACGTGGTTCGTTCAGTACTTGAAAATTATTAATAAGCATTGCTAGAACACCTCAAAGTAATATTCTAAAAGCGCGGAGAAAACCCAGGCAGGGATTCTTATACTCAAATATATTAGTAGAATTGCCTATCGCACATATGAGCACCTTCTTTCAAAAGAAGTTATACACTCAAATGTACCCGAGCATATTGCGATAATTATGGACGGGAACCGCAGATATGCCAATAAGACTGGCAAGCTGACCAATTACGGACATATGAAAGGTGCCAGTGTAACTGAAAAGGTTATTGAGTGGTCCCATGAGATTGGTGTCAAACAACTCACAGTCTATGCATTTTCTACAGAGAACTTCAATCGGTCTGCAGATGAAAAAGAGAAGCTGTTTGAGCTTATAGGTCTTAAATTCGATGAACTCTGTCAGGATGAGCGTACCCATAAAAGAAAAATGCACATCAGAGCCATAGGTGATCTTCAGAAGCTGCCTTCTGGTCTGCAGCACTCCATCAAAGAAGCAGAGAAAATTACTGCGGATTACGATAAATTTTATCTCAATGTGGCCATTGCCTATGGAGGTAGGCAGGATATAGTTCAGGCAGTACGTAAAATTGCAGAGAAGGTTGATAAAGGACAGGTCGATCCAGAATCAATCACAGAGAGTACCATTGCCAATCACCTTTATCCTGTTGCAGGAAATGCCGTTCCCAATGTAGATCTCATAATCCGTACAGGAGGAGATGAACGTGTGTCCAATTTCCTGCCCTGGCAGACATCCGGTAATGAATGTGCTACATATTTCTGTGCTCCTTTTTGGCCGGAGTTCAGAAAGATCGATCTCCTGCGCTCAATAAGGATATATCAGGAACGTTCACAGGAAAAGAAGCGTGTAATGATAAAGCGCAATGCAATTCTTCTGAAGGCTTTAGAGAATAATAATGATGAAATAGTACATAGCAGTCCTGCAAACAGCGTGCGCAGCATCTAAGCTGATTTTTATTTTGTTTCCAAAAGAATACTATTGTCTTTTTATAAAATTTTAAAATGAAATACAGCGAATAGCATGTGCCTTGAACACAACTGAAACATATTATCTAAAGCAGAAAGCATGAAATATTGAGACATTTCAGAAATTGTATATTACTTTATCTGAATCAGTTATTAAAAAGTTAATGATGCGGGGGATGGGATTCGAACCCACGAACTCCTACGAGACTAGGCCCTCAACCTAGCGCCTTTGACCGGGCTGGGCAACCCCCGCACATGGGGAAAGAACAATATAGGAGAGAGCAACCTCCTATATTAACCTGTTGGTTCAGAGTGACGACAATATCTCGGCCAGATTTATGGCCTTGTTCTTGATGACATTCCCTGCATTCAAAATCAATTCTTTTGTGCTGTAAGAGCCATCTGATTCCATCGTAAAGATGAAAGAATGTTCATCAACTTGGACGTCGATGGCATCAATGTCACAAACTCCTTCACACAGCCTGCAAAGAGTACATTTAAGCATATCCTCGTGAGATATCTCAGCACTGTCAGTGCCCATCTTGATTATATCGACAGGACACTCAGGTAGACATGCACCACATAGGTCACAACCATCAAACTCTACTTTTGGCATGTTCTTGTAACCACATGCTACACCTGCCTGCCATCGCGAATGTTTGCTACCATAACCCATCTGAGCAATGGCTTCAAGTACGATCTTCTGTCCTTCCCGAAGATCAGCTATCGGAATATTTGGATCCGCAGGCTGCACCTTGTCATCAGAAGACACAAGGTCCTGAGAATATACTATTCTTGGACCCTCTGCACTGAGGGTAAGGGAAACCTGACATGCCGGACAAAAATCACCACAATTACATTCTTCTTTAGGAACAAAATCCTCCATATTCGAAGTAAGTGGTATCATTGCCAGACGTAAGCCAAGCTGCTCATCATACAGGACCGAGGTATTGTTGTATATGTTCACCTCGGTAATAGCTATCGTAGGAACATCTGCCAGAGATGCCCTGCGAATGCCGTTCGCAAATGCGGCAGTGGTGTTAGACAATACAAACTTTGCAGATCTATCAGAAAGCTCCAGTATGTCTACTTCCATCGTCATATGCTTGTTTCCTTTATCATTTGGGAGATATCAGACACGTCTGCCGCCTTTTGGACGGGTACCGTCGTGTGGTACAGGCGTTACATCTTCAATCCTTCCTATTTTAATGCCTGCCCTGGCAAATGCCCTGATAGCAGCTTGAGCGCCGGGACCCGGGCTTCTCTGCTTGTTGCCGCCAGGTGCACGCACTTTGATATGCACGCCTTCAATGTTCTTATCTTTGAGTACATCAGCTAACTGGCTTGCCATCTGCATTGCAGTGTAAGGAGAACTTTCATCACGTGCTGCCTTTACAACCATTCCACCTGAAGATTTTGCAATTGTTTCAGCACCAGTCATATCAGTAATAGTAATGATAGTGTTATTGAATGAGCTCTTGATGTGAGCAACACCCCATGTTCCATTTGCCATATTCATACCTCCTTAATCATGCCCTGCTATGGATGTAGCTACCTGGGCAGGTCTTTCCGGATGGGTTTCATCAAGCAGAGGAGAATTGCCATAGTAATCGATAAGCATTTCCTGTTCCTTAGTGACCATCATTCCAGGTACTGTAACTTTTTGACCGTTGATGGAAATATGACCATGAGTGATGAACTGTCTTGCCTGCTTTGGAGTGCGGGCAAGCCCTAGCCTATGAACCTGAGTTTGCAATCTGCGCTCAAGAAGAGCACTGGTTTGCAGTCCGAGAATATCATCAATATTTGAATCAGCTTTCAATATAGAATAGCTGGTAAGTCTTTCAAGGATCTGTTCAGCTTCAAGCTTGAAATGACCGGTCATCTGTTCAGTTTCCCCTGACTCTGCCAAGAGCCTGCGGGCATCTGCCCTGAATCTTCTGAGATCACTTTGTGCTTTCCACAATTCCTTTTTGTTACGCAGACCATATGTCTTAATCAGCTCGACCTCTTCAGCCATCCTGGCAGCCTGCCATGGATGCTTAGGTGTATCGTAACTTTTTCTCTTCTTTCCTGGATATCCCATAAGATCACCCTATTACTTTTTCTTGCTCACACCAATGGTGCTACCACGTCTGCCAGTGGATTTTGTTCTCTGACCTCTAACTTTAAGACCACGTTCGTGCCTAATGCCACGATAACATCTGATCTTTTTAAGAGTGTTCAGATCTTCCCTCAATGTAAGCAGGATATCCTGTCCAAGAAGATGCTTGTTCTCACCAGTTATCAGATCCCTCTGCCTGTTAAGCATCCATGTAGGCATAGATTGCTCAAAACCATTGATTGCCTGATCAAGCTTTGCAATATCTTCATCTGGCAGGTAACCTATTATTGCCAACGGGTCTATACCAGTGCTTTCCACAAGGATCCTTGAGGTCCTTCTCCCAATACCAGGAATACCGGTTAAGGCATACTCAACAGGCATTTCGCCTTTGAGATCAGTATTCATGATACGGACAAGATGTCTTATTTCTTCATCTGCCATAATTTATGTCCTCCTTAGGGATACGTTGTATCCTGTAGCCCCGGCAGGTTAGCCGGCACTCCCCAAAAGGGGTGAACTGCATATCCTAACGGAATATAAACTGATGGCGCAGATAATACTTGTATCATATATAATCCTATTGCTGCTGGAAGCTGAGTTAACTGGTGCTTTAGGCTACCCTTTTTTTATCAACGTCATAGAAAGAAATAAAATACCCTCGGATCAATGAAAATAGATACCTAAGAAACTAATATACTACTTTACACGAAGAAATAACAAAGCTATCCTATATAAATTTCAGACTTCTGAGAAGACTTCATTGCTTTGCATTTGTCCTTTTACTTTACTATATTACATAACCAATAGATTAAATTGATAAACTGGACATTATCTTCGTATGTGCCAAAATATGCCATTTTCTAACGATGAGCTGGATTTCACATACCCTTTACCTCCGTACTTAGAGCATTATCCTTCCTGTTACATATATATCCACAATGGAAAAGTAATTGCAAACTTTATAGATCAACCAGGTCCTCCAAAGATCGTTCATGACTGCAGTAAGGAAATGAAAAAAAGAAAGTTAGTGCAATACATTGGAGCACTGGGAGAGAAATTATACTATGCCGTAGGACTTGAATCAGAAGATGAGGTACCTGATGGAATGCAATTAGTATTTTTAAGGGACCTTATAGGACAAATTGATAAAAAAGTACTGGCTCTTGCAGGGAGAGCTGTTCAGCTAATTGAGTTCGAGCTCACCAGTAAATTTTGCGGAAGATGTGGAGCATTTACAGAAACTCTTGAAGACAGAGGTAAGAAATGTCCCAGATGCAATCTTCTTATATATCCCCGTATATCCCCTGCAATAATAGTACTTGTAATGAAAGAAGATGAAATGCTTCTTGCCCGTTCATCACATTTCAGATCTGATATGTACAGTATCATTGCAGGCTTTGTGGAACCCGGGGAAACCCTTGAACATGCTGTAAAAAGAGAAGTTATGGAAGAAGTCGGATTAAAGATTAAAAATATAAGGTACTTTGCAAGCCAGCCCTGGCCATTTCCCAATTCTCTGATGGTCGGCTTTATTGCAGACTACGAGGATGGAGAAATAAGCGTTGATGGTGTGGAGATCATTGATGCTGGATGGTTCAGGAGGAATGAACTGCCCAACGTTCCTGGAAAGACCAGTATATCAGGTCACCTGATAGATTGGTTTGCAAATATGGACGAAAAATAGATTAATGATATTATATCAAAAAGTAGATAGGGTCCTTTTGAAATAACATTCAAATGGAAGATTTGCCAGACTTTTTTTCGCTCTAAGTAGTCAATAAAACGTTCCCCACAGAAAATACACCTTAATATTTAATTAGTTATACAAATATAGCCCCCTTGTAGTATCCTCACTCAGCGAAGGCTTGTAAAGCCTTCTTTT
>CAZAMM010000023.1:0-30809 GCA_964486435.1 uncultured Methanosarcinales archaeon | reverse complement strand
ACACCTGCCCAGCCAAGACCTATTACATCAAATCCGGAATCGCTCTGGATCAGGAAGTTATTACCTCCCCTATTGTAAATGCCTACCTCGGTAATTCCATCGCCGTTCCAGTCACCTGCAACTGGCTCGGTACCTGCCCAGCCGAATCCCACGATATCAGCAGAATCAGTAGTAGTGTTCCAAAGAGCCCAGGTGCCTTCGTTATTGTATACACCTACAGTATGGGCAGCAGAGATCTGTCCACCATCAACCTGCAAAACTACAAGGCCATTCCAACCATCTGCTACATAGACATAATTGCCAGAAACAGCAATTCCCCATGCAGAACCAGCCGTATCATAACTTCCTGCAAGTATGGGCTCAGCAGGAGCACTTATGTCCACAATAAAAAGACCAGCATCCCTATCAAGTACATATGCATAACTGCCTGAGACAGCAATATCCTTTGTATCAGCACCAGTAGTATTGTAGAAACCCACCTGTGTTGGAGAAGATGTATCACTGACATCAATGATCACAAGGCCATAGACATCATCAGCTAGATATGCATAAGTGTCTGAAACTACAATCTTGTATGTACGATCAGTGTTATAGATACCTGCAACTGTTGGCACTGAAGGGTCTGTGATATTTAAGATCACAAGACCATTGATACCTGCAGCTAAATAGGCATAATTGCCTGATACAGCAACATCCCATACATAGCTCCCAGCATCATATCTTTCTAAAAAGCTTGGAGCAGATGGATTTGTAACATCAACGATCACAAGACCGTTCTCCAGATCGGCTACATAAGCATAATTACCTGATATGGCAACATTCCGTGCATATCCGGAAGTATTATAACTTCCCGCAAGCTCTGGAGACAAAGGATCACTGATATCCACGATCACAAGACCGTTTTCATCATCTGCCACATAAGCAAAATTACCTGATACAGCGACACCATCTGCATAACCAACGGTATCATAATTACTCGCAGGAGTCGATGATCCCGGATCAGTAACATTCATAATCAAAAGACCTGTGATATAGTTAGCTATGTAAGCATAATTGTCCCTGACAACAACATCTGATGCAACGCCAGCAGTATTATAAGTGGCTACATGTGTGACGTTGACTTCTTGTGCAATTGTTGAATTACTCATGCTCAGCAACATAATCATAAACATGAAAGCAGTTATAAAATATTTGTATGATCTTGTTAACTTGAATTTCATTCAAACCACCTTCTACACAAATAACAGAGCGTTTTGTGTTGAATTCTGCCAGAATGCCTGAAAAATATAATAATAGTGTACCTGTCACTATATAATAGGCCACTTTTTTAACCCCTGTATTTGTGGTCCTTAAATATAGTTTTGGACATTAAAGTAATATATACCTTGCCCAAAAAAGAGTAGTGTAAACGTGTTCCTTCCTACACTACAGAGATTCATTTACAGTGTAGAAGGCAATATAATTAAATAAAGGCAACCCTTTAATAGTGAAAAAGAACTGAACAGGGCGATCCTTAAATGGTAATGGAAAAACTCGGAGGCTCCTTACAGGATGCACTTAAGAAACTCGTCAAGTCCGGCAGGATAGACGAACACACGGTCAATGAAGTTGTAAAGGACATCCAGAGAGCAATGCTGCAGGCTGACGTCAATGTCAAGCTTGTCATGAAGATGTCAAACCACATAAAGGAACGTGCTATGAAGGAAGATGTGCCTTCGGGAATGAATCCCAGGGAGCATGTTATAAGGATTGTCTACCAGGAACTTATTAACATCATCGGCAAGGGTACCGACATTCCTTTGAAACCCCAGAAGATCATGATGATAGGTCTTCAGGGTAGTGGTAAGACAACTACCACATCAAAACTTGCAAGGTATTTCCAGCGTAAGGGTCTAAGACCTGCAGTGATATGTGCAGACACTTTCAGACCCGGCGCATACCAGCAGTTGAATACGCTCTGTAGTAAACTTAACGTCACTTTTTACGGAGAAGAAGGCAATCCTGATGCAGTGGGGATTGTAGAAAGAGGTCTTAAGGAAGTGGAAAAATACGATGTGATCATAATAGACACTGCAGGACGCCACTCCCTTGAAAAGGACCTCATAGAGGAAATGGAACAGATCCATGCCATTGCACATCCGGACTACAAACTGCTTGTACTTGATGGTGCGATCGGCCAGCAGGCAAGTGAACAGGCCAGAGCATTCAATGATTCCATAGGCATATCAGGAGTCGTCATCTCTAAACTGGATGGTACTGCAAAGGGCGGTGGAGCCATATCTGCAGTATCTGAAACTAATTCTTCCATCGCATTCATCGGTGTTGGAGAAACACCAGAAGATCTGGAAAAGTTCGAACCTGACAGGTTCATATCCAAATTGCTTGGAATGGGAGATATAAAGGGACTCATAGAAAAAGCCCAAGAGAACCTAAATGAAGAAGAACTTGACATGGAAGCCATAATGAGAGGGCGTTTCACTCTCAAGGACATGTACAAGCAACTGGAAACCCTCAACAAGATGGGGCCAATGAAACAGATCATGCAGATGCTGCCTCTGGGTGGCATGGGCGTAAAGGTGCCTGAGGAAGCATACCAGGTAACCGGGGAGAAACTTACAAGGTACCGCGTGGTCATGGATTCCATGACGGAGGAAGAAATGATTAATCCACGCCTTATAGGAAGTGCCAGGATAAAGCGTATCTCCATGGGATCGGGATGTAGTCCTGATGAGGTAAGAGAATTGTTGAAATATTATAAGACGATGCAGAATACCATGAAAGGTCTGCGTGGTGGAAAATTCAACATGCAGAAAATGATGAAGAAGTTTGGCATGTAAAAAAGAAGAAAAAGTATGGGGTTAATAATCCCCACATACATTAAAGAAATTAAGGAATAGGTCCTTACCTTTTTTCGTGTGAGCAACTTCCGGATGCCACTGCACTCCATAAAGGGGCCTTTCTTCGTGCTTCATTGCTTCTATTTCACAAATGTCGGACCTCGCCAGCCGGACAAAACCTTCTGGCAAAGTTTTTACTTCATCAGCATGTGATGCCCATACAGATGTCTTGGGAGCCATTCCTTGCAGGATGGTATCTTCTTCAAGGACCTCTACCTCAACCTCGGCATATCCTCCGTATTTACCCGAACCGACCTCTCCTCCAAATGTTTTAGCCATTACCTGATGCCCTAAACATATTCCAAGAATAGGAAGATCTATCTCCATTATGTACTGTGCACAATTGCCTGCCCTTGCCAAAGTCGGACCTCCACTGAGTACCAGCCCGTCTGGTCCTTTTGAAAGGATATCTTCCACGGAGGATGTATTGGAAATTATGCTCGTATCCATATCCAGATCGCGGATGGTACGGTGGATGAGATGACAGAATTGACCATAGTTATTAATAACAAGAATATTCACTGTTTCCATGATATCGACCCACCCGGGTATTTATCGCAAGTATGGTGAATCAATATAAATACATATGCTATTTTACACATACTATTTTCACCTCCAGAAAAGTAAAGATTCTATGCATAAATGCGCATAAATAAATAGTTATAGGGTATAAATAAAATACTGAGAATAAATTCAAGTCTCAAGAGGATGTTGTTTTGGAAATCGTGTCTACAGGAATAGAGGGATTGGATGAGGTCCTTGGAGGAGGAGTCCTTAGTCCTTCGACCACATTCATTGCAGGAACACCTGGTACAGGAAGAACTACTCTTGGAATGCAGAGCCTATGCGCTGCAGCAAAAAATGGAGAGAAAGTGCTGTACGTAGCAATTTCATCTAAATCTGAAGCATTGATACGACAGTTCCTTGCAAGATTCAGTTTCTTTGAAGAAAGTATAAACATCCGTACATTTAATGTCAGCAGTGTGGAACGAGATCCCCTCACCATGCTTGTAGAATTGGGGAATATCGTAAGTTCACTAAAACCTGATAGGATACTGATAGATCCCATCACACCTATTGGATTCGGGTTCCCGGAAGCTGAAAGGCGAAGGTTTATATATTCCCTTAACGCCGCACTCAATGAATGGAATGCAGTGATTTACTTTACAGGAACTCTTGAATCAGAAGCTGTAAAGAGCAATGTGATCAGCGATATAGTGGATAACATAATATATCTCTCACAAAATTTTGACACACATATTACCAGGCGATATATCAAATTGATGAAAGTAACTGGCATGTCCTCCATCCAGGGAGAACATACATTTGAGATAGGAACTGATGGGATATCCGTCTATCCTAAAGATACTGCGCAAGCCGATCACTCCATACCTGCCTCCAAAGAACGTATCTCTACAGGTATATCAGTGCTCGATAGTATGCTGGAGGGAGGCTTATTCAAAGGCTCATCCAACCTTATTGCTGGATCGACAGGTACTGGTAAAACCGTATTTGGACTACAGTTTATTATAGAAGGAGCTAAAAAAGGCGAAACTGGGCTCATTATTAATTTTGAAGAAACTCCAGAGGAACTATATTTACATGCTTCTAATTTTGGATGGGACCTGAAAGGGATGGAAGAAAAAGGCAAGGTGAAAATAATCCACACATTACCTTCCTCACTGGACCCTAACAAACACATGCTGCAATTGAAGAAAATGATCGTGCAAACGGAAGCACAGAGAGTTTTCCTGGATGCAGTCGATGGTTTTGATTATGCCCTTATGGACCCCATAGTAAGAAAAGAGCATATATCTGCTCTCACAAGAATGTTTAGAAACCTGGGCATTACATCACTTCTGACATGCCTTAACCCGGAAAGTGAGGAATGCTCCAAGACGCTCAACATACCAATAGCACCGGTTGCAGATAGCGTCATAATCTTGCAACAACACCTTATGTCCTCTGGTTTGCAGAGGTCTCTGTCCATAATCAAGATGAGAGGCAGTGACCATGAAAAAAGCCCTGCAACATATGTAATAACTTCAAATGGTTTTGTAATAGAGGATAGCACTCACAAGGAAAAAACCTGACAACACTCGTATTCTGATATGAAAATACTGGAAGCTGCCCATCTCCACTAAATAACTTTATATACTTTACCGTGTTACTATGTAACACACTAACACGGTTTTGAATGGAGATTATCAAAATGTCAGAAATAGGGAAGAGCATACGTATCGAAAGGATAATGGACAGGAACAGCAGGAACATGGTGATCATACCGATGGACCATGGGATATCTGATGGCCCTATTAAAGGTCTAATAAATATTGCTGATTCCATCAATAAAGTTGCAGAAGGAGGAGCAAATGCGGTGCTCATGCAAAAAGGCATGATTAAGCATGGACACCGCGGCTACGGTCATGATGTCGGTCTAATAGTGCATATAAGTGCGTCCACATCCCTCGGACCGGACCCTAACAATAAAGTACAGGTCTGCAGCGTGGAAGAAGTAATGAAGATGGGAGCTGATGCTGTATCCATACATGTGAATGTGGGTTCTGAAACTGAGGCTGATCAGTTACATAAATTTGGAAAGGTAGCCGAAGACTGCAATAACTGGGGCATACCATTAATTGCCATGATGTACCCACGGGGCAGAAAAGTAACAAATCCACATGATCCTGTGATGGTGGCCCATGCTGCAAGAGTGGGAGCAGAACTTGGAGCAGATGTGGTCAAGACAGTATACACCGGAGACGTGGATTCTTTTAAGGATGTTGTAGATGGGTGTCCGGTACCAGTTGTAATTGCAGGAGGACCTAAGACGGAAACTGATGAGCAGTTCCTGGAAATGATAAGAGGTGCCATTGATGCAGGCAGCAGAGGAGTTGCCATTGGCAGAAATGTTTTCCAGCACATGGACCCCACAAAAATTACAAGAGCAATAACAGAGATAGTACATAAGCACCGTACTGTAGAAGAAGCTCTTGAGATACTTAAGTGAAACAATGTGAGAACATGAACAGGAAAAGTATATGGATAAAATCTGATGAAGGCAGGTGGGATGATAGGAAAGGCAGGATCACCACTGGACTGGAATCGGGTGTGGATTATGTACTGGTAGATGCCAACGATGTCGAGAAAGTAAGGGAACTAGGAGACATAAAGGTCGCAGCTTTTGCCCATGATGAAAGGTCTGCTGCAGACATCATAGTAGTAGGGAAAGGAAGTGAAGGAGATGGGACGAAACCATTGCCTCCTGACTTCAGTGGTTCTTTTGATATAATAACTGCCACCCGCCTGAAAGGTAAGGGCTTGAAGGTAGCCGGATATGTGGTCATTCGCAACAAACAGTATGAGGAGTTTGCAGCAGAACTTGCCGAAGCCTGCGACTATATCATCACTGTAGGCACTGACTGGAAGGTAATTCCCCTAGAAAATCTCATTGCAGGACTGCATGATAAAGACGTCCGGATCATTTCCGGAGTAAGGACCTCTGAAGAAGCGAAGCTTTCCCTTGAGACCATGGAACATGGATCCGATGGAGTGCTATTAGATACTGACGACCCAACTGAGATAAAGAAAACTGTGGGGATGGCAGAAAAAGCTTGTATTGAGAATATTGAACTTACAGTTGCTATCGTCACAAAAGTGGAACAGGTGGGTATGGGTGACCGTGTATGTGTGGACACTTGCAACCTTATGACAAGCGGGGAAGGTATGCTTGTAGGCTCACAATCCTGTGGACTTTTCCTTGTGAACTCGGAAGCTGACGACAGCCCGTATGTTGCATCACGGCCATTTAGAGTGAATGCCGGAGCTGTACACGCTTATGTACTGGTAGGAGAGAAGACGAAATACCTGTGTGAACTGGAAGCAGGTGACGAGGTAGCTATCGTTAATGCCGCCGGTGAGCAAAGAAAAGGCATCGTAGGCAGAGTAAAGATAGAGAGAAGGCCCCTTATGCTCATAGAGGCGGAACTTAACGGAAAGATTGTCAAGACCATCGTGCAGAACGCAGAGACCATAAAAATGGTCAGCAAAGACGGAAAAACCATAGCTGTCACTGACCTGCAACCCGGGGACGAGGTGCTGGTAAAGTTTGAGGAGATAGGCCGGCATTTCGGAATGAAGGTAGAGGAAACGATCATAGAGAAATGATCAGAGGGCGCATGGTAAAGATAGGCAGCTTCGACCTGTCAGAAGGACCGGCGGTTGTGGCCGTGATAAGCTACGTTCCAGCGGAGCAGGCCAGATTGGCTCTCTTGCAGGGTGCAGATATGCTGGAGATCAGGCTGGACCTGCTTGGTATAAAAGATACGAAGGCAGCGCTGGAAATGATCGCAAACTTAAAAGAAGCAGTAAACCTTCCATGTATTGCAACCAATAGATTACCAAACGATGGTGGCAAATGGGAAGGACCAGAAGAAAAGAGGATACAGCTTCTTCTGGACATCCTGCCTGTGGTGGATGCGGTGGATGTGGAGCTTGCTGCTGTGACTGATCTGCGGGAAAAGCTCATTTCAACCTCACATGAACTTGGTAAGACAGTCATTGTTTCGCATCATGATTTCAATAGAACTCCTTCTATAGAGAAGATTAAGGAAATACTGAAGATGGCATGGCAACGCGGAGGCGACATAGCCAAGTTCGCTGCGAAGGCCAATTCTCCTGCCGACACAATCAACCTTCTGCGGGTAACTCATGAAGCTACAAGACCCTTATGTACGATATCTATGGGAGATCTTGGAAAGCATACACGGGTGATAGCACCGTTTTATGGGTCAGTGCTCACTTATGGCTCAATTGGAGAGGCTGTGGCGCCGGGGCAGCTGAACATAGCAGAGCTGAAGAGAACGATGAAGGTGCTGTTATGAAAAAAGTGTTTGCTGTCTTTGGTGACCCCATAGAGCACTCACTTTCTCCTGTGATGCACAATGCAGCATTCAAAGCTCTGGGAATGGACTGCGCCTACCACGCTTTCAGGGTCAGCAAGGAAAACCTTAAAGATGCTATCAAAGGAGCACATGCCATGGGATTTGGGGGGCTGAACCTTACCGTGCCCCTGAAGGAAGAAGCTCTGAGGATAGTGGAACCAGACTCCATTGCCGCAGTCATGGGGGCGATTAATACCGTAGACCTCAAAGATGGTATAAGGGGATACAATACCGATGGCATAGGAGCTGAAAGGGCCCTTGTTGATGCGGGCGTGATAATAGAGGGAGCGAAGGTGCTGATAGTCGGTGCAGGAGGTGCTGCCCGGGGGATCTGTTTTCAGCTTGCAATTGACGGAGCAGATGTTACTATTGCCAACCGTACGCCTGGAAGAGCAATGCAGCTCGCAGAAGACGTTGCTGCTGTGGGAAAAGTAAAAGGATGTGGTCTTGAGAGATTGGATGATCTTATAGCCAGTGCTGAAGTGCTGATCAACTGTACCACATTAGGAATGCATCCACAGGTGGAAGCTACCATAGCAACAGCAAAACAGATGCATGAGGGTCTCGTGGTCTTTGATATTGTATACAATCCACTGAAAACGAAACTGCTCACAGAAGCGGAAAAGGCCGGGGCAAGAACAGTATCCGGTGTTATGATGCTGGTGTATCAGGGTGCTGAAGCTTTCAAAATATGGACAGGCGTGAAACCACCCGTGGAAGTGATGAAGGAAGCCGTGATGGGAGCGCTGAGAACTTGAAAATGCTCATTGTGGGTGGCACCGGTGAAATGGGCCAGTGGTTCTCCACCTTCTTCAAAGAAAGAGGCTTTGATGTTAGTATCTGGGGCAAGAGTGGAAAGACAGAGATAGCTGAAAGGCTGGGTGTACTGTTTGCTCATGATATTTATAAAGAAGTTGCTGAAAGTGACGTGGTGATCGTTTCCGTACCTATCGACATCACTGAGCAGATCATTTCAGAGGTTGCACCTCTGATGAGATCAGGGAGCCTGCTCATGGACCTCACTTCTCTGAAAACCGTACCCACACGTGCTATGCAGAAATATGCTCCTGCTGATGTGGAAATCCTGGGGACACACCCCATGTTCGGACCCACCATAACAAACCTGCACGGACAGAGGTTCATCCTGACACCCATAGGTGACAGATGTCAGAAATGGTTCCCTGTCATCAGAGAGATGTTAGAGGAGAGCGGGGCGCACATAGTTATCGTCGGTCCTGAGGAACACGACAGGTTCGTTTCTGTAGTTCAGGGACTTACTCATTTTGCATACATAACCATAGGTACAACATTGGACAGGCTTGATTTCAATGTGAAAGAATCGCGCAGGTTCGTGAGCCCTGTGTATGACATAATGCTGGATTTCGTTGGCAGGATACTGGGTCAGAACCCTTACCTCTATGCGATGATACAGATGGAGAACCCGGAAGTGATCAAAGTGCATGATGCCTTCCTTCAGGAATGCCACAGCACTTCGGAAATGGTAAGGGTGCATGATCTGGAAGGATTCATCACAAAGATGAAGGATGCAGCCATTCACTTTGGAGATACATCACCTGCTCTTAGACGTTCTGACAAACTGATAAATTATAAGATATCTGAATATGAGCACCTTATGGCACTCTTGGGAGAAGAGTGCGGGCTGTTGCATGTGTACTCTGGAAAGATACATGTGGGTAAACTCTGGAAGGTCACTTCCACAGAAGTTATGCTTGCAGAAGGAACAAAAATAATAACCCTGAAAATAGAGAACTTACAGCTGCTTTCACCATATGAACTGAAAGAGTGGAAGATAAAAAATCTCACACATCACAGAAGGGACATATCTGTTATAGTTCCTGAGAATGCTGACCCAAAGATCATATTGGAGGTGCTCTCAGGCAATGAGAACATAGTAGGATCGGAGATCATTGATACGTACCTCATTCATGGGAAAAAGAGTGTTACCTACCGCATCAGCATATTAGCAGATCAGGAGCCTGACAAAGTGCAGACCGATGTGGAAAGGGTCCTGAGTGGTATCGGATGCCAGTTAAGAGTATGAGCACAAAAGTAATTTGAAGGCATTGTCATATTCACATGGCTTACTGTTATATGCAGGCAAGTGCAATCACCATGGGAAGTATCCGGTGAAAATATGAAAACAAATGGTTTTGTTGACAAAATGCAAATGGCTCCTGAGCAGCGCCTGAGATTCCAGAAAGGTGGTTTATTCTTCTTATCTGCCTTTGGCATATATCTTGGACTGCAGGGACTCTACCTTATACTTGTGGCAAGGAACCTGCTTGCTGGCATTCCCTTGTTCCTCGCGGCACTTATGATAGCTCCGCCACCTGTAGGCATATCTGAGATGCTGCGCAGCAGTTTCGGGATCAACATACCCATGTACAAGCGCATAGGCATAGCTATTATCATGCTTTTCATCAGCTGGTTTTTCCTGCCCTGACAATAAAAGTAAGGCGAAAATAAAAATAATATCAGACCTTGCTTACAAGATCTTCAAGAGCTGCTTTTGGACTTGCAGCTTTCACTATGCCTGAAGCCAGCAGCACACCCACTGATCCAAGTTCCAGGGCTGCTGCAAGGTCCTCACCTTTAGAAATGCCGGCTCCACAGAGCACTTTTACTGCAGGGTTGACCTTCAGGATAGCGTCCACGGAACCTGTGACCACCGCGGGGTCGGCTTTTGATACCGGGATGCCTGAACCTATGAGCTCCGGGGGTTCCACAGCAACGTAATCCGGAGACAGGGCTGCTGCGGCAGCGGATGTGGGCACATTATTTGTGCAGACAATAGTGACAAGACCTGTTTTCTTTGCAGCCTGCACAGAAGCATCGATCTCAGCAAGCGTAAGCCTTCTTTCGGAGTGGTTTATGAGAGTGCCGACCGCTCCTGCGTCCTTGATACATCTGGAGAAGGCATGGCCTGTAAAGCTGCCAGCACCCACGCTGTCAAGGTGCTGTGAATATACAGGTATGTCCACCTGTGAAGCCACTCTGTAGATATCACAGAACTGCGGGGCAACTGCAATATCAATGCCCGAATCGTCTGCAACGTCCTTACATGCCTGTGCTATCTTTACTGAGTTTTCCCCTGTGGCTTCAAGGTATGTCTTCAGATTCAACACTATCATAATTGAACTAATTTTAACCCCTCCTGAAAAAGGTGTGTGCAATACACACGCTCAGAAATCTGTCATGACCCTGAACTGGTCGATCTCTGATTTGTTCATGCCTTCTATGAATTTCTCTGCTACCTGCCTTACATCCTTGGCGTTGGTGATGGCACGGCCTACCACAAGGATATCGGCTCCTGCTTCCAGAGCTACTGGCATGGTGTCTATGCGTATACCGCCTGCCACTGCCACCAGCACCTTATGGGATTCGGTAGAGAAAGCCTTAATGTCTGCAATATTACCCCATGCGTGTTCTGTCTCCTCGATATCGATACCACGGTGCAGTTCCACAACATCAGGAAGTGAACCCACTTTTTTGAGCTCGTTGAGCACTGCGACAGGATCTTCGCAGTTAAGGGTGTCCATTACGGCATATATGCCGGTCTTGTGTGCCTCTTCGATGGCCTTCTGGAGAGTGGACACTGGTGCAAGGGCTGAGATCACAATGGCATCTGCTGTTGCATCTGCGACCATGCGGGCTTCGAGGTTGCCTGTATCCAGGGTCTTGAGATCTGCAACGATGAATGCGTCAGGACGCACCTCACGCAGCTGAGAAATAACATCCACACCGTAGCGTTTTATGAGCGGTGTACCGGCTTCCAGTATCACGTGATCGCTCTTGGGGATCTGGGCGACGATACTGCGGATGGCGGCTATATTGGGGTTGTCCAGAGCAACCTGCAGGTATGGTGCATCCCATAGTCTTGTGACCTTGAATCCCATGACACCATGAGCAGCCCGGTCCTTCTCTTTCATAACGGTCTCCACGCTTGGGAAGCCTTCCATGGCCCTCTTGAGAGCCAGCTTGGTGGCACCATAATTGTACCTGTAGATCCTGTTATAGTCCTGTGCTTCGGGGTGTATGAACACACTGGCCACGATCACAAGGTCTTCTACGTCCTTCTTGTCGATTACGCCCTCTTCGACGGCATCTGCAACAGCCTTTGCCACAGCTGCCTGTGCAGGACCGAAAATCTGAGCTGCCTGTCCCATATTCTTCACAGTAACCTTAGGGACGATGAGCGTGGAAGGTTTGGCTGGCAGGTTGGGACGAATGACTGACAAAAGAGGTGTGTGCCCGGCGGACAGCTGGGTAAGGCCGTTTGCAAAGGCAAGTCCTACAGGACCGTTCTTGTCACCAATGATAAGGTCTACGTGTGCGAGTTCTGGTTCCTCGCCGATGAGTGCTTCTCCGACTAGTAACATACTTCACCTACAAAATTGCATCAATAAAGACTATATATACTCTTCATATGCGACTTTATATAAGTCAGTGATGGAAACTGACCCATTTTATATTATGTTTGCGATGGAAACTTTATTTAATAATTTAGCTGCCTGATAGTAATAGTAAATTTTAAATTATCTATTTGGTTTTTGTCTTAAATATAAGCATTCAAGCAATATTACAAAAAGGAATTATAAAACGCAGAGTTGCAAGGACGCGAAGATGAAAAGATGACCTTCCTTTGCACCTTATAACTTTTTGGACGGACACAGGTCTGCCAGCACGCAAACATCACATTTCGGGGAAACCGGCCGGCATACATCCTGGCCAAACCTCACCAGCAGTTCATTGACGTACTGCCACAGTTCCCTGGGGACCACATGTTCGAGCTCGTTTTCCGTTTCCTCAGGAGTGTGCGTTGTGACCAGGCTAAGCCGATTGGAGATTCTGTGCACATGAGTATCCACTGCAATGGCATCCTTGCGAAAGGCGTATGTGAGCACACAGTTGGCGGTTTTTCTGCCCACTCCCGGCAGCTTGAGAAGCTCATCGATATTATCCGGCACTTTACCCTCGTACTCCTCAAGCAATATCCTTGAGATCTCAATGATACGCCCGGACTTGACCCTGTAGAACCCCACGTCCTTTATCAGTTTCTCGATATCCTCAGGATCGGCTGCTGCCATAGCCGGCGGGGAACCATAGACACTGAACAGTTTCTCAGTTGTGGGAATAGTAACATCGTCCCTGGTGCGCTGTGACAGCACTGTGGAGATCAGCACATAGAAAGGGTCATCTATCCGGTCAAAAAAACCCGGAGTATATATGCCCCGCAAACGCGATATGACTTCAGACGCAAGCATGGGAACAGATTGTACCTGTGCCGACTTAAGCCTTTTTGAACATTATCAACCTGAACTTAACTTGAGATAATTATGAGAACTGGTATTCTTTGCAGTTACATCCATTAATATTTGTGTGCCCCGTGAGAATTACGGAGATGCGCCTGATATTTATGCTAAATGGTCCAATTGGATGCAATGACCGGAGTTCTAGATCTTGCTGTTTACGGATATGCAGGCCTTTTCCTGGCAAGCTTTCTGGCTTCCACAGTGCTGCCACTCGGTTCTGAGGCGCTGCTGTTGTTACTCATAAACAAAGGATTTGATCCCATATTAGTGGTCATGGTCGCATCCGTGGGAAACTATTGCGGTGCATGCACCACCTATTACATCGGCCTTGTGGGACGCAAAGACCTCATTGAAAAATACCTCTCAATTCCACAGCAGCGTCTGGATAATGCCGAGAAGTGGTTCACTAAGTATGGAGTGTATTCCCTGCTTTTCACCTGGGTGCCGGTAATAGGCGATGCCATTACGGCCATGGGCGGTATTATGAAACTGGACTTTAAGGTATTCTCTGTTCTTGTGTTCCTGGGAAAGTTTCTAAGATATGTTGCAGTTGCCTTTATGGCTCTTGGACTGTTTTCCTGAAGGAAAGACATTTCAGTTAACACTATACAGAATTATATCGAGAAAATATATATAATTTATTGGGTATTATATATTAACAAAGGAATGTGAGCTGATGACAGACCCTAAAGAGCAACAGATCAGAAAACACTCACTTTTTATTCATGTAGCTGTGACAACCGGCACAGTAATAGCTGTAGGCGTGTACGCAGTGATGCCCAGTAACCTGGCACTTTTCACAATAATAGCAGGGGCCTTAGTGGCAGGATTTTTCACCTACAGATACGTGACCCAGAAAATGTGATCTAACGTTGCAGCGATAGGCTTATAGACAAAGAATACTATTTTATCCTGCTCAAAGGGCCTGTGGTCTAGCTGGTCATGACGTCGCCTTCACACGGCGGAGGTCGGGAGTTCGAATCTCCCCGGGCCCACTATGAAGTTCTGGTTCTCTTGATATTGATTCTAGTAAGAGCTTGAGCTGTTTTTCTAAGGATTCAACTCTTGATTCAAGTGCTTGGTTTTAAAAAATGTTTAAAGAAGGCTAGATGATTTTATAAAAAAGTTAATAGGAATTAAATTCCTATTAATTCCGAACCGTCCCACTTCTGTAATTCAATGTCATATTGTTCTGAAGTGTTATAGGCGATGGTGCCATCTGGGTAACATACCCCAACTTCTGTAATGCCATCAAAATACACATCACCTACTACAGGCTGAGAACCAGGTTTGCCAAAGACAAATGGTTTTTGCCCTGCCAGTGCAAAAGTGCTGGTTTGTGGATCATAAACACCGACCTCATTGTTGACATCAGAATCCCAATTGCCTACAATAGGTATGACACCTGCCCAGCCAAGACCTACTATCTGGGCACCATTTCCTCTGGGCACCAGGAAATTATTGCCTGGACGATTATAGATACCTGCTTCGTCAATGCCATCACCATTCCAGTCACCAACTATCGGTTCAGTGCCTGACCAACCGAAGCCTGCAATACGCACACCTGTATCCGTATTTAGTGCCCATGTCCCGTTATTATCATAAACTCCAACATCATCATCTCCATCGCCATCAAAATCTCCAACAACAGGTGTTACACCGGGCCAGCCAAGACCAATGACCTTATGGGAACCATCTGAATAACGCACTAAGAAGTTATTACCTGCACGATTATAAACCCCTACATCTTTAAATCCATCGCCATCCCAGTCACCGACAATTGGTTCGACACCTGACCAGCCAAAACCTATGACTTCAATTCCTGTTGATGACCCAACATTTTCAACGACCCAGGTTCCGACCTGTAAGTTATCATATATTGCAATAAATGCACCTGGCAATGTTCCTGTTTGATGATCAGCCGGAGATACCTTCAAAATAGACAGACCACCATACTCTGGAACCATGTAGATATGATTACCAGACACAGCACCAATACTGCACCAGTCAAGCGAAGAATAAAGAGCGTGTGTAAAATTACCATCACTGTCTGCAAACTTTGGTACATTAGGGTCACTAACATTCACAATACCCAGAGAATAGGTAGCAGATTCAATTGGATTAAAATCAAATACTACATAAGCATATTTGCCTGATACAAGAACTTGATCCATTTTACTACCAGTTTCACTACACCTGCCCACATGTTGTGGCGATACCGGATCACTGATATTCAGAATTATAAGACCATTGATATCATTGGCCAAAAATGCATATTGACCGGAAACAGCAACATCATTAAATAAATAATTGTTAGCATACTGTCCTATAAGTTTTGGTTCTGCAGGATCACTTATATCTAAAACCATGAGAGAACCTGTCTTATAATCAACTGAAGTAGTTAAATATAGATATTGATCAGACACATCAAGACTTGTAATATAAGAAGCACCATTGTACTGCCCTGCATGTTTTGGTTCCGCAGGATTGCTAACATCCAGGATCAAACAACCTTTGCTATAACTTAGCAAGTATGCGTGATTATTCGACACCTCCACGATCCTAAAAAAATCCTGATCATTGTATTGTCCTACAAGCTTTGGATTTGCAGGATCTACAATATCGAAGACCATAAGAATTGTACCAGTTGAATAGTCAGAAGCAGTTAAGTATACATACGTACCAGATGAAGTAATACTATCAAAACACCTATCATTTGGTGGTTTTATGCGATGCATCTCTACTGGTGTTGCAGGGTCAGTTACACTTAACACAACAAGATCACAGAGCTGTAAGACATAGGCATAATTACCAACTACCGCAATTTCTCCAATTTCCCGATCATTACCAAAGTTGCCTACTTGTTCCACATTAATTATTTCAGCTGAACTTGTTCCTGTAATCATCAATAAGAAAAAAACTACTATACAAAAATACAATGGTCTATTTAACTTGACTTTCATTCGCATCACCAATCCCACATATAAGGAATATTTCAGTGTAGAGTAATCTATAGCAACGTTTGATTAACTACTATTTATGTCCTTCAAAAGATTAACGATGAATAGTACTCAACATTATCTATAATTATATTAAGCTCATCAAAAGTTCCAACATCCGTGATGCATACCTCAAATACTCCGGGTTTCGTAATCCAATTAAACTCCTTCTAATGTCTTTAGATGGTGATGAACTGTGGACTTAAAGCAGATCAACGGTGGAAGGAAACTTCAAATTGCGTAGATAGGATTTCGAATCTTTTCGGGACATTAAACAATTATGTTTTTTGATATTGATCATTTAGGAGCCTTAGATGTATGTAAATTCTTCTAGCCTTGCTTCAAAGGTTTGGTTTTTGAAAATACACTAATAAAAAGATAAAACTAAATGAAAAGTAGAGATATTAATAGGATTTAAGCTCCTATTAATGTCGAACCGCCCCACTTCTGTAATTCAATATCATATTGTTCAGCAGTACGATAGATAATAGTACCATCCGGATCACATACACCAACGTCTGTAATGCCATCAGAATCTACATCACCTACGATCGGCTGAGAGCCAGGTTTGCCAAAGACAAATGGATTTTGCCCTGCCAGCGCAAATGTGCTGGTTTGTGGATCATAAACACCAACCTCATCGCCGGGATCAGAATCCCAGTTACCTACGATCGGTATGACACCCGGCCAGCCAAGACCGATGACCTGAAAACTTCTGCCTTGGGCTACAAGGAAATTATTACCCGGACGGTTATAGATGCCAACTTCGTCGGAACCATCACCATTCCAGTCACCTACCACAGGTTCAACACCTGACCATCCAAAACCCACAATACGCACGCATGTGTCTATATCGAATGCCCACGTCCCTTTGTTATCATAAACTCCCACGTCTTCATCTCCATCACCGTCAAAATCTCCAACAACAGGCGTTACACCAGACCAGCCAAGACCAATGACCTTATATGAACTATCTGGATAACGCACTAAGAAATTATTGCCTGCACGATTATAAACTCCTATATCTTTGAATCCATCGCCATCCCAGTCACCAACAATTGGTTCTACACCTGACCAGCCGAAACCTATCACTTCAACCCCTGCTGATGAACCAACTTTTTCAACGACCCAGGTTCCAACTCGTGAGTTATCGTATATTGCAATAAAGTTTGCACATGCAATATTTGTAAAAAATAACACTGTTAACATTATTATTAAAACAATTTTAAACTTCAAATCGATCACACCACGCTTTTCTGCCTCTTAGTCATTATTATCATATATTTATCTATTAAAAACACTACAAAGTGTATCAGATCAGTTTTAAAAACTTGAGCTGTTTTTTGTTGAATAAATAATAAGGCTTTTAATTAACTACTATTTAAATTTTATTAAATAACGCTAATCCTTTTAAATATATTTACTAACGATTAGCCCCCATAAATGAACCTTCATACCCAGTACCACAAAAATCTTGATCGCGTTCTTTCAAAAAGGGGCAGCAACTTTAGTGCTAAGGCCAAGAGATCAGCCTTCTCACAACAGAGATGAGAAGTTCTTATATTCACAAAAACACTTACTAAAAGTTCGTTCATATTATATCTTGAAATGGATTTTACGATATTGAGCTTTTTGAGAGATCCGGATCATCAATTGTTGCTTAAAAAAATCAGGGGAAAAAACAAATGCCCTGTGCAATAAAAAAATTATCTTTTCCTGATTACCATTGCAGCGAACACGGCTGTCACCAGTGTTATTAAAAAAAATGCATATCCTACACCTTTAGGTTCTGTAACAGTGAATACTCCATTTCTGACCGTGGTCTGTTGTTCCACCAGTTCAATATCATGAAGCGAAGCTTCTAAAAAAGACAATGGACTGGATGAGCCTGTTTCACTAAGCACAGAGAAGGAGATGATCGCTACTTCACCACCTCCATTGATACCAGAAGCATCAACAAGTGCAATGTTGACCTGGCTAGGGTTTGCGAGGTTCGACTCTATAATGGCATTTTTACCAAGGTCAGCAGTTTCCACACTGGTAGCCTTGAGCACCGAAGGATCATATTTTACTGTTATATCCATACTTCCAACATCTCTGGCACCTTCAAGGATAATAGGCACCTGGACCGTGCTGTCTGGTGAACCTTGGACATCCCCTATGCTTACAACCAAAGATGCACCTGATGCTATAGATACAAGACTAATCAATAGCATAGCACATAGTATTTTTCTCATATTATTCCCTCCATTAATGATTCGCTCATTTCACTGCCAGTTGCAAGATCATTTTTCCATCAAGTGACGTAATCTCTCCATCCTTATTAATGTCCATGAAGGATTGCTTGTCCATCTTGCCCACTGCCATCTGCAATGCTGCCAGGGCATCTATTGCTGAATAGGTACCATCACCATCAGCATCCCCAGAACCTTCTGCCGGACTGATAACCTTGAAAAGTCCGTCTTTAGCAGAGACCGCAAAAGAGTTCAGATCATCTGCATTGTTTGCTGTAACTTTGGTGATCTTCAGCGGAGAAGATGAACCTGCAGCTCCTATAACATTAAATTTTACATAAGCTATTACACCACCGCCACCAAAACCCTGATTTGAAGCTAGACTCACTTTAACATTCCCTGCTACGATATTAGAATCAAAGATGGCGTTCTGGGTAAGAGGACCTTTTATCACTTCCTTTGCTTCCAGAACAGCCGGATCGTATTGCAACGTTAGGTCCATATTTCCAATGTTACCGGCAACTCCCTTTAATGTAATAGGGATCTGTACAGTACTTCCCATAGGTGTCGTACGTGATTCGAATATTATAGTCGCAACAGAAGATGATAAAGATGGAACTGATGCACCGGGTCCGCTGGCATCCTCCCCCAATAGTTCGACTGCATCCACTTCTTCCCAGCCTGCTGTTTTAGTGTACAGGATAACACCGCTTACAAAATACTCGGTTTTTGGGAAAGTGATCTCAAACCACCCGGGACAGGCAGTGTTGTCGGTTCCGGCCCATACTGTATGTTTCTGACCCGAAGTGTCTACAAGGTCCACCTGGTATATGAATCCTGCATTATAGGTTTCATGGATACGCACACCTACAGCCTGTACAGGTGTTGTGAAAGACAACTTCAACCACTCTGGATCAGAAGCTGATGAGCGGGGAGCCCAGGCAGTATTAATATCTCCACACTTATCGGTATTATGAGCACCTGTAGCCTGGTTCGCGGACCAACCAGAGACAGAGTACTCGCTGCTTGCTGTGGCACCTGATGCCCACTGTCTTGGAGAAGTAGCCGCATTTATGGGAAATACGGTACCAAAAGATGTACCAGAAGTTGAAGACTGCACTATGGTGGTATCAGTATCCCCAATAAGTTGTACGGCATCTATCTCTTCCCAGCCTGCGATCTTAGTGTGCAGGATAACACCATTCACTGGATATTCAGTTTTAGGGAAAGTTATCTCGAACCACCCGGGGCAAGAAGTGCGTTCATCCCCGGTCCATACTGTGTGGGTCTGGCCCGAAGTGTCTACAAGGTCTACACGATACAGAAACCCTGCATTAAAGGTCTCATGGACACGAATACCTGTAGCCAGAACAGGCTTTGAGAAAGACAGCTTCAACCACTCTGGATCAGACCCTGATGAGTGAGGAGCCCAGGCAGTGTTGAGATCCCCACATTTATCGGTATTTGGAGCACCTGTAGCCTGGTTTGCCGACCAACCTGCAGCAGAGTACTCACTGCTCGCATTGGCACCTGAAGCCCATTGACTTAGTTCTGCAGCTGAAGATATCCCTACAGTCATTATCACAAAGAACAACACGATCAAAATAGTAATACAATTATTTGATTTGGATTGCATTTGTATCTCCTCAATTAGATACTGGATAAAATCTTGTACGCATATGACATTTTAATTCAAGCATGTATAAATTCTATAAAAATGAGGGCTTTATGGTAACTACTGAACTCCCAAAAACTGTGCCTCACATTATAGCCTTAACTAAATAAGTATTATATAAACATATATATAGATTTCTTTGACTATTTTAAAAAATAAATGATGATATAGAGCCTTTGATTTTTAAAGCCAATTAGAAGGCAGAAAAACAAGAAATCCATAGAGATCTAAGTTCGGAATAGAAGACAGAAAAGTAAAAAGTGAGTAGTAAAAGTGAAATAAAAAAAATGGAATGAAATGTTGAAGTCCCTGATGAATTTAGTCAGTTTCTGCTATAAACTCACAATAACCCAGATCACCTGTTTTGGCCGTAGCCTGTACCTCAGCAAGGGCCAGCGGATCATAACGTGGGACATCTGCACTTCTGTACTTAGGGAAAACAAGAGCATACTCTTTCATATAAGTCTTTCCATCGGGGCTGAGGGTGACCCGAAAAACGATCTCAGGTCTGTTGCCTTCCTTTACAAGGTATGTACTGTCCATTATAGAATCTCCTGTATATCCTACCTGTGACATAAATAGAGCACCTGCAAAGGTCAGCAGTGAACTGACCTTTATTGCAGGCATCCTATCTCAGGTCCATGCAGTAATATGCAGCTCATGTATATAAGTTAAATGGTTACTTTAATAAGTATTAAAGATAATAAAACTATTGTGTTTGGATAATATCCGATATTCT
The DNA here is from genome assembly GCA_964486435.1 of uncultured Methanosarcinales archaeon. Classification (GTDB taxonomy): domain Archaea; phylum Halobacteriota; class Methanosarcinia; order Methanosarcinales; family Methanosarcinaceae; genus Methanomethylovorans. The sequence continues at coordinate 9,989 of CAZAMM010000023.1, read as the reverse complement.
AATAACCCATTACACCAATTGTGTTTCATGGCCCTTTTATCCAGAAAAGAACTAAGAGAGAGAATACTTGCAAAACCACCACTGATGCCACTTATGGAAAACATGATCGATTTAGAGATGCAGCTGCAGCCAAATAGTGTGGAGATGACATTACAACGTGTTGAAGTAATGGAAGGGGCAGGGGCCATTGATTTTGATAATTCCGGCAGGAAACTACCCTTGAGCAGACCCTTTGAATTCAATAATGATGGCTGGGTCTTTCTTCTGCCCGGAACTTACAAAGTAGTTTTCAACGAAATAGTCAACATACCTAAAGACCTAGCTGCCATAGCAAGACCGAGATCCACAATGCTTCGGTGCGGCGTGAATATAGGTACTGCCGTATGGGACTCCGGTTACAGGGGAAGGAGTGAATCTATGTTGGTGGTACATAACAAGGAAGGTTTTAACTTGCGTAAGAACGCACGTATCATACAGCTATTGTTCTTTGAACTGCATGCAGAAGTGGAAGAAGGGTATAAAGGCCAATACCAGCATGAGAACATCTGAGCACATAAGTGCTACGTAAAGAATATGTATGTTCAATCAATTATAGCAATTTATGAGCGAGATTGGTAAATCCGTAAGGATGGAAAGAATCTTCAACCGTAACACCGGGAAGACTATAATAATACCCATGGACCATGGCGTGGGTGCAGGACCGATCAAGGGAATAATAGACCTTCCGACCACTGTGAACAAAGTTGCCGAAGGAGGAGCTAATGCAGTCCTTGGACATATGGGACTACCCAGATATGGACACAGAGGTTACGGAAGAGATATAGGACTCATAATTCATCTTTCGGCCTCTACATCCCTTGGACCCGACCCCAACCATAAAGTTTTGGTAACCACTGTTGAAGAAGCAATAAAGATTGGTGCAGATGCTGTTTCAGTACACATAAATGTAGGTGCAGACGATGAAGCCCACATGCTGAAGGATCTTGGTTGTGTGGCGAAGGCATGTGACGAATGGGGGATGCCGCTCATTGCCATGATGTATCCAAGAGGACCAAAAGTCACCTCCGAACACGACGTAAAGTTCGTGAAGCATGCAGCACGCATTGGAGCTGAACTGGGAGCCGATATTGTCAAGACTAATTATACTGGCAATATAGATACATTCAGAGAAGTGGTGGAAGGGTGTCCTGTACCTGTTGTCATAGCAGGGGGTCCTCAGATGGACACGGAGGGACAGCTGCTTCAAATGGTATATGATTCCCTGCAGGCAGGAGGTAGCGGAGTTGCCATTGGAAGAAATGTATTCCAGTCAGAAGATCCTGTTAAACTTGTATCCAATATATCCAAAATCGTTCATGAAGGTATGACAGTAGAGGAAGTACTGGGAAAATAAAAACAATTTCACTTTTACTTTTTTAGAATATATTAATGAAATTGAGTTAACACTATTCTCCAGTGGAAATCAGGGGGTCTTATGCTTAGATGCACAGTTCGGAAATTTAAGATAAGTAAATAATGGAGCAGACAATTAAGAAATAGGATTGCAAGAGGAGTAAAGCAAGGCCATCGATTTTAAAAGACTCATTGAAATGATTGTTGGTGGTGGTACGATATGAAAATGCTTCTTTTGGCCTTGCTTAATTCCTAGTATATGTGGTCACGCATATAAGCGTTATGGCATTTTATTCATAGATTATGCATATTTTATGAACACATATGAATATGGGAAATGATCCTGAAAACCTCGATAATGTTAAATCCAATGGGAATATCGATGTTCTATCATAGAATAACATTCATACGATTAATAAATCATTACTGAGGATCATTATGGATAGATACGAACAGGTTATAGAACTGGCCAAACGCCGTGGATTTTTGTGGAACTCTTTCGAACTGTACGGAGGAACTGCCGGATTCTATGATTACGGGCCACTGGGGAGCACTTTAAAACGTAGGATAGAACAGATCTGGCGTGAAATATACGTCATACAGGAAGGGTTCATGGAGATCGAGTGCCCTACAATAGGAATTGAAGAGATCTTTGTAGCATCGGGCCATGTTGGAGGTTTCTCAGACCCCCTTTGCGAGTGTAAGCAATGTGGAGAAGCTTTCAGAGCAGACCATCTGATAAAGCACATATTTGAAGAAGCAGATGGCCTCACAGATGAAGAATTGGACAGGACCATTGCACAGCACAACGTTAAATGCCCGGAGTGCGGAGGAGATCTGGGAAATACCTATGAATTCAATCTTATGTTCAAGACCCAGATAGGCCCCGGAAATGGCAGAAAGGGCTACCTAAGACCTGAAACTGCTCAGGGGATGTTCGTAGATTTCCTGAGACTTGCACGATATTACCGCGATAAACTTCCATTTGGTGCAACCCAAATAGGAAAATCATATCGTAACGAAATCTCACCAAGGCAGGGAGTTATAAGGCTTCGGGAGTTTACTCAGGCCGAAGCTGAGATCTTTATCGATCCAAGGGTCAAAACCCATCCCAACATACAAAGATTTGAAAATACAGCCCTGAACCTTTATTCTGATGACGCTCAGGATAAAGGTGAATCTGAGATCATGACCATCAGAGAAGCTGTGGACAAAGGCATCATTGCACATGAGTTCCTTGCCTATCAGGTGGCACTGGTAAATTATTTCCTGCAGCGTGTTGGCATCTCTGCGGATAAACTTAGATTCAGGCAGCATAGAAAAGATGAAATGGCCCACTATGCCATTGACTGCTGGGATGCCGAGATACTTACAGAAAGGTTCGGCTGGGTAGAAGTAGTAGGCATCGCTGACAGGACAGATTACGATCTTTCAGCCCATGCGAACACGAGTAAAACGGAGCTTTCCATCTACATTGAGTATGAACAGCCGCGCATGGTGGAAAAGTTCGTGGTCAAACCAAACATGGGCAAAATGGGACCTATATTCAAAGGCAAGGCGAAGGTTGTTGCTGAAGCCCTCAAAGAACTTTCTCAGGAAGCACTTGAAAAGGAAGAAATTAAAGTCTTAGTTAACGGAGAAGAATTTACAGTACCCGGAGAAATGGTTGAATTTGCTCAAGAAACAATCAAGGTCAGTGGAGAGAACATAATTCCACATGTTATAGAGCCTTCATTTGGTATTGACAGGATACTCTATTCAGTGATGGAACATGCCTATGCTGAAGAAATGGTCCCAGCCAAAGATACTGCAGATGATACAGAAGATGAGGCAAGGATTGTGCTGAGGTTCAGGAAAGAAATATCCCCCATTAAGGCGGCGGTGTTGCCTTTACTGACCAGGCAGGAGCTCATAGAACCTTCAAAACATATCGCTGCCAGACTCAGAGACAAAGGTCTTATGGCATCTTATGACGACTCAGGGACCATTGGTCGCCGTTATAGGCGTAACGATGAGATCGGTACTCCCTATTGTATCACTATCGACTACGACACACTGGAAGATAATACAGTGACAATAAGGGACAGAGATAGTATGCGCCAGGTAAGGGCCTCTGTTGATACGATCGATGATGTGCTTTATGACATGGTTTACAGAGAAAGAAAGTTCGAAACTGCAGGAAAACCGTTGTAATACTTTCACTGTGCTTACACATAGTTAAAATATAGGGGGCGTATAGTGTTACACTCGAAAAAAGAATGTGACATGACGAGCTACATCAAACACCCTCTTATACAACCAGATATGGTTGAGCAAAGGCTCTATCAACTTGACCTTGCAGGCCGGGCTCTTTCCTCACCCACATTGATAGTGCTGCCCACAGGCCTTGGGAAAACCATTGTATCGTTACTTGTCATTGCAGCCAGGATGGAAAAATTTGGGGGTAAAGCTCTTGTACTGTCTCCCACGAAGCCTCTTGTGGAACAGCATGCAGCTTTTTTCAAAAAGGTAATGAAAATACCTGAAGAACACATTGTTACTTTTACAGGAAGTGTAGCCCCCGAAAAAAGAGCAGACCTCTGGAAGGACGGGAAAATGATCGTTTCCACGCCCCAGGTCATCGAGAACGACATTATTACAAAGCGCATAAGTCTTGATGATGTATGCCATATAACATTCGATGAAGCGCATAGAGCAGTAGGCAACTACGCTTACACATACATAGCAGAAAAATACTTTGAGAATGCAAGAAATCCTCATTGTCTTGGGATAACCGCAAGTCCCGGAAGTACTGATGAGAAAATAAGTGAAGTTTGTGCAGCCCTGCACATTGGATCAGTTGCCGTTAAGACAGAATCTGATACCGACGTGATTCCGTATATCCATAAAAAAGAGACAGAATGGATAAAGGTTGATCTTCCAAAAGATATGGCTGAGATAAAAGGATTGCTCGAAAAGGTGATGCAGGAACGATTCACAAAACTTACAGAGCTTGGATTTCCTGTACATAATCCAAAGTTCGTGACTAAGAAGGATCTGCTTGGCATACAGAAAAAACTTCAGGAAGAATTGAGGGGTCTACCTGACCCATCAGTCTATGCAGCAATATCTATAGTTGCCGAAATAATGAAAGTGGGCCATGCCGTAGAGATCATAGAGACGCAAGGTATCGAATCCTTACGTAAGTACCTGGAAAGGCTGGAGCACGAAGCATATTCAAAAAGCGGTAGCAAGGCTTCAAAAAGGCTGGCAGAGGACCTCTATATGCGGCAGGCTATTCACCGGATAAAAGAAATTGATATTGAACACCCGAAACTTGATCTGGTAAGGAACATCGTATCCACACAGATAGCCCAGAGGCCGGATTCAAGAGTGATTGTTTTCACTAACTATAGAGATACTGCAGATATGGTCACGGCTTCTTTAGAAGCAATGGAGGATATTCGCCCTGTGCGGTTTGTAGGACAAAGCTCGAAATACAAAGATAAGGGTCTTACTCAAAAACAGCAGGTCCAGATCATCGAGGATTTCAAAAAAGGCATATATAATGTACTTGTAGCCACTTCAGTGGCAGAGGAAGGATTGGATATACCCTCTACCGATCTTGTTGTCTTTTATGAACCGATCCCTTCGGAAATAAGGAGCATACAGCGTAAAGGCAGGACAGCAAGAAAACATGCAGGCAGGGTCGTGGTGCTCGTTACCAAAGGTACCAGGGACGAAGGATATTACTGGAGCAGTCTGTCTAAAGAACGCCGGATGCAGAACAATATGAAGGAGTTACAGGCAATAATGCCTGCAAATGTCACTAATTTGGAACAGTATATCACACAGCAGACCGAAAAAGATCAGAAGCAATTGTCAGAATTCCATGATAAAGGCATAAGGGTTGTTATAGATCACCGGGAAATACGCAGCCAGGTTGCCAGGGAGCTTGAAAAGCTTGAGGTGGACATAGATGTCAAGACCCTGGAAGTCGGAGATTATGTGATCAGTGAACGGATAGCTATCGAAAGAAAAAGCTCAGAGGATTTTGTCAATTCTCTCCTGAACAACACTTTGTTCGAACAGATCTCCAACATCTCACGCTCCTATCAAAAGCCTGTGCTGTTGATAGAAGGTGAAGGTTTGTTCTCAGCACGGCAGATAAACCCAAAGTCGATACATGGAACTCTCGCCACCATAGGAATAGACTTTGGAGTGTCTATATTCTACACAAGGGATGCTGAAGACAGTGCCATGCTCATCCAGACCCTTGCAAAAAGAGAACAATCTGATAAACAGAGAGAAATCAAGGTCCATGGAAAAAAAGCCTCTCAGATATTATCAGAACAGCAGGAATATATAATCTCTGCCATAAGCGATATCGGACCAAAAGCTGCAAGAAACCTTCTTAAGCATTTTGGAAGCGTAGAGAATGTGATGAAAGCACAGTATGAAGAGTTGATAAGGGTCCCGAACATTGGACCAAAGACTGCTGCCAGGATAAGGGAAGTAGTGTCAGCAGAGTATAAAGGATAAGCTAAAGCTTTATCTTTATACTCTTTTTAAAAATTATTTATTTAATCTATCTATTATATCCAGGCATTGCTCAATAAGTTCGAGGAATTCCTTGACCTTGCGTGGATCCTGTTCCTGATGCATAGAATTTCCAAGCATGACTGTTTTTTTCAACAGGATCATTTCCAGGTCCGCTAAAGAGCTTCCAGAAACGGGTCGGGACTTATCCGGGGTTTCTGTTGACAAGGAAAACGTTTTATGAATTGATCCTGAGAGATCACTTGGGGAAGGAAGTACATTCACTGAGGAAACAACTTGCTGTTTATCCTCTGTATTGGAAGAAAACTCAGAAGTATCCATCTTTTTCTCTATGATTTTCTCCTGCGCCTGAACAGAAGGTTTTGGTCCTGTATCACATACAGGACATATCACATTGCCTTTATATCTGAACAATGGAGCCCCGCATTCTGCACAGTGCTGTGCCAGCATCGTACCGCCTATCTCAAGCATCCTTGAGATCTTGTTTATTGATTCTTCATCATTTTGACTCATTTATTCCTCCGTTGTGTCATTGAGATCTTACCAATGAAAGTCTTTTTATACCATATAATAGTTTAGTTGTAATTTGATTATCTAATTTTAATGATAAGTCTTCTGAAGGTGATTTGTATGGCAAATGATTTTAAAGATGTTATAAACCAGTGTATACAGATATTAGAGCAGATCGCAAATGACAGTTCTGTTCCAAGGAACATAAGACGTTCTGCAAGTGATGTGCTGACCACACTGAAAAAGGATGAAGAGCCCCTGTTCATGAGGACAACGGCAAGTATTTCTATCTTAGAAGACATTAGCAATGACCCCAATATCCCATTACACACCCGTACCCTGATATGGAATGTTGCAAGTCAGCTAGAAACTATTCCTGTAGATGATTGATATTTCCTTGTAAAGGAACATGGATGTTACCCTGCTAGGAGTACATCCTCTAAACACATTTCTAAATTTATAGTCATAGGCTTCGGATAATCGGAGCCTTTAAGAAGACATATCTATTGAGATACTGCCCTTGTTAGTTGTAATTGTAACAAATGAATGATAGGATCTTGGTCCGAAAGAAGGGAACATGATAAAAAACATCATTGAAAAGATCAGAAAAGAGCTGGAAGAAAAAGACAAAGCCAGGGAGCAGGGCATAACCCTTTCAAGAGAAGTGGTACGTAATTGCAGAGTGGCGATGCAATACGTCCACAAAAAGGAACTTGAACTGGCACACTCTACTACCCAGACTGCAGAAGACAACATAAAGAAAATGGAATCAATCCTTAAAGACCAGCCAGACATATATTATGCAGGTTTTGTAGAACATGCCCAGCAGGAGTTTACAGAATGTAGCATCATGTATGCACTTGTTTCTGGAAAAAATATCCCTGGACCTGGAGAATTGGGAGTGGAACCTGTAGCATATCTCAATGGACTGGGAGATATCGGAGGAGAAATAAAAAGGCATATACTTGATCTGATACGCCATGGAATGCTGGATGAGGGAGAAAAGTATCTCAATATAATGGAAGAACTATACACAGGTCTGATGTTATTCGATTACCCGGATGCCATGACACATGGACTTCGGACAAAGACAGATAGACTGCGTCTGCTACTGGAGATTTCAAGAGGAGAACTCACAGCAGCGGTCAGACAGCAAAAACTTGAAATGGCTATGCAAGCGCTTGAAAATCAATTCTTATCCAGCAAATAAAAAAATAAATAATATCGCACCGAATTAACCATCATTAGAGGACATCACTATGAGATTCAACCCTGAAGAGATCAAAACAGCCGCTAAAGAAGACTTTGATGCTGCGTGGAACAACGGCAGACAATATGTGAAAAGAACAAACATCAACCAGGGATATCCGCACATGGAATTGAACTATGGAAAAGTGCATCCCGTCTACGAAACCATTTCCCGCCTGAGGGAAGCGTATTTGCGAATGGGTTTCCACGAGATGATGAATCCTCTGATAGTAGACGAGAAGGAAGTACACAAACAGTTCGGGCATGAAGCACTTGCAGTACTTGACAGATGTTTCTATCTAGGAGGATTGCCCAGGCCCAACGTAGGCATATCCGATGAACGGATCGCCACGATCAAAAGAATGCTTGGAGATATTGGTGAAGAAGGCATCGAAAAGATCAGGAAGATACTTCATTCCTATAAAAAAGGTGATATAGAAGGAGATGATCTGGTGCCCGAAATATCGATGGAACTGGGTGTTTCGGACTCACTTATAGTGGAAATGATAGACAGGGTTTTCCCTGAGTTCAAGGAATTGGCACCAGTGTGTGGCCGAAAGACATTACGCAGCCACATGACCTCCGGATGGTTCATAAGTCTGTCAGGCATGCTGGAACGTGCTGAACCTCCTTTTAATTTTTTCTCCATAGATCGATGTTTCAGAAGGGAACAGGCCGAAGATGCTGCACGTCTTATGACATATTATTCAGCCTCATGTGTCATCATGGATGAGGATGTAACAGTGGACCATGGAAAGGCGGTTGCACAAGGCCTTCTGGCACAGTTCGGCTTTGAAAAGTTCAGGTTCAGACCTGATGAAAAGAGAAGCAAGTACTATGTACCTGATACGCAGATAGAGGTATTTGCATATCATCCAAAGCTGGTGGGTTCAAAGACAAAGTATTCGGACGGCTGGGTCGAAATTGCTACCTTCGGAATATATTCACCTACAGCGCTTGCAGAGTATGAGATTCCCTACCCTGTAATGAACCTGGGCCTGGGAGTAGAAAGACTCGCCATGATCCTGTATGGGGCTATGGATGTACGTTCTCTTACATATCCTCAGATACCACAATACTCTGCATGGAACATGCAGGATAGTGAACTTACAAAAATGATCTATATAGAAAAAACACCTGTTACCCCTGAAGGAGAACAGATACTTGCTGCCATAGTAAAACAATGTGAGCTACATGGCTCCGAATCCAGTCCGTGTGAATTCCCTGCATGGGAAGGTACTGTGTATGACAGAAAAATAAAAGTATCAGTCGTGGAACCCGAAGAGAACACTAAGCTGTGTGGTCCGGCGGCTTTCAATGAAGTTCTGGCATTTAAGAGCGACATTTTGGGACTGCCCAATAATAAGAAATGGGAAGAGGCTTTTGAAAATGATTCTGCAAGGACAGGGATAAGGTTCATAGATGCCTTTGCCTCCCAATCAGCATGGGAAATCGAAGAAGCTGTAAAGAATGGCGAAAAGCTGGTGGAAACAAGAGTCCGAATAGTGAAAGTGCCTTCTGAGATCAATCTAAGGGTCAAAAACCTGGCCCAGCGCTACATCACCAGCAATAATAAGAAAATAGACATTCGTGGACCGGTTTTCACAACTGTGAGGGCAGAGATCGAATGATCCTGCCTCTTACCCCCTTGATTCAAGAAGAAACTAGGAAGCAAAAAATGGAGAAGAGGCTTAAGAAAATGCCTCAAAAAACAACTTACTTTACCTCGCATTAAAGAAGGGAATTTCCTCTGCATCCACCTTAGCAGCTTTACACATCTGATTACATGTAACGCGACGCACCCTTGCTATAAACCTGGGTTCAAGCTGTATACGCAACATCGTCATTTCACGTTCTTCATAATATATCTCATTGCTTTGAACCATTCTGTGAGTGAACACCTGATGCTTGAGCACTTTTGCTACGATACCCATGGTGCCTCCACGCAGATCTTCCGGACTTACATGAGTGATGAATATGAAATCACCCACATTGGCTTTATATGCTGCAAAGAAATTGTGCGGACTGCGTAATTCAATAGTGAGAGGGTGGCGATCCCGTAGCTCGGAAATCACACGCTCGGACATGCCTGTTAGTGCAATATACTCCATGCTATCACCCATACATGGGGAACTCTTTCCTTGGCGCTGGCTGCTGCTCGGTAGACTTTACATCCTCTGCAAGTCTTTGCAGTTCTATCTCTATTTTCTCCGCCTGTTCGATCAAGCTTTCTGTATTCACTGAAAAATCGTAGAGCAGATTTAAGACATCTATCACCACTGCTGCTGCTCGTGGATCCG
>CAZAMM010000022.1:0-32130 GCA_964486435.1 uncultured Methanosarcinales archaeon | reverse complement strand
GGGGGAGAGCTGTGAAAAATACTATTTCTGAGGAGACATCTGCGGAAGGTCGGATTCTGTTCCAAAAACTAAAATACCATGTTAACGATTGTTATTAATATGAGTCCGATACATGCAGATCTTGTAGAGTCGCTTAATCCGAAACAGCAAGCTTATGTGAATTTGCAGCTTCCAGATCCGTATAACGGAGAATACCTTCTCAGTGTGTTCCATTTGGTTCCAGACGGGAAATTGAACATACTTCAGGCAGCTGCTGAAACTGCCGCCGAATCATCTACAGGCACAAATTTTAAGGTTAATACTGAAACTCCTTTTTCCCAAACCATGAACGCTCTGGTCTACAAGCTGGACCTGGAAAGAGATCTGGTATGGATAGCCTATCCCTGGAGACTTTTTGACAGAGGGGGCAATGTCCAGAACATCCTTACATACATAGTCGGCAATATCCTGGGCATAAAAGAGATAAAAGCTTTGAAGTTACTGGACGTATGGTTCCCTCCATCGATGCTTGAACAGTACGATGGTCCAAGTTATACTCTTGATGATATGCGCAAATATCTTGGGGTGTATGACAGGCCTATTCTCGGTACCATAGTAAAACCAAAAATGGGTCTTACTTCTGCAGAGTATGCGGAGGTATGTTATGATTTCTGGGTAGGGGGAGGGGATTTTGTCAAGAACGATGAGCCCCAGGCAAACCAGGATTTCTGTCCTTATGACAAAATGGTAAAGCACGTAAAAGAGGCTATGGACAAGGCAGTTAAGGAAACAGGCAGAAAAAAGGTTCACTCATTCAATGTTTCAGCTGCCGACTTTGACACAATGATCGAAAGATGTGAAATGATCGTGAATGCCGGTTTTGAGCCTGGTAGTTATGCATTTCTCATTGACGGTATAACAGCAGGCTGGATGGCTGTCCAGACCCTCAGAAGACGATACCAGGGTGTGTTCATACATTTCCACAGGGCAGCCCACGGGGCTTTTACAAGGCCTGAGAATCCAATAGGGTTCTCTGTCCTGGTCTTATCTAAATTTGCACGGCTTGCTGGTGTTTCAGGCATACACACAGGTACAGCAGGTGTTGGTAAAATGAAAGGCACACCTGAAGAGGATGTCGTTGCTGCACATGGTATTCTTTATATGAGGTCCCAAGGTCATTTCTTTGAACAAACATGGACAAAGATACCTGAAAATGATAAGGACGCCATGCATCTTGTGTCTGAAGATTCGGCCCATCATGTCATCCTGGAGGAAGATAGCTGGAGGGGTATGAAAAAATGCTGTCCCATTGTGTCGGGCGGGCTTAATCCTATCAGGTTGAAACCTTTCATTGATGTAATGGGGAACGTGGATTTCATCACAACCATGGGCTCAGGCGTACATGCTCATCCGGGAGGAACTAAAGAGGGGGCAATGGCCTTAGTTCAGGCATGTGATGCATATCTCAACAAGATGGATATTGCTGAGTATGCCCGGGATCACAGGGAACTGGCGCAGGCAATCGACTATTTCACAAAAGCACAGAAAGATGCCATGTAATGCTATCGCTGCAATTTAAAAATCTTTTTGGCGGACGACATGTACGTTCGCCAGGGTTTCCAAGATGGATTATCTCCAGCCAAAAATGTCTAAAATATTTTTATTTTATATTATGCAGTATCATTTTAAATACTAATTAATAATTAGAATATTGTTTGTTAGTATGGACCCTGGAAATAAAAAGACTATGTTAAGCGCGTTCAGGATCACCTTTCCTGTACTCCTTGGTTATATTCCTCTGGGAATTGCTTTTGGTCTCTTGCTTTCAGGAGCAGGTTATCACTGGTCCTACGCTCTTTTGATGAGCATTTTTATATATGCAGGATCTGTGCAGTTCATTTTAGTGGCACTGCTGGTGGCCGGTGCAGGGCTTACAGAGTTCCTTATCATTACGCTTCTTATTAATCTAAGACATTCTTTTTACGGTCTTTCCATGCTTGAAAGGTTTTCTGACGCAGGGAAATTCAAAACGTATCTGATATTTGCACTTACTGATGAAACATATGCGCTTCTTACTACCACAGAGCTACCAGAAAACATTTCCAAAGGCAAGTTTTATTTTTTCATAGCTGCAATGAACCATTTTTATTGGATTACTGGATCAATGCTTGGAGCAGTGCTGGGGTCAGTAATTGATCTTGATCTGGAGGGCATGGCTTTTGTACTTACTGCATTGTTCGTGGTACTGACAATAGAGCAGTACTACCATTCAAGTACGCTTATTCCTTTTATTGCTGCCATTTTGGCAGGTGGTATCTCTCTTGCTCTGTTCAGCTCCAAAAACATGCTTTTGTTCTCAATTCTTATCGGAACACTTTTTCTGGTAGCATATGAGAAAAAAGTCAGGTCCAAAAGTACTTCCATACCAACTACAGATTCAAATCAGAAGGGATTGCAATGACCAACGAAATGTTTTATATACTTGCTGTCATAGCGGTTGTGGCCATTGCAACATTTATCACACGTGTATTGCCCTTTGCCCTTTTCAGTTCAAAGCAGCCCCCAGAACTAATGTCCATGATAGAAAAGAATCTCCCCCCAATGATCCTTTTAATACTTGTCTTCTATTGCCTCAAGGATGTACAATGGTTTCAGTCCCCTTATGGAAGCCCTGAGATCTTTACAATAGCAGTGGTCACCACCCTGCATGTGTGGAAAAGAAATGCATTGCTCAGTATTTTCATTGGTACTGGCCTTTATATGTTTTTAGCACAGTATGATATTTTCCCGCTGTTATTTTCGTGAGCTATTGTAATGACAAGCCAGGCACTATAGTACAGAGGGTCTCAGTGACCCTAATTTCCAAACCAACTATTATATATATCTCATAAAACTTTTTAAAAAATCGAATGTTCTAAAGATCAGCATTTGAAAACATTGTAAATAAATATATATTATTTATATTATTTAAAGCAGATAATTTATTTATACTATTTATGCCTTACATCATAGATACATTAATAATTAGGTATCGAACAGTCCATAAATTGTTCGCTTTAACAAGAACAATAATCTTATCTAATATAAGACAATAAGGTTAATCACTAGAAGTTCCTGACAGGTATTCAGATGGCATTAAACAGGTTATTCCTTTCAGTTTGCGCATTAGTGATGGTAGCTTTGCTTTCTACTCCGTGCGCTTATGGTATTGCTTATGAGGCCAGGTCTTTCAATGACCAAGGTCTAGAGATGAGTCGCAACGGTTCATATTCCGAAGCTCTGCAGTTCTTTGATCAGGCTATGCAACTAGATCCCCATTCAATAGAGATCCTTGAAAATATGGCTGAAACACAATATCTCATGGGTGATCCTAAATCAGCCCTAAATTCATATGAAGCTATTTTGAACAGATCGAATTCCAGTGAATTCCTTTACAAAAAAGGTGTTATGCTGGAGTCTTTAGGCAGATACCAGGAATCACTTGATATATATGAAGACTCTTTAAAAGAGTTCAATGTACAGTATTCAACTCAATCTTCAGGTCAATCCAACATTTCTTCTTCAAACTCTTCAAATTCTTCATCCTTAACAGGTTTCAATGGTACAGTCTTTGATAGTGAATATATTCAACTGGTCTATCACAAAGGCAGATCTCTTGATGGTCTGGGAAAGCATGAAGAGGCGATGGCTTGTTATGATCACATACTGGACATCTTCTCAAAATATGCATATTCTATGTATGATACCGGTTATTCTTATTTACAGGTGGGAAGGTATAATGATTCAATTGCATCTTTTGATGTGGCTCTGACCATGTTGCCGGATGATCCCAACATCTGGTTTGCAAGGGCAACTGCTTATGAGGCTATTGGAGAATACGAAAAAGCGATCTCTGATTATGATAATCTTCTTAAGCTTGAGCCTCTGGATACTAAGGCCTTGTCCGGAAAAGCAAGGGTAGCCAATACTCTTGGTGACCATGCTGCATCTATAGAAGCTTATAATCTCCTTCTTTCTCATGATCCTTATAACATAAATGCCTGGTTCCTGCAGGCACAGAGTTATGATAGCCTGGAACAGTACACAGATTCAATTAACTGCTATGATCAGTTACTTGCGCTTGATCCTCAAAATGCCACAGCATGGAATAAGAAAGGTAGAGCTTTGGATTCTCTTGGTAGGTATTCTGAGGCTATTGAGTGTTATGACCGTGCACTGCAATTAAATTCGGATGGTCTAGGTGGAGTATATTTAACAGATATGTCCTCGTATCTTTTTATAGATGAAGTCAATGCAATGGAGTGCTACACCAAATCTCCCACTTTTACCACAGAGTCGGCCCATATCTGGTATGATAAAGGTACAGCTTTTTATAATCTGGGCAATTATGAGGAGGCAATATCCTCCTATGATCGGGTAACAGAACTTGAGCCCAACTACGCTGTAGTATGGTATAACCGTGCAAAAGCTTTTGATATGCTTCAAAAATATGAAGAAGCAGTTGATAGCTACAGTAAAGCCCTTAATGCAAAATCCTGTGCTAGAGTGTGGTTCGAGAGGGGTATGGATCTTGACAGACTGGGACGTCCTTTAGATGCCATAAAAAGTTATGATAGAGCCCTAAAAGAGGATCCTGCCTTTTCGGCTGCTCTGTATGCAAAGGCCTCTAACCTGGAAAACGTCGAACGATACACAGAAGCTCTTACCACTTACAATGAATTACTGGAGCTGCACCCAGAATCTTCCGATACCTGGTATCGTAAAGGTATGGTCCTCGACAAACTTGGAAAATATGAAGAGGCAATTGCAGCTTATGAGCAGACTCTCACATTGAATCCGGAGTACCAGGAGGCCCATTTCCGTATAATGATAGATACGAATCTTATAAACGCAGACGATGCCGCAGATTCTGTGAAAAGGGTACAGACCGATAAAGCTACTATGTTCCAGATCTTTAAGGGTATAGTCCCTACTCCCATGAGCAATATCCAGGCTTCCGGTTCTGTGAAAAAATCGATCAGCAATGATGTTTCTCAGCTGGATATTTTCACAGTGAACTCTGTTGATGTATGGGGTGCTAAAGGTATTTCTTATCAGAATATCGGCAATTATGATGAATCCCTGGTTTGCTTCGACAAAGCCCTTATGCTTGATCCGGCATCTGTTAAAGTTTTGTGTGATAAAGGTTCAGTCCTGGTGGAAGCTGGGATGGATCTGTGGGCTATTGAATGCTATGAAAGTGCTATCAGTTTTGATCCAGGATACTCTCCTGCATGGTATGCTCTCGGAGTTGTTTCTCTGAGCACTGGCGATTCAGATAGGGCACAGATGTGCTTTGACAATGTGCTTGCTCTTGAACCTAACAACACTCCTGCCATGCTGCAGAAAGGACGTGTGCTTTTTAGTACAGGTTCTTATGATCAAGCTCTCCAATATGCAAATACTGTCATATCCATAGACCCGGAGAATTCTCAGGCTTTCTCTGATCGTGGTGATGCCTACTATGCTCTTGAACAATATCAGGATGCAGCATCAGCTTATGATCAGGCCCTTAAGTTCGATCTTGGTAATGTCGATATACTTTATAAACAGAGTGTTGCCTATGAGAAGCTTGGGCAGTTCGACAGGGCAATTGGCAGTTACGACAAGATCATTGCAGAGCAACCTGATAATAAGGATGCCATATATCATAAAGGATTGGCACTTGACAGGATGGGCAGGTATGATGATGCGGTAGCTTGCTATGATCAATTGCTCGAACTGGACCCATCGGATACACTTGTACTGGGAACAAAAGCCTTCTCTTTCTATCTTAGAGGAGACTATCAGCAAGCATTGGCAGGATTTGATCAGGTGCTTGCGATCGACCCAACATCTGTATCTGCTTTGTATCATAAAGGCACTATTTCGTATCTTGTCAGCAGCTACAAGGGCTCAATTTACTATTATGACAAAACCCTTGAACTGGACCCCACATGTGTCACTGCCTGGTACAACAAGGGTTTCATATACAATGTGGTTGGTCAGGTAGAAACAGCTATATCCTGCTATGATAGTGCCCTTGCTATCGATCCCAGCTCCCCGTCAGTTCTTTACAACAAGCGATTTGCTCTTTATAGGATCGGTAAGTCATCTGAGGCTGAGGTATGTAAACAGACACTGGAATCGATTGACCCGGGCTTTGAACCATCTCTAAAGGACCGTGGAACAAAATTCTTCGCACCTTCAATGTACAGTGAATCCCTGGAATACAAACTTCCTGATAGATGGTATCCTGAATTGGATAACAATACTCAGCAACAAAATGAAAGCATTGGGAATGAGCTTCAAATGGCTCAGACCCCTTCTTTCAGTCCAGGTAATTGATGGTATCCGGGCTTATTGTTCTTTACCTTTTTTTTCGTTAGTGCTTCATTGAGTGATGTTATACACTCAAAGCATATTTATTGATTAAGACATACTATACGTCCTATATACTCTAAAAACAACTTCAGGAGAATCTATAGATGGCAATTCACCCAATTGAGTACCGCTATGGTACAGAAGAGATGAAGTCTGTCTGGAGCGAAGCTAACCGCCTTAAGAAACTTATGATGGTGGAAGCTGCACTCGCTAAGGCTGAAGCGGATATAGGGCTCATTCCTCAGAAAGCTGCAGAGATCATCTCAAAAAGTACAGATCTTGTAGAACTTGATCGTGTAAAAGAGATAGAGGATGAGATCCACCATGATATGATGGCTGTAGTGATCGGCATTTCTGAAAAATGTAGTGAAGATGCTGGTAAATGGGTACACTTTGGTGCTACCTCCAATGATATCCTAGACACAGCTACAGGTCTCCAGCTTAAGGAAGCTGTGGAGATCCTGGAAGATAAAACTCGCAGGCTACTGGATGTGTTGCTTTCTCAGGCAGAAACTCACAAGCACACTGTATGTGCAGCAAGGACACACGGACAGATCGGTGTACCGACAACATACGGTCTGAGGTTTGCAATCTGGGCTTCTGAAGTGGCGCGCCATATCGAGCGTCTTGAACAGCTCAGGCCCCGCCTGCTGGTAGGGCAGATGACAGGTGCAGTAGGCACACAGGCTGCTTTTGGCAAGGATGGAATAGAGATACAGAAACGTGTGATGCAGTATCTGGATATAGGTTCTGTGGACGTGTCCAATCAGATCATACAGCGTGACAGGCATGCCGAATTTGTCATGTGGATGGCTAATACTGTGACCACCATTGATAAAATAGGTGTGGAGATACGCTCTCTGCAGAGGACAGAGATCGCTGAGGTTGAGGAAAGCTTCAGGAAGAAGCAGGTAGGGTCTTCCACAATGCCTCATAAACGTAATCCTATAAAGTCGGAACAGATATGTGGTCTTGCAAGGATTGTGCGTGCCATGGTGGAGCCTGAACTTCTGAACAATACTCTGTGGGACGAGCGTGATCTTACCAATTCCTCATGCGAAAGGATCGTGTTCCCAGAAGCATGTGTGCTCACGGACCATATTATCAAGCTGTGCATAGGTGTTATCGAGGATCTCAGGTTCTATCCGGAGAACATCCGCCGTAACCTTGACATGCTAAAAGGCCTGAACATGGGAGAGGCTGTAATGATTGAGCTTGCAAAAAGGGGCGTAGGCCGGCAGGAAGCTCACGAGATCGTGCGCTCAAGTGCCATGGAGGCCCATGAGACTGGCAAGCACTTCAAGGAAGTCTTGCTGTCAAAACCTGATGTTGCGAATTACCTCAATGAAGAGGATATTAACAACCTTGTAGATCCGGATAAATACATGGGAACTGCAGTTGAACAAGTTGAAGCTGTTGTTGAGAAGCTGAAGAGAAAGTGAAAGAGAAGATGACCTTCTTCTCTTTGACAAACCCTAAATTAATTTTTGCACATTTGTCTAATTTTTTTTGCTCAGGACACGTCTGAGAAATTCAGCAGTATAGGATACTTCATTCTGTGTGACTTCCTCTGGCGTGCCCTGGACTATGATCTCTCCACCCTTTTCCCCGCCTTCTGGTCCAAGGTCGATGATCCAGTCAGCGGTTTTGATGACATCCAGATTATGCTCGATGACTATGACAGTATTCCCACTGTCCACAAGTTGCTGCAGGACATCCAGCAGCTTCTTCACATCATGGAAGTGCAGTCCGGTTGTGGGTTCGTCCAGAATATACACAGTTTTACCCGTTGAACGTCTGCTAAGTTCCGTGGCAAGCTTTACACGCTGTGCTTCACCACCTGATAATGTTGTGGAAGACTGACCCACTTTTATATATCCAAGACCCACATCATATATGGTCTGAAGCTTGCGCTGGATGACCGGAACGTTCTCAAAGAACTCCAGTGCTTCTTCTACTGTCATATCCAGCACATCTGCTATGTTGCGGTCCTTATAGGTGACTTCCAGGGTCTCACGGTTGTAGCGCTTGCCATGGCACACTTCACAGGGCACGTATACGTCAGGCAGGAAATTCATCTCTATGGTAATGGTTCCATCACCGGAACATGCTTCACATCTGCCTCCCCGTATGTTGAAACTGAACCTGCCTGCTTTGTATCCTCTTGCTTTTGCAAGCTTGGTCTGTGCGAACAGTTCCCTTATAGGTGTGAAAAGGTTCGTGTATGTAGCAGGGTTGGATCGCGGAGTTCTGCCAATGGGAGATTGATCAATGGTTATTACTTTATCTACCTGTTCCAGTCCGCTGATAGATCTTAATCTGCCTGGCCTTTCCCTGGCCCTGTTTAGTTTCTTTGCCAGCACCTTGTTAAGAGTTTCATTGATAAGCGTACTTTTCCCGGAACCGGATACACCAGTGACACATACCATTATCCCAAGAGGGAATTCCACATCCAGATCCTTAAGATTGTTCTCACTGGCACCGTAGAGGGTGATCTTACCTGTGGGTTTACGCCTTTTATCCGGGATCTCTATGCTAAGTTCTCCGCTCATGTATTTTCCAGTGAGCGAGTCTTTATTTTCCATTATCTGCTGTGGTGTGCCTTCTGCAACTATATCTCCTCCGTGGATCCCGGCTCCGGGCCCCATGTCCACAACATGGTCAGCGCTTTCTATAGTTTCCTCATCATGCTCCACCACCAGTACCGTGTTACCAATATCTCTCAGGTGTTTCAGAGTATTGATCAGCCTCAGGTTATCTCTCTGGTGCAGTCCTATGCTGGGCTCGTCCAGAATGTATAACACTCCCATCAGGCTGGATCCTATCTGTGTGGCAAGTCGAATACGCTGGGCCTCTCCTCCTGATAATGTGGCTGCTGACCTGCTCAGTGTGAGATAGTTCAGTCCCACATCCATTAAGAATCCCAGTCTTGCCTTTATCTCCTTCAATACCTGGCGGGCAATTGTGTATTCCCGCTCATTGAGCTTTGTTTCCACATTCTGGAAGAAGTACAGTGTGTCCTCTACGGACATATCGGTTATATCGATTATATTTTTACCATCAGTAGTTACCGCAAGGTTCGCAGGCTTCAGTCTTTTTCCATTACACACCGGGCATGGTTTGGTACTGATGTACTTTGCTATTTTTTCTTTCGTGTTCTCGGATTCGGTGCTCTCATAGATCTTAGCTATATTTGCAATAACTCCCTTGAACCTGCCAGTGTGCTGCCATACACTTCCGGTGCGGCCTACATGCACATAGGGTATATGCTCTTTAGTGCCATACATTATCACATGCTTTACTTTTTCAGGTAACTCTTCATAGGGCGTATCCATGGAAAATCCCATATGCTTTGCTAAGGATTCCAGGGACTGCATGTAGTAACCATCAGCAGTGCTCCAGTGTTCCACTGCACCTTCACGCAGGCTCAGAGGTCTGTCCGTTACAATAAGGTCAGGATCAAATTCTATAGATGTGCCCAGTCCATGACATTCCGGGCAGGCTCCCTGAGGGCTGTTGAATGAGAACGCCGAAGGTTCCAGGTCCTCAAAACCCATTCCACATTCCGGGCACGACATCTTTTCGCTGAAGATCAGTTCTTCACCTTCAAGCACCTGTACTGTCACTGTGCCACCGCTTTTTTCAAGCGATGTTTCCACGTCTTCAGCAAGTCTTTCCTGAATACCTTCCTTTATAACAAGCCTGTCAACCACAATGTCGATGTTATGTTTATTATATCTGCCAAGCTCAATTTCCTTTGCTTCTTCAAGTGAGTATATCTCTCCGTCAATACGTACCCTTGAATAACCATCAGCCAGCAGATCAGTCAGCAACTTCTTATATTCTCCTTTTCTTTCTCTTACCAGAGGAGCCATGATATGGATCTTTGAACCTTCTTTGATGTTCATTATGCTGTCCACTATCTGGTCCACGCTCTGGGGTTCTATTATTCTTCCGCAATCAGGGCAGTGGCGAATGCCTATGCGGGCATACAGGAGTCTCAGATAATCATATATTTCGGTAACTGTACCCACAGTGGACCTGGGGTTCTTACTTGTTGTTTTCTGTTCAATGGAAATGGCCGGTGACAAACCCTCTATGTACTCTATATCGGGTTTTTCCATGAGCCCCAGGAACTGACGGGCGTAGGAAGACAACGATTCGACATACCTGCGCTGCCCCTCGGCATAGATGGTGTCAAAAGCTAGAGAAGATTTACCCGAACCACTCAGCCCCGTAATAACTATGAGCTTATCTCTGGGCAGTATCAGGTCGATG
Source organism: uncultured Methanosarcinales archaeon (assembly GCA_964486435.1). GTDB lineage: Archaea > Halobacteriota > Methanosarcinia > Methanosarcinales > Methanosarcinaceae > Methanomethylovorans. The sequence continues at coordinate 21,471 of CAZAMM010000022.1, read as the reverse complement.
TTCTTCAGGTTGTGCTCTTTAGCGCCTCGAATGATTATATTGTTCAAAGACATGGTCTGATTTGTCTCTTTATGATGTGTTCAATATCAAAAAACCGTGTGGGGCAAAGAGTTTTTCATATGTGCTCCACTTTATGCCATAACATCGCCTTCTATCATATTTAAATAATTCGGAGATTGTTATAGCAACAAAAGAAAGCTTCTAAAAAATGATATAAAGAAAATTTTGTGTATCATATCCCCAAACTGTCCGTGGAAGAAGAGGGCCTGCTAAGGCATCTCTTCTACGGTATCTGTCAGAGGAAGAATGTAACTATTGCAAGTATTACAAAGATGATCACAAGCCACTTTGCGACCTGCATCGACATTCCTGCAATACCTCTTGCTCCTAATACATATGCAACAACAGCAAGTATCAGGAATAGAACAGCTAACCCAATTAGATCCATATTCTTCACTCCTTATAATATCTAATTATTCAAATATTAGGTTGAGGCTATTTATAAGTTGGCGTTTAATTGATTTGTAGAAAACCTATCTAAATCAGCATCAATAAGGTCAAAGAGGCAAATTGTTCCGTATATTATTGTATATTTAATTATTGATAACTTGGATATTTGTTAAAATATCGAGGATTTCTATAGAGCCGAATTTATTGCTTCTATACAAAAAAAGAGAACAGGCTTTTTAAAATAAGCCTGTTAGAATTTGTCTCCCCATCTCATTTTCAAATGCATTATACAAAATAACATTTCTCAGTGTGTCTTGATATACTCTATCATCTTTGGTGTCAGCAGAGGGGCTATCTGCGGAAGCATGTTAGGCATCAGGTTTTCCATTGCAGCAGGCATGAGGTCAGGCATCTGCTCATGCATGTAATCAGGCATTGGCACTCTTTTTTCCACTGCCTTCAGCATCTTTGGCATGACCTTCGGCATCAGCGAGGGCATGAGCAAAGGCATCATTTTCGGCATCATGGGTTTCATAAGAGCATCCATGCCAGGTACATATTTGACGGTCTTCATCATTGCCTGCATGTACGAAGGCATCGCTTCTATCATATCAGGCAGTAGTTCCACCATCATCTCGGTCATGTTCTCAGGCAACATGAGGTCTATCATCTTATCAAAGGTGGCCCATGCAGCAATAGCATCATTCGTGGTATCTGGGATATCATAACCCAGGCTACGGGCTGCAAGTGCACCGAGGTCCTGAATCTCCAGGTTAATATTGTTATCCTTTGCAGCGATCCTGAACTGCACCGTACAGCATGGGCAGAGGGCTGCCATTATGTCTGCATCCTGGGCAATGGCCTCCTGCAGACGCACGTTCCCTATCTTACTGGCCACCTTAGGTTCATCGATAAGCGTTACCACAGAACCACAGCAGAGTGCTTTCTCTCTGTTATGCTCCATTTCTCTAAACTGCACACCGGGTATAGCCTTGAGCAACTCACGGGGTGGCTCATACACACCTGATCCAGCCCTGCCAATGTGGCATGAATCATGCCAGGCAACAATTTTGTTAAGTGGGACCTTGAACTTCGGCTTCAGAACATCCAGCTTATCCACCAGCACTTCAGAATAGTGTTTTGCTTCAATGTCATATTGCATACCAAGCTTCTCAGCCCACTGGGGATAGATCGTTTTCCACATCAAAAGGCATGCAGGACATGAGGTGACAACTGTATTCACTCCCTTTTTCTGCATGTTCGCTGTGTTCATCTTCATGATCTTCTCGAAGACGTCCCATTTCCCTGCTACAAGCATAGGGATACCACAGCATGCTTCTTTGTCTCCCAGGTATGTGAATTCTATGCCTGCCTCGTCAAGAAGGCGTACAGCACCCACAGCCACATCTTTTTCCACAAAGGATGCCGTACATCCTGCAAAATAGGCCATCTCTGCCTTGTCCTTTATCTTGGCGCGGATATCGTTGGGCAGCCAGACATCTCTGTCCTTTCTGTAATTGGCCCAGATGTTCCTTTCATTTATAAGGCTCTGTGCCATGATCTCAAATGGAGGAATGGTCATCATCTTCTTTTTCTGGACAAAGTTCTCCCGAAGTGTCATCCAGGAACGTTCGATGGGCAGGTCAAGCTGGCAATTATGGTCACACATTTCACAAGTGGTACAGGCCAGGAAGGTATCCACCTGTTCCTGGTCAAGTTCTGCTTTTCCAGCAATGTACTCTTTCAGGAAGAACCACTTTCCTCGGGGGGACTGGGATTCCCAGCCCCTGCCGTAATACTGGTCACATTCTGGTACACAGTAACCACACTGTGCACAGGTGTAAGCATGGGATAGCACATCACCAGGTATGCCTTTCTGGTCGGTGAACTCATGTGCACCGACTCCTGAGCGATTGCCTACGAAACGGGCCAGGGGCTCAAAGCTCTTTGCCATGGAAAGCCCTGTATTCATCAGGGGTTTTCCGGTTAGTGTTTCAGGGTTCATTATGTCCTTTGGATCCACCTGTTTTTTAAGTTCCTGGATCTTGGTCAGCTTATTTCCAAAAACTTTGTCAGCATTTTTTGCAAAGTATAGTCCAGATGCATAAATGCGTCCTCCGTTTGCTTCTGCTATCTTTACTATACTGATAGCTAGTGGAAATGCCATGTTGAACTTAAAGGACAGTTCTGAGTGCGGCATGAAACATAGTAGCACCGCCTCGTCTCCCTTGGCGACCATACCTTCCACGAGCACTGTAATACCTATCTTTTTATTTATTTCCTCGAAAACTTTCCCGATGCTGGACACAGGCACTATCACTTCTGCAGGAATGAATGATGGACCTAGCCTTTTGACCTTCATGGACCTGAACCATTCCTCTGTCTCATGCTTAGCTATCTCATCGGGTAATATTTCTCCGCCTGCTTCTTTAACGATATCTTTGAGAGCACTTACATCCCTGGATCCAGGATATGCGAAGTTACAGATGTAGGCATTTGGCAGTTCTGGCCTGTGTTCTTCCACCGGCTCTCCATAATGTGTCTTTGGAGGTGCCCTGTTCTTCATCTGTGCCCATTCAGGGTTGATGAAAGATACCGACCAGAGAGGTATTTTTCTCTCGCCTACCAGGGTGATGGCTTTCTGCATGCTCTTAGCATCCGGGAACTTTGCAGATAGAGCGGCTGTCTTTTCGAAATCTCTTACTTTCAGGGTGACCTGGGTGATAATACCCATTGTACCCATGGTACCCACGATCTTCTGCAACTCTTCTCCTTTAAAATCCTTAATTTCCCCATTAGGCAGTACAACTCTTGCACTTTCCATGGTGTCCTGTGACCAGCCATATTCATAGCTGCCATATCCCAGCCCATTCTGTGCCAGCCATCCACCCACTGTAGCAGACATTGCACTGGAAGGTACAGCCTGCACTGCAAGTCCTTCTCTGTTCAGTTTCGATTCCAGCTTTTCCCAGACGATGCCTGCACCTACTGTTACCATCATGTTCTCTTTATCGATGCTTATTACCTTATGCATGGGAGTGACATCTGCTATGATACCACCCTTTGTGGGTATAACACCACCATAGCCAGAGGATGCACCTGCCCGCGGCACAATAGCTATTTCGTATTTGCGGGAAAATTCCATGAGCTGTACAGCCTGTTCCTCATTCCTTATCTTTGCTATGGCTGCAGGTTGTGTATTTCCCAGGAATGTCTTTACGACAGGTGGCAAAGATCCAACATCATGTGTGTAAAAGTGTCTCTCTTTTCTTTTGAAATTGACTCCTTCCCCAAAAATAGATGCAAGTTCCTTTTTCTGTAATTCGTTCAGCTCGTATACTGCTTTTACCATATTTTTACCTCATGTGATGTGATGAATATCTACAGTACTGGTTTACATAGCAGCTGTATTTAAATTAATGCAAGTACTGTTAGAAATATACGCAGGGCAGAAGTACCGAATTAGAAACAGTATGCGGTAATGATAAAAAGCATCAATGACAATGGTTAACAAATAATTGGTGTATAGCCATGATGCTTGCTGATCATAAAACCAAGATTGTATGTACTATAGGACCCTCTTCTTCTTCGGAAGAAGTTCTCAGAGCTCTTATACTTCGAGGTATGAATGTAGCTCGCCTGAATTTTTCACACGGGGAGCTTTGCCATCATAGGGAGATAATTCACAGGATACGGAAAATAGCCAGTGAGATGGGTAAAATAGTTGCCATTCTCGTGGACCTGCCAGGTCCTAAGATTAGGGTGGGGAAACTTGCAAATGAACCCCTTCTTCTCCAGCAGGGAGAAACAGTGGTGCTCACAACATCCACAGAACCCTTTGATAAATCTTTCATACCTATCGACTATCCAAAACTCACGGAAAGCATTTCTCCAGGCAGCCTTATTTATATAAATGATGGTTTCCTGCAACTGGAATGTTTTGAAGTATCAGGACATAATGTGAAATGCAAGGTTATTGTGGGTGGAGAGCTGACATCCCAAAAAGGTGTTAATCTCCCGGGTTCCAACGTATTCCTCGAACCTGTTACTGAAAAAGACTTGCAGATGCTCGATTTCGCTTTGGATGAAGGGCTTGAATGTTTCAGTATATCGTTTATAGAATCTGCGGACGATATAAGAAAGGTGAGGGAATATGCTGCCTTGAAAGGGAAGCAGGTTTTTCTGGTGGCAAAGATAGAAAGGGAGAAGGCGGTCCAGAATATCAATGGTATTCTCCTTGAAGCGGATGCTATTATGATCGCCAGGGGTGATCTGGGTGTAGAGATCCCTATAGAGGATGTTCCTGTAGTTCAGAAAAAGATCATTCACAAGGCAAACCTTCTCAGCATTCCTGTGATAACCGCTACACAAATGCTGGAATCCATGACCTCTAATATACGTCCGACACGGGCTGAGGCAACGGATGTTGCCAATGCTATCATAGATGGCACAGATGCTGTGATGTTGTCAGCTGAGACGGCCGTAGGCAAATACCCTTTAAATACCGTGGAAACAATGACCAAGATAGCGCGACAGACAGAAAAGTGGCGCAGCACATCCAAAACGGGTATCTTCCTCATGAAGAAGGCTATGAGCAAAATGCAGCTACAGATCGATGATATCATCGCGCTGCAGATAAATGAGGCTTTACAGCAATTACCTATCAAATATCTACTTGTTCCTACAGCATCCGGGGAAACCTGCAGGCGCATCTCCCGTTTCAGGCCAGATACCTGGATAATTGGCTTCAGCAGGTATCCGAGCACTTGCGACAGCTTGGCTTTCCAGTACGGGGTCCATCCCATATTCGTAGAGGGAAAGGTAACTGATTGGGAACATACGGCTTTTGAACAGCTTAAGCAACATGGTATTTATGCTCCTGGGGAACTGGTCATCATCACTCAGGGACAAACAGTCGGCCATGGTAAAAAGGGAGGCACTAACCTGCTTAAATTCATCCAGCTGGAATGATCCTAGTGGATCATACAGCCTCCTATGCCTCCCTTCTCAAAATATTGCTGGTGATATTCTTCTGCCCTGTAGAAAATTGATGCTGGTATTATCTCAGTTACTATGGGTCTTTTGAACCTGCCTGAGCTTTGCATTGCTTCCTTTGATCCAATGGCTATAGATCTTTGTTCTTCGCTGTGGTAAAAAACAGCTGATCTGTATTGGGTGCCAACATCTGGCCCCTGCCGGTTTAGTGTGGTTGGATCGTGGATCTTCCAGAAAACTTCAAGCAACTGTGCATAGCTTACTACCGCAGGGTCGAAAAGGATGTCAACAGCTTCAGCGTGTCCGGTCTTTCCGGTACATACGTCTTTATATGTCGGATCTTGGAACTGGCCACCAGTATAGCCGACAGCTGTTGCTATTACTCCGCTGACCCTTCTGAAGTTAGCCTCTACTCCCCAGAAACAACCTGCTGCAAAAGTAGCTTTTTCCATAGTTGATAACCTCCTACTTCTATAGGTTATTCTTTTTCTATTTGTTCTTAATTGTTATTGTTCTTAATTGTTGTTCAGGTTTTTATCAGTGTCATTTGACTGTAGATCAATTTCCTTTCAATGAAAAGTATATATTTAAGTTGTATATATTTTCCAACCTTATTTCAGAGGGTGAATGTTGAAAAGAAGAAATATATTTCAGATAATATTTATTTTTTTGATAGCTTCACTTGTTTTTCTACATTTAGCTGCAGGAAACGAAACATGTGATCACATACACAATTATAGTCCGATTTTCAAGATGTCTTCTTTAGGACCCACTGAAGTATCTGATCATATCTCTTTATTGAGGACTATGCGCCTATATTGGCTGTGGATAGCTCATCTTTTTATTATAGTAGTTCTTCTGGTATTTTATAGTATATACGTGCATAGATACAACAAATTGCTCAAGCAAGAAATTTCAGAACGCAGGAATATGGAATATAAATTACAGCACTATGCTGCCGATCTGAAGCATTCAAATGAGATGAAGGATCTTTTTACAGACATTCTGCGGCATGATCTGATCAATCCTGCTGTGATTATTAACAGTTACGCTGACCTTTTGCTGGAAATGGAAACAGATGTTAAGAAGCTTCAATATCTTAAGAATATATACAATTCAAATCAGAAACTTATGGAACTTATACGGGATGCAGCTTCTTTCAGCAAGCTTGACAGCATTGACAAAATCTGCCTTGAAAGGATGGACCTTGGTGTCATGATCACCCATGTGGTCGAATCCATGCGACTCCAGATATCTGAAAAGAATGTAATGGTTTCTTTTTCCTCCTCAGGTATATTTATTGCAAATGTCAATCCTCTGGTGGAACAGGTATTTGTGAATTTTCTATCCAATGCACTTAAATATGGTCCCCAGAACGGAAAGATAACTATTGGGATAACTGATGAAGGCGATTCGTGGAAGGTATTTTTTGCCGATGAAGGTGAAGGTATACCCGAAGAGTTCAAGGAAGCTATTTTCGAGCGTTTCAAGAGATTGGAAAAAGGTGCAATAAAAGGCTCCGGGCTGGGGCTTGGAATAGCAAAAAGGATTGTTGAGCTCCATAAAGGAAAGTATGGGGTCACTGACAATCCTATAAGTAAAGGCAGTGTTTTCTGGGCCACATTCCCTAAAGCATGATGGGTCAGATCTTCCTCATAACTATAGAACCATCTCTCATGTGTACTGTTATAAACTTTTCTTTTTCTTTTTCAGGTTCGTATTTGTTGTAGAGCATGGATTCAACACGGCCGGTTTTCATGACCTCCCGGATAAATTCTATATCTTCTTTTTCAAGCTTTGCCTTGGTTGCCGGAGGACTTGTACTGGATTTTTTCTTTGAATATATATATCCGCCTGTCATGCCTGCTCCTACATAACCCTTTGCGGTTATAAATGCCAGCCTTCCATCCTTCATATAGGCACCAGAGAATTCTCCAACGTTGCCATGTACTACTACAGTCCCTCCGTCAAGATGTGAACCTGTGTTCATTCCTGCATCTCCTTTGACAACTATAGTTCCCTTTTGCATGAGAACACCGGTACCGTTATAGACATTTCCTTCTACGAGGATGGTGCCCTGCCAGTTACATCTTGCCCCTATGGTCCCTCTGAGGGTACCATCATTCAATATAAGGGTATTTTCAGTAAGTGAATTCTTTTTTAGTGTATCCTGGCCAAGCCCATTGGAAAGTATATCCGTTACGGAACGGAATTTTCTGTAGTCCTTGACATCGGAATTTACTTCCAGTATGTTTCCCCAGGGTTCTGCAATGTCGCCTTTGATATAGAGGCTGCCGGATACCATTCCCATTCCGGCTTCAGGTCCGATATCACCTTCGACGAATATATTTCCTGCCGTTTCTATTTTTCCAGTGCCCCCAAGATGTTTTAGGTCAACACCCATACTGTAAGCGAGCCTTTTTCCCACACTTCCATCTATATGCCAGTCTTTACCTGCTTTTAATGCAGTCACCAGATCCTTATATGTGATAGATGTACCTTCCTGGAAAGGTATTACATCCTCAGGCTGCAGTTTACTGTCGTTCCAGCAAAAATTGAACGTGTAATCGCAAAGATTGTCTGCGGGTTTAAGGATCCTTATCTTAAGCATATTATCATCCATGGATCAATGATGGGAGGCAGCGTGTACATACCCATAAACTTTTCATCTGATAACGCATAGGTATGAGATATCTTTCATTCTCTCCTTTTTCACAGTTAAAACATCTTATGGATATATCCGTACTGTGAGGTTGCGATTCTGCTTTTTCCCTGTTGAATTCAACTGTCTGCCTTTGCTCCACAGAGATGGCTCCTTGCGGACATACGCCTATACAAAAGCCCATGCCATCACAAAGTTCCTCTGATACTACTTTTGCTTTGCCGTTGACAAGTTGTATGGCACCCTCTGCACAGGGGGATATACATTTTCCACAACCGTTACATTTCTCTTCATCTATTTTCACTATAGTCCTTACTACCATGGATATTCATTGCTCCTTAATGATGCGTACCTTCCACCAATTCCATGCCTGCATTCCTTACTGTCTTTTTAATTTCATCTATATGGGGGCACTCTGGGTAGTTATCCATCTGCATGCAGGAACTGAGGTGAACTACATCGACTTTAGATCTTTTGAGGGATTTCAACAGCCGATATATTCTGCGTCCGGAACACCCTCCGCAGGTAAAGAAAGCCACCATTTCAGTGTTACTTCCGTATTCCTTAAAATATTCCTTTCGGTTATTGAAGGCCATGAAGCAACCGACACCAGGACATGCTTCTGAAACAATATCACATCTTATTATTGCTATTTTCTTTGTCTGATCATCTGTCATCTTGCACCTCATTAGCGTAACATGACTAACAACATTTTGAACTTTTTTAAAGCCACCAGGCTGTGGGGCTGATTTGCAGGCATTATGATCATCTCTCCCGCCTTCACTAAATGTTTCTTTTCCTGTATATTGACCTGGGCTTCTCCTTCCAGCAGGAAAGCCATTGCATCAAAAGGTGCAGTATGCTCACTCAGTCCCTGCCCTTCGTCGAAAGCAAACACAGTTACAGTACCATTCTCTGTTTGTGAGAGAGTACGGCTGACAACTGCTTCTTCCTGGTAGTTTACCAGCCCGGATATTGTAAATACTTCTCCTGAAGGAGTTTTGCTGAGGAATTGCATGATATATTACTCCTTTTAACATGTTGGCAGGTTATCCAGCCAGTTTCCGATCTTCTTGGTATCTTTAAGATATTTAGTATAAATATGATATTGGTTTATATACTTTGTAGTTTCTATATGGATACCATGAAGGATTGTACCGTTTATAAAACAGTGGACATTATTGGCAAAAAATGGTCTCTCTACATCTTATTTGAACTTCACAAAGGTGCAAAAGGGGAAAAAGGTTTCAATGAGCTTAAACGTAAGTTGAACTACATCACTCCAAAAACCCTTTCTGTCAGGTTAAAAGAGCTGGAAGAAGAAGGGTTGATACAGAAGGTCATCGATGACTCCGTACTTCCGGTCCGATGTGAGTACTCCCTTACTGCCAGCGGAGAGGATTTTATATCAATAATACGGGACATCAAAGCATGGGGTCTGAAATGGAAGTTCAGTAATGAGGCATGTGAAAACTCTGTGTGCAGGCTTTGTGAACTTTAGGTGTCTTATATCCGGCTTATACCTGTTATTTAAAAACTTTATGCCGGGTGAATTGAGAAGATTTAAGTAGATGGAGCAAGTGTTGTTCTGCCACAGTTTCCTGCAGTGACGCTATAATGGCTTATAGTCTGCATTTGTTAGTGTAGATAAAAATTTATTATGTATACATGCAGTTTAAAGGTTAGAATAAAGTAAATCATGGTAACAAGCCGGCAGGTAATTAATAAGTATATAGTTTCTTGAGTGAATAGTTATGCACAATGGTCTAAAAAAAGATGCAGCTGAGATCCTTAAAAGTGCTATAGAGGCTGTGGAGCCTTCTGTTGCTGTAAAAAGGGCATTGGCAAGATATAAGAACACATTAGAGGTAGGAACCCGTTCATATGATCTGGACAAGCTCCAAAACATATATGTAATAGCTTTTGGAAAAGCCTCGGTGCCTATGTCAGAGGCTCTCAAAGAGATTCTTCATGATCTGCCTCTGAAAGGTATGGCGATCACTAAATACGGTCTTGGGAGTAAACTCGAAAGTATCGAGGTATATGAGGCAGCACACCCCCTTCCTGACGAGAACAGTCTAAAAGCAGGTCAGATGGTGAAGGAACTCCTATCCAGGACTGAAAAAGATGATCTCGTTATTTTCCTCATCTCTGGTGGAGGCTCTTCTCTGCTGGCTCTGCCGCGTAAGGATGTATCCTTCAAGGAATTTGTCAAACTCCATGAAATTATGCTTGCTTCAGGTGCAACGATAAAAGAGATCAATACTGTAAGAAAGCACCTGTCTGTAGTAAAGGGTGGAGGCCTCGCGAAAATGGCTTTTCCTGCACAATCTTTCAGCCTTGTGCTTTCAGATGTAGTGGGCGATCCTCTGGATGTAGTTGCTTCCGGTCCAACAGTGCCTGATTCATCGACATTCGAAGACTTCAATGATATTGTAGAAAGATATAATATCACACTTCTTCCTTCCATCAGCCGCTTGCTCGAGGATGGATTGAACGGATTGATTGAAGAAACCCTCAAAGCAGGAGATCCTGTATTCGACTTTTGTTATAACAAGTTGATAGGTACCAATTGTATCGCTCTGGACGCTGCTGCAAAGAAGGCTTCAGATATGGGATATAATACGCTGCTGTTAAGCTCTTACATCACAGGTGAGTCCAAAGAGATAGCAAAAGTATTTGCTGCTTTGGCAAGGAGTGAGCTGTTGCATGCCAGACCCATACCAAGACCTTCCTGCATTGTAGCTGGAGGGGAGACAACTGTAACCTTAAAGAGTGGAGGTAAAGGTGGAAGATGTCAGGAAATGGCCTTATCCTTTGCAATAGAGGCGAAAGGTCTTGATGATATGTTATTCCTTGCAGCAGGTACGGATGGTATCGATGGTCCCACTGATGCAGCCGGTGCATTTGCTGATGGAAACAGCGTGGAAAAAGCCGAAATACAAGGTATGGACGCGAGAGCCATGTTGGATTCACATGATTCCTATGCTTTTTTTAATGGTATTGATGACCTGCATAGGATCGGTGAAACGGGTACAAATGTGATGGACATCTACATTCTGCTTGCAGAATGATCGCAACACTTCTCAAAGCTCTATATCTACATCATATACAAGTTCAGGGTTTTGCTTGTGGATCTTCCAGAAGGGCTCCTCTCCGTACTCTTCAGCAAGTTTTAGTGTCCTTTTAGGTATGGTCCTGGGCCCAAGCACAGCCCCGGGCCTTTGCGGATCATCTATATAATCAGTTTCCATCATGAACCTGGTGCCCTGTGTCAATGCTTCTTCTATGGCTCCCTTGCCTGCCAGCACTCCGGGAAATATGCCAAGCTTTTCACAGACGTTTACCAGTGGTGGAGCATAATGCTTCACCACCTTGTGCAGCTTGATGCCTGTTTTTCTGGCACGGGCAGCAATATCTTCAAGCTCAGGCTCTCCGACGCTTTCCGTGTGCAGCTGCACGGCACAATCCAGGTCTTTTGCCAGGGTGAAAGCATGCTCCATTATCTCATTTGAAGCGTTCCACACTTCAGGCGTGACAGGATAGTGTGGCCTCCCACTTTTCAAACCCACAGCAAGTCCTTTTTCCACATATCCGGCAGCTATGTCGAGTCCTCCTTTCATCGTTCTTACTGCGGTTTGCAGGTCCATGTACTCCAGAAGATGAGTGATCTCGGCAGGATGCACCCCCAGCACAGGAAAGGACTTCACGCCGGTCTCATTGATCTGTCTGGAGATCTCTATGGTCTCTTCAAAAACAGCTATCTGGTCCTCAGGCCTTGTGACTTTGACACCTAGTGTCCAGGATGGCTTCATCACAAGGAATATGTGTGTTCCTCCTGCCTGCCGGAACTCCTTGACAGCTTCAAGACCTTTGCTTCTGGGATCTATATGCATGTGTTCGTCTGTTATGGGGAAATTGTCACTCATGCTTGAATATATATGTTATATCAGGATTAAAGTTTCGTGTTTCATGGCGAAGGCTTAAAAATGACCTATGCCTTTAGAATGGTCGGTGATTAATAGTGAGCAAGACTGCAGCAGTAATTAAAGGAGATGGCGTAGGCCCCGAACTGGTGGATGCGATGTTCAAGGTAATGGAAGCTGCCGGAACTGATGTGGAGTTCATAACCTGTGATGCCGGTGCCACATGGTGGGAGCAGCACGGTGGCAATTCCCTGATCCCGGATGAGACATGGGAAATCCTTGAGAGTTCTAATGCATGCTACAAGGGCCCTACGACAACACCTGGTATAGTGGGTGCCCCTAGGAGCGTGGCTGTTTCTATCAGGCAGAAATATGATCTTTATGCCAATGTGCGTCCCATCAAGACTTTCCCTAACACCAGCAGACCTCTTGGAGATGTTGATTTCGTGTGTGTTCGTGAAGGTACTGAAGGACTGTATGTGGGAGAGGAGATACGTCTTACCGATGATGTGGCAATAGCCATCAGGAAGATCACTCGCACAGCAAGCGGCAAGGTTGCAAGATATGCCTTTGAGGAGGCCAAAAGAAGAAATTATGATACCGTTGTCGCCATCCACAAAAGCAATATTCTCAGGCGGACATGCGGCCTGTTCCTGGAAGAAGTGAACAACGCCGCTGAGGGCTATCCGGGTGTTGAAGTGTGGGAGTACCACATCGATAATATCGCACAGCAGCTGATCAAGAACCCGCAGATCTTCAACAACAAAGTGTTACTTTCCACGAACCTGTTCATGGATGTGCTCAGTGAGGAATGCTCTGCCCTTGTGGGAAGCATCGGCCTGATTTATTCTGCCAATATAGGCGATAATTTCGCCATGTTCGAGCCAGCTCACGGTTCTGCCCCCAAATATGCCGGATTGGACAAAGTGAATCCCGTAGCCACAGTGCTTGCAGGTGCCTGGATGCTCGGATATCTGGGTGAATCTGCACAGTCAGCAGCCATATTCAGAGCTACTGAGCGTGTTATATCTGAAGGCAAGTATGTTACCTATGATCTGGGGGGCAACGCCAAGCTCAGTGAAATGACAAATGAGATCGCAAAGTATACTGCAGAGGAGCTAAAGTAATAGCTTCCCTTCTTTTTTCACTCTAAAGGCAATAACAGTTTGTACTTCACACTCTACGTTCTACTCAGTCAGAAAAGGATGTAGGTGGCAGGCTCTGTATATTTTTAATATTAAGCAGCCTGCCCTTCTTTTTTATAATTCAGTCAACTTCGTCGTACATACGGGGCTTGCTCTCATGCTGATCATTTTCAGGAACATGATCCTGGCCTTCATCGTCCTCTCTGCGATGCAGATCCTGGTTCACTATGGAATTGAACATGAAGTACTTCTTGACATAGGCGCGGATCTCTTCATCGGAAATGCAGGATACTCTCTTGTCTTCATTAAAAAGTCTCTGGATGTCTGCCTGTATGCTCCTGAGGCGTTTATCTCTTTTGTCCACCTCTATATGAACATCCATCATCTCTTTTAGTGTTTCCTGAACCTTGAACTTAAGTACTTCAATTCCTGAAGAATCGCCTATAAGGAAATTCCTTTGGCCTCCAACCATCTCGGGAGGATATGGCTCATATGTGAAGGGGTTTTTGATCACGCCGGCAGTATGGATGCCGGACTCGTGGGCAAACACATTCTGTCCCACCACGGATTTATTCCTAGGTATGCGTATACCGATCTCTTTCTCCATGAATTTGGCAAATTCCACCAGACAGCTCAGATCATATTTTTCAAATCCCTTTACACGCCTTTTCAGAAAGACCAAAAGTTTCTCCATCTCCGCATTCCCTGCTCTCTCGCCAATGCCCAGATAGGTCACATTAGACCAGTTGGCACCGTGCCAGTAACCTGCCAGAGAGTTTGCAACTGCAAGCCCGAAATCATCATGGCAGTGAGTTTCAATGTTTTTGGCACCGAGTTCATTTTTCAGATATTTCACAATAGTAGGTATTCCATAGGGTTCATCCACATCCATGAAAGGGATGCCATATCCTATGGTGTCACATATCCGGATAGTACATTCTGGGTCTATCTCAAGTATCTTTTCCACCAGAGGGAACACGAAATCATAATTGTCAGCACGGGTCATATCTTCGATATGAGCGCGTGTCCTAAGACCGTGGTCTACTGCATATTGCAAGGCATTTAGATACTTTTCCTGAGCTGCTTCCCTGGTAGGAAGTTTCATCTTATCGTATATATGGGGATCGGACACGGACATGAGGATGCCTGTTTCTTCTATTCCGTCCACGTTGAGGACCATGTCGATATCTGCCGGATTTGCACGACCCCATCCTGTTATTTCCGGGAATTCATACCCTTTGTCCTGCATGAGTTTTATAGTCTTTCTATCTCTTTCATTATAGACAAAGGTCTCCAGCTTTTCAATGCCTATCATATGCAGATATTCGTATATCTGCACTTTATGGCTGCTTTTCATAACAATTCCCGGCATCTGGGCTCCGTCTCTCAAAGTGCTGTCACTGATTGACACCTCCTGCCCATAGGGGAGTTCTATCTTAGGCAGGTCATCATAGTCCCGGTATGTCTTCATGTATTTCCTCCAACTGTGTCAACATAATTATATTCAGGCAAAAGCATACGTTCACGGTCTGCATTAAAGGCATGGCCCCATATGACCCTGTAGGTCACAGGACCGTTCCAGCAGTTGTGTACAAAATCCTGTTATTCTACATGTGTGCTCAGATTAAAAGGTTTCCTTTGCTTATCTACCTTAAGGATTTATAATTTAAAAGCCAATCTATAGACCATGTGGAGCACCATAATGCAGAAATTTGAAAAACACCCGGCACAGCAGAAAGTCATAAGGCTTCTTTTTGAGAGGGGTTTTCAGGTCAACGAAGAAGGAAAGGTCACATCCGGTAGGATAGAGATTCCCCATACTCAGCTTGCCCGTGAGGTTGGAGTGGACAGGCGTGTGGTGGACTCTACTACAGAAGCCATACTTGAAGATCCTCTTTTAAAGAATATATTTCAGAATGTTCATTCCATGCCACTTTTAAGGGATGTAGCTCCTTCTCTTGGCCTTGGAGTGATCATCATAATCCCAGATGATGCAGCACATTCAGGTATAATCGCAGATGTTGCAGGTGTGATCTCAGATCATGGGATCAGTATAAGGCAGGCAGTTTCGGATGATCCTTATTTTACGAATGAACCACGCCTCACGATCATCACTGACAGTAAGATTTCCGGTGAAGTAGTAGAAGAGCTGCTAAAACTAAAAAGCGTAAAAGGAGTAAGTGTATCCTGATCGTTGTTATCATTTATAGTTATGTTTTGATTATACATTATTAGATATTCGGAGGATCTTACAGTACAGCCTTTGCAAAGGCTTTGAATAGTTTCAACATGTGAGCTGACCTTCTTGGGTCAAGCATTTTCCTGATGAGCACTGAAGGATGGTCCATATCTCCGTATTCTGTTATCGTTTCCAGGATAGATGATGTGTTCATGGCACCTAGCAGTTCATCAAGCTCGCTATCGCTTAGTCCTTTTATGAAATCATGGATCCTCATTCCCATGCTAAGTTCTTTACCTATGGAAGCTTTCCATTTTTTCTCATATTGTTGTAAATTACCTGCAGATGCATCATCTTCCAGGGATACTGCTACCTCTGCAGCAATTTTTGCACAGACTGCACCTGTGTATATGCCCCCTCCGGAAGTAGGTTTTACCTGGCCTGCAGCATCACCTACGATCATTATTCCATCAGTATAGGTCTTGTGCAAGGGTCCAACAGGTATGCCCCCGAATACTATATCTGTTTGCCCGCCTCCGTACCTCGGGGTAATGTGAGTATTATGTTTAAGCAACCACTGCAGGTATTCATAAGTTTCAGGACCATCGATGCTATCAGTTGCCAGCCCTATTCTGGAGATGTGTTCGTTCACAGGCACGGTCCAGGCAAAAAGACCAGGAGCTCTGGAGCCAACGAAAAGCTCTACAAAATCAGGATCATCAGAACGGTATGGAGCTTCTATCTGTATGCCGGGCATGATCCTATGTGCATTGCCAAGACCCGCCATCTTTGCCATATTGCTGCGCACTCCATCTGCAGCTATGATGACCTTTGAATGTATGTTTTTTAGTTTTCCTCTTTCAAGCACACTGAGAATTTGCTCTCCATTACTGAGCTGTACTCCTACTGCACGTGTTCTTAACATCACGTCAACACTGGTGTCTATTGCCATTCTGAAAAGCTTCCTGTCGAACATTTTCCTTGAAACTACGTATGCTTTTGTCCTGCCGCCGTCTATGGGTAATGGGTTTCCAGAAGGCGGATGTACATAAGCTCCTCTGACGGAATTAAGGACAAATTCTTCCGAAGGTTCTACATCACATTCCTTTAAGGCACGTGTACTGAGCAGGCCGGTACATCCCACAGGAGAACCTATAACTGCATGTTCTTCAATGAGCAACACCTTTGCTCCTTCCTGGGCTGCATAGCGGGCTGCAGTTGAACCAACAGGTCCACCTCCTACAACAATGACATCGTACTGCATAATTATACCTTTTTTACAGATGCAAATATGTCAAGCACGTCACTTATATCGTTCAATACAAAGTCAGGAGATACAGCTTCATATTTTTTCTTTATGTCTCCGTTCCTGTCTCCATAAGCTGCATATGCAGTGAGCATCCCTAAAGCCTTGGAAGGTGCGATATCCCTGCGCAGGCTGTCACCAACAAACAGAGTTTCACATGGTTGCAGGTTAAGTGCCTCCAAGGCAAAAAGAAAGGTCTGGTGTGAAGGTTTGCTTGAACTTGTGATATCTGCGCAAAAGAGGGCATCCAACAATTGGATAAATCCTGTTTTTTCAAGTCTCTTTTTTGCATTGGTGCTATGTGCATCGGTAAGGATCGCAATTTTAAGTCCCATTTCCTTAAGTTCCCTTATAGTAGAAATAGCATTAGGGTATGGGTCTACAGCTTTTAATTTCTCTGTTTCGTATATCTGGCAGCATTCATCATACACTGATCGTGAAAAGACGCCTTTATCTGCAATATAGTCCAGGATATTGTCCCAGTCTTCAAAGCCATGGCCAGGCCTTCTGAAGTATTGGAAAAGTTCCAGGGAATCTCCGCATCCAATGTGGTTCACTATTTCCCGGCAAGCTCGTAGCTTTGCTTCTACAAAATCAAAAAGTGTATTGTCCATGTCGAACATAATACAGGTTAGTTCCTCGGTATTGAGTACAGCCCGTGTTTCAAGTTTCATAAATTTCCCCTTTTTATTTTCAGGTTTCATGTAATAGTTGAGCTCTATTATAAAGATATATTACAAACAAAGAGCATGTTTTATATATGCCAAAAACATATATATTTGTGATAATTATACTATAATCCGGGTGATTATCATATGTCCCACCATACAATTAGACGCAAGAAAGAATATAATTTTTTGGATGATGTACAAGTCAATGAACCATGTGGCAGAGAAGATGGCTTTTACTCATCTTGCGGACAGGCTTTTATTCGCGTACCCATCAAATGAATGGATGCAGACGTTTGCACTGCTTTTATTCCGGACATCAGCCAAGGATAATTGAAAGTTCTTTTTCGATTTCTTCTTTTGCAGATATATCGTATCCGTGAGTACTTCTATTGATCGTATACATTGTCTTTGGTTCCCTGGCAAGTTCCAAAGTATCTTCGGCCATGCTGCAGGGAATTATAGTATCATTGGATGCATGGAACATAACAACTTTTCGGGGGGATATTGCTGCTATATAATTATCAGGATCTATGGACCTGTAAAAAATGTATGCATTTTCATCTACCTTATTTTTCTCAATTGTGCCTGTTCCATATCCGGATGTGCTGATGCCTATAACTCCTTTTATTTTAGGATCAAGAGCTGTTGCAATTATAGCAAATCTCCCGCCATTGCTTATCCCAAGCATAGCTATCTTTTCCGGGTCCACTTCCTTCTGATCCCTCAGCACTTCAGCAGCCATAAGAGCATCATATACCATAATATATTCAACGGGTTCTTTACCTTCTTCAAATAGTTCCAGATCATTTTCAGGGTACACCGCTCCAAGGTTGCGCTGATCTATAGTGATCGTGGCATATCCCATATCGGCAAGGTCAGTTAAAAGTCCTTCCTGTCCTTCTTTAGTTACACCTGCTCCCGGGAGGACTACTATGCCAGGGACTTTTTCCTCAGATGAAGGAAAACGTATGAGTCCCGCGATACTGCCATCCTCACTTTTAAAGGTAAGATGTTTTAGTACATTACCATCTTCTGATGTTTTAATATCACTAATGGAATAATTTGTGATCTCAGGAAGTTTATAGGACAATATACCTTGGTCGGAAACGGACCAATATTCAGAACTTTGGGTATTATATAATATTCCAACTATCCCTGTGAGAATCAAGACAATACCTATCCCAATTGCAATGCTGCGCAAGTGGATGTCCTTTCTCACAGCTTTTTTGTTTCCTTTATTTCTTTTCCTGCTCTCCTTCATACCATCTTCCAGTTTGATTTCCCATTTATCCACTACTTTAAGTGTTTATATCTTTACTGATAATTATAAAAGTAAATATTTCCTTTGAAATTATTGTACAGATTCCAATAATAAAGAATGAATATCTACAATAACTTGCTCCTTTTACTTTATCTTTATGATGTAAAGAATAAATATTATCTGATCTGTCATTATTACAGGTAATCTTTTCAAAACAAAGGACTATAGCTGATAAAATATTAGATGATACTAAGATGACGTACAAAAAAGATGAGCTTATTATAAAAGAAGAAGAACAAGGACAAGAAAAAACTGAACAGAAAACGCATGCTGTATCTATAAAAAATTACATGGATATGGAACTCATATTAATACCTGCAGGTGAGTTAATACTAGATTCAGATAGGTGCAGCTGTGGAACACACATTAATAAAGCGGTTATCTTAAAACCATTCTACCTCGGAAAATATTTAGTGACACAAAAGGCATGGAAATCCATAATGGGCATCGATCCGTCGTGTTCTGAAGGAGATGATAGGCCTGTTGAATGTATTTCCTGGTACGATGTGCAGGAGTTTGTCAAACAGTTGAACACAATGGAGGGTACTGACAAGTACCGTCTGCCCACTGAGGATGAGTGGGAATATGCTTGCAGAGCAGGCACTTCTACAAGATATTCTTTTGGAGATGCGGATTCGAAATTGGGAAAATATGCATGGCATTATGGTAACTCAGGGAATGAGACGCATCCAGTAGGTCAGAAGAAACCCAATCAATGGGGATTGTATGATATGCATGGTAATGTATGGGAATGGTGTCAGAACAGATCTATTCAAAATTATGAAGATGATCTGGCCCATGCTCGTACCTGGGAAGATGTTGCTGTTTTTAGTCCAGCTCTGCGTGGTGGCAGCTGGGTCAACTACCCCCAGAAATGCAGGTCATCCTATCGTATTACATTTCATCCGAAATACGGTCACTACTCACTTGGTTTCCGCCTTCTAAGATCAGTGTAGTTAATCAAGCTCTCACTATTTTGTGAGGCCATTAAAACATTAAAAATAATTTCTTTTAGCGGACCTGCCGGGACTCGAACCCGGGTTCTAAGCTCCGGAGGCTTAAGTGATATCCGCTACACTACAGGTCCAAAGAATGAATACCGATAAGGTATTCATCACTGATAAATATGCTGATGATCTTATTTCTACGTGGTTAACGGCCTTTTGCAGGACGTGATTTCCTTGCTACTGGGTGCTGCCTGTTCTGTTTCTGTGGTCTGGCTTTCTGTCCGGATCCACGCTGTTTTCTTGGAGCCGGTTTGGCAGCTTCTCCGGTAGCGTTCTTTGCTTTTTCTGAATGATAATGATGCTCTGCAACCTCAATTTCCTGTCTTGTGAGCTTCTCTATACTGCGCAGATAATCGCGTTCGTCTGCTGCACAGAATGAGTATGCTGTGCCCTCAGATCCTGCTCTTGCCGTACGTCCGATGCGATGTACATAATTCTCTGGTTCGTTCGGAAGATCATAGTTTATAACATGAGATATGTCTTCAATATCGATTCCCCGTGCAGCAATGTCTGTTGCCACCAATACCCGTACATTTCCTGACCTGAAGTCATCCATGGCTTTAGTGCGCTGGTTTTGTGATTTATTACCATGTATCGCATCAGCTTCGATGTTATTCTTGTTAAGCATCAGAGCCACCTTATTTGCACGATGTTTTGTGCGGGTAAATACCAATACAGATCTTAAATGATTGTGCTCCAGAAGGCCAAGCAACAGGTTATCTTTGTTCTCCTGGTCCACGAAGAACATGAATTGGTCTATTTTTTCTACTGTTGTAGCCTGAGGGGATACTTCCACATGTACAGGACTTGTAAGAAGCTTTCGGGCAAGTTCCGATATCTGCGGCGACATTGTGGCAGAAAAGAAAAGCGATTGCCTTTTTACAGGAAGTATGGATACTATTCTGTATACATCTTTTATGAAACCCATGTCCAGCATTCTGTCAGCTTCGTCAAGTACAAAGAACTCCACTCCATTAAGTTTTACGTGTCCCTGGTCCAGTAGGTCAAGCAGTCTGCCCGGGGTAGCTATAAGGACATCAACACCGTGTGATAAGGCCTTCACCTGGGGGCCTTGTCCTACACCACCGAAAACAACTGTGTACCGGAACCTTATGAACTGTCCATAAGTGGAAAAACTGTCTCCTATCTGAGCTGCAAGCTCTCTTGTAGGTGCAAGTACAAGTACCCGTGGCATTCGGGGTTTGGAAGGTTTGTGGACCTCTGAAAGTTTTTGAAGTATAGGTAATACAAATGCAGCAGTCTTGCCTGTACCTGTCTGGGCAATACCTATCAGATCCCTGTTTTCCAATAAATGTGGTATGGCCTGTGTCTGTATGGGGGTAGGAGCGGTGTACCCTTCATTTTCAAGTGCTCTTTGAAGCGGTTTTTTTATCTTTAGGTTTTCAAATGACATTTTTTCCTCTTACTCACACAGGTATTTGCAGGATATTGGATCCAGATCAGGATGAATTTAATAAAGGAATGACATGACAAAAAGTTCAGTACAGAGCTTTAATCGTTTTAGAAAAATCATATCTTTTCGGAATAAAAGTATCCTGTTTTTATTATAATAATTATCTCTTTTTTTTCCTGTGTTTGCATAATTTGATAATTTTTATCTTTAATTCTATAGATGATTGCTTTCAACTACTTTTTATTATTTGAATCTATTTACAATTCTGTTTTTCCATGGTCTTATCTGTAGCAAATAATTGCAGATTTCAAATTTAATAACACATAATAACAGATATAAATTTATTAGCCCCCTTGTAGTATCCTCACTCAGCGAAGGCTTGTAAAGCCTTCTTT
>CAZAMM010000021.1:0-32906 GCA_964486435.1 uncultured Methanosarcinales archaeon | reverse complement strand
GGGAGAGCTGTGAAAAATACTATTTCTGAGGAGACATCTGCGGAAGGTCGGATAAAGGCAAATCTGTTATAATGTTCTATTCCCCAATATCAGTGAATATATCGGAAAAGATCATCCCTGCGTGCTAGATGCATGCGTTGGCGAATACATAGAGCAAGTTTCTTAAGGTCGTTCTGTTTGGCACATACAGGTACCACAACTTCCTGCCACATATGCCATGGTAAGGGCAAACCAAGTTTCTCCACGATAGCATCAAGCACATGATTAGCCATAGTTTCTTCTATCTTGTCCATTTTATTAATAGCCAAAATGACAGGGATCTCCATTTCGTTCAGGAACTTGAACAGTTCAATATCCACAGGTATTTCATTCCTTTCTTCCCACCTGGTAACTATATCCAGAAAAGAAGATCCATCAACCACCAGTATAGCAAGGTCGATCCTTTCTGCATTACCCTCTATATAATGTACAATCCTATCCTTGACAATATCCTGCTTACGTTCCTTGATACCACTCATGAAACCAAAACCAGGCATATCCGTAATCAGCAGATCACCTAATCTAACATGTGTAGGTTTCAGGGTCACACCAGGCCTTTTGCCCACTCTTACTTTACTGCCTGTCAGTTTGCGAATGATAGAGGATTTGCCCACATTGGACCTGCCCACAAAAACAATCTCAAATTCAGCGCCATCAGCAAGATCCGATTTATTTTTCATATTATCTCCGATTGCTTAATCACATTTATCGATAATATGTTCTTCTTTCAGTCTTTTCTCTTCTTCACCTATTCGCTCATCAAGGTCTTTGAGGAAAGCTTTAAAATTAGCTACTGGTATCCTTGCACCAGCCGCTTCCGCAAGACCACCGCCACTACCCTCATACTTGGGAGCTATTTCCCGTAATAGCAGATTAAGATCAACAGGACTACGTGAACGGAAGCTCATATCATAAGAATGTTTTTTGTGCCTGTATTCAGCAGATAACCCCACTTTTCGCTGACCATAGGATGCAGCGTAGATGGCAGACTTGGACTTGTAACCTTTGGGATCAATAACATAGGCTATGTTGTGTAGGCTTTTAACCTGCTTTTTAATCCTCAACCTCAATTGTTCTTCCAGATCAGAGCATTTTTTGGCAAAATCAAGAACATCAGGAATAGTTGAAGGAAGGCGATCCTTTGAAAGGTATTCAATCAGCACTCTCTTAAAATCGAATTCACGACCTGCATATATAACCGCCTGTATAAGTGCACCGGCCTCAAAGAAAAGGGTTCTTTTATCCCAGTCTGCACACCACTCCTGCACAGAATCAGTATCATCAGCATAATCGCCTATAGCTCCATAGATAGCGACTCTGCGCATATCCCGGTTAAGCCGGTGGGCGAGCACTTTATATGTCAGTTCCGAGGAACAGGCACTCGGATCATTATGCAACCAGGGCTCATTCCAGCCGCTCTTAGGTATAGGATGATGATCGATATAGATCAGTTCACTCTCCCGGGATAATTCTCTAAGTTTTTCAAGAAGCTGTGTGCTGGTACGTTCATCAATAGCAATATCACAGATGATCACACGCTTGTACCCTTTCCCCAGCTCCAGTTTTTGTAACAGGCTTACAGGACTTGTGAAATATACCTGCGAGTTCGGATAGGCACTCTTTGCGATAGCACCGGAACAGATGCCGTCAGAATCCCCATGAGTGAAAATAAAAGTTTCGGTTGTACGGTCTTTTTCAAAACTTATCATAATAAAAGTTGGTCTGGCATGTATTTAAAACGTTTCCTTTTTTCACTATGATCTCCAGCCTATAGCCTTTTCGACCAGGTTTATCAGACTTCTCTTGAGACTGTTTACAGAATTTATTTTTTCAGGTACCATTTTATCCTTAGTTTCGACACCTGTTTCTGCAGATGTTTGCTCTTGGACCATGTCTTCTTCGGGTTCATCCTCTTCTATTATATTTCCCTGTATCTTTAACAAATAACTTGCAGATTCAAAAGAATCCCTGTATTCCCTGGAGTCTGCAAACCTCACTTTTGCTCCTGGTATCACAACACTTTCTCTGGAGTGTACAAGCACTGAATATTCAAGGACCCATACATCAGATGGTTGCATGACCTGGCTTTTGTTCAGGTTACCACTTAGCAGCTGGCAGTTTTCAGGCATCTGGTCAGCAAGCTGTACGTAAGCAGCTCTGTCTCCGGTGTTATTGATCCGAAGAGTGACATTTAAAAGGCCATCAATCCCCATATCCTGGTAAATAAAAGACTTGTTCACATCAATATAGGGACCATGTATCACAATTTTGCTTGCATTGGTCTGCAAGTGGTGGGTTACACCATTATGATCAAAAGACATTTGCATACCAGGTATCAGGAAAGTCCCTGGTCTTAAAGCACGTACAGAGTAAGATAATAATCGTTTTTCTCCCGGACGCAGACTAATGGTCCAGCAAGTATCCTCAATATCCGGATCGGTTATGAAACCATCAGGTACCGTCTCATTAATGTGTATATTTTCCAGGGAAATATCCTTAAGACTGATCACCTCTATCAATATATTTACACGTTCATAGACATATGCTTCATTGATAGGGGATTTTTTTACCCTAACTACACTATTTATCCAGGGTATTGGTTTACTCACAGATGAAATGTTTGCAAAGGCAACTTCTATGATGGCATAGGGAGTAGGTATATTGTTGCCTGTTATAATTTTCTTAGCAGTTAATTTGACCGATCCGTCAAGTATCGTTTCGTTAGGGATCATAGTGTTGTTAAGGGCAAGAATGGCACCCCAAGAACGTGAAGTGTTACTTTTCACATTTAACATCACATAATCGTCCGGGAGGTCCACAGGTTTTGACGGTGAAAAATCCTGTGCAGTAATAGTGTATCCATTTATTACGACCTGCTCACCCCAATACAGAGTGATATTTAAGGGAGTAAGCCATCCCGTATCATCAGCATCATTTGCAGTTGCAGGCTGCAGCAGAAGGTATATTATCACTGCTGCAATAACCAGCATAGATCTGTGATCCATATCAGTTCTGACCCTTTCTTGAAAACCTGAACAAAGCTATTAAAACAAACACAAGAATCCCTGCCTCAAATCCTGGCTGTTGTGCAATTTGGTCGTCTGGCCCAGAACTCGTCTGGGCCTTACCGGAACTGGAAGAAGCGGAAGAGTTTGAAGCACCTGATTGTCCCTGAGAGCTTGTGCCTTGGCTCGCTGCAACTTTCAACTTGATCTCTGGCATGTTAGAGACCTTTTCACCCTTATAGCCTTCCAGATCAACAAATTTAGCAGATGTAGCTGGAAGTTTAATATCAGCTGTGTTTTCAAGCTTAAGGACATATGAAAAACTTTTTGCAGACTTATCATTTACAACATCATTGAAGGTCATGACCCCGCTAACAAAACTTGTACCTGTCGGTACTGTCTCTTCTATTTTAACATTGGCATCCCTGGTGCCTTCATTTTCCACAGAGACAGTCACAAGCACATTATCACCAGGGTTGAAAGATGATACATTTACTTTCTTATCTAAAACTATGTATGGACCATTGACCTCTATGGAAGGTACATCGGATTCAAATGTGTACTTTTTGTCATCGACTGTGAAAGTGGCAGTAGCTTTGGGCAGCTTGAACTTGCCTGGTTTAATTGGTTTAAGAGTGTATTCAATAGCGGTTGTTGTTTCCTGTCCATTTAGAGATATGGTCTTTTTTGTCTGTACATTGTCCTTCAGTTCCAGATCATCAGTCTGTATATCGCTGATAAGGATGGAATTAAGGGCATATGGACCAGTGTTCCTTACAATAAGAGAAACGTAAGCAGTTTCATCCATGTATATTTTTCCTGTACAGCTTTTAGTGAGAAGGATCTCAGATTTTGGTCTAATGGTAATGGTCTTAGTGCCATTGAACACATGTTTATCATTATTGATATCATTGGCAGTGACCTGTGCAACTATTTTAAAGTCTTCCTCATCCCATAAAAGAGGTATTTGAAGTTTAAAAGCGAGTGGTTTGGCAGATTCGCCTTTTTCAAGAGAAACAGATGTTTGCGTAAGTTTTCCTTCTGCAAGTTTAAGGCCATCAGTATCTATATTTAGCACAACGTTGCTGGCTTTTGCATCACCCACATTCTTGATGGTTACGTTGCCTTCTATAAAACGGGGAGTGGAAAGCCTGGTAGGATCATAACTCTCTTTTCCGATCTTAAGCTTAACTTCAAGATCAGGCAATCCACGTCTGTATATTTGCACTTTGACAGTAGGATCTATGAGGTTTCCAGTCCAGCTGTCAACTTTTAAACTTAGAGCGCTGACATATACCTTTATGTCATAACCATTGACCGTGTCCCTGTAGATCACATTATCTGACAGTTTCAGGGCTCCGGATGTCATGTATCTGTTATCTTTGCAGATAGTGATATATGCATATCCATCCTTGTTAAAATCGTCTGCAGTAATAACATAGTGGTCTACAGTGACAGCATCACCCCAGTGGAGAGTTGCAGTTTTTACGGATTCCCATTCAATATCAGCTGAGCTGTAAGCCGATGCCTGGGATACCAGGCAGAATAAAACCAGGAATAAAAAAAAAATTGATCTGATTGACATGTGCACGCCTCTTTAGTAGATCATGGACCATTATAATATCAGTTGATCTCTGTTAAGATATTTTTTTATTATTATATAATTTTATTGTGGCTTAAATCAGTATAATTATTTTATATATAAATCAGCAATGGATGTAAGAGAAAACAGTGTGTATAGATTTTTATAAATTCTAAAATAATCAAAGATCCAGAGAAATAGTAAAAGTAAAAGTACTACCCTTTCCTATTTCACTTTCCATCCATACGATTCCTCCATGCAGATTGACAAACTGTTTAACTATGTAAAGTCCAATGCCATTACCTCTATATTTACGAGTTGAAGAGGAATCCAACTGTGCAAATGGCTTGAACAATATCTGCTGATCATCGACGCTGATACCTATACCATTATCTATGACCTCGACATGCAGCATACCATATATTTGCTTGACCCTAAGCTGTACAAACCCTTCATCTTTACCGAACTTGATGGCATTACTTACCAGATTAGTAAGTATCTGTTGTAATTTATTTCGGTCAGCCCGGATCAGCCCGATATGAGCATCAATTTCCGTTTGCAGTGCAATGTTCCTTTTAGAAGCAAATAAAGACATTTCAGTAACAACATCCTTTATGAGGTCTGGCACATCTATGTCCTCAAGTTCAAGAATTGTTTTTCCGGTTTCTATGTTCGATACATCAAGAATATTGTTTACAACATCAAGCAGATCTTTACCGCCTGATATTATATTATTGAGGTATTTACGCTGCTCATCGTTCAGTTTATTCTCGATACTTTCCTGCAAAAGATCAGAGAAACCCATGATAGCATTCAGAGGAGTTCTGAGTTCATGTGTGACATTGGAAAGAAACTCACTCTTCGCTCTGCTGGCCTCTTCAGCTACGTTCTTGGCATGTATCAGTACTTCCCTTGCCTTCTTGCTTTCAGTTATGTCCTCAACTATACAAATGCCGCCGGCAATAGCTTTATCTTTAGTGATCACAGGCACAAAACTGGCCCTTATGGGAATATCTTTGACACCCATGAACGAAAAAGAAGTACCGCAAAAGTTATCTGATCTGCCAGAAAGCACTTTAGTGACACACTTCTTAATCTCCTCGCTTGCATCAGAATTGATCAGGTTAAGACCAATAATATTACCAATTACATTTACTTCTTCCACACCTACTATATCCACGAAGCTCTTATTGCATTGAGTTATCACCCCATAGATATCGAAATGGATAATGCCCAAAGGTGATTTCTCGAATATCATACGATATTTGTCCTTAGCTTCTCGAATCTCTTTTTCATTCAGAACACGCTGTGTAATGTCCCTGATAGTTACACTAAAGAAGGAGGCACCATCTTGCTTCCATGAGGAATGCAAGATCTCCATGGGAAATTCTGTTCCGTCTCTTTTCAGACCGTAAAGTTCGATGGTGTTCCCCATTACCCAGGAACGACCCGTAGAAACAACAATGTCCCACCCCTGATGTATATGCCGGTATCTTTGAGGCATGATCATGGAAATGTGCTTACCCGACGCTTCTTCAACCGTATAGAAAAAGAGATTCTCAGCACCTCTGTTCCAGAATATGATAGTGCCTTCTGAATCTGAAAAGATGATCGCTTCGGAAGCTGAGCGTGCCTGAGAGATGAACATGTCACTGGCCATCTCCAGGGCACTGAGGTCAGCTTTCCTGTCAGCAATGTCCCTTATGTTACCAGTTATTCCTTTAACATGCTCATCTTTATCCAATAATGCCTGTGCATATAATTCCACCCAATATGCTTTCCCATTCGGATCGTTAAGGCGGGCTTGTACCCGGGTCTGGCCGGAGCTGTTAAGAGTAATGGATAGAGAACGGATGATCTTACTCTGATCTTCGTAAAAAAACAGATCTGACAGTTCCTTGAGTATCAGCTTTCCAGGGTTAAAACCATATGCCATAATGGAAGGACTTATATATGTGATAATACCCTTGGCATCTGTTTCCACAAGTACATCCACCGAATTTTCCACAAGCGCACGATACTTATCAGTCGCAGAACATATATAAGGATCATCGGATGCAGGATTGACCAGTTCTATTTGTACTATGGTACTGGCAATGTCGATGTTCCTGTGTTGAAGACATCCTGCTCTAAGTATAGCAGGATGTTCCTGTCTATATTTATCCATTATTAGTAATTCAACACCACGATTCTCTATGACATCTGCAAAAGATCTGGAATATATTTCTCTGAATTCATATCTTTTGTCCGGAGCAATCAGTATTTCATACCATATAAGACCAATGAGCTCCTGTTTTGTGTAGTTCAGGCTCGTACAAAAACTGTCATTCACAAAAGAGATTATCTGATCAGTGCCAAGAATAATCAACATGGCAGGAACAGCATCCAGATATGCATGCAATATCTCAAGATCATAACCATGCGAGTGCATGGAAAAGGGAACAAGAGAAAAATCGATCTCACTGTTTTCGGAGGTGCTGTGAACTGCATCAGAACCTGTATTCTTTAAGATCATGGATATTCCCGTTCATTCAGTCTCAAACATGGCTTCATTCCTTTGGAACCAGCGGTTTGAAACCACGGATCATTGGAGGTCTTTCCACTGCCTTGGAGATCTCTGTAGCTGAAGGTATTTCAGTTATCTTCGGATGCTGAAGCATGCTAAAAGAATGCGTATTTTTATCCTGAACAGATGTGAAACCCGATCTTAAATGAAGGCGTTCCCTTTCCCGGGAGTTAAGATCATGCAGGACTTCAGAAGCATGTTTCTTTTTGTTCTTTTCTTTCATGCTCAGGCCAAGTTTCATATCCCTCTCTCGGCTTTTGATACCTGTTTCCTTACCTTTTTTATAGTTTTCACTGACAAGCTCAAGAAGATCTGCTTCCTTTGAAACCGATTCCAGTACAGTGTAGCGCTCGCTTACCCAGCCGAGCTCTGAATGCTTATGATAACCTACCTCAAATCCAAGATCATAAGCTCTTTTCTCAAGCTCAGCTTTTTCCGAGTCACTGAGTTTTCTTTTTTGTTTCACTTTCTTGAAGAGCCGCATCCTGAGATCACTTCCTTATTGCACCAGACCTTCTACCTGTAGCCCTCGCTCAGTGAATTGGACCTTGTGCATATTACAGTCATGTTTTGTTCCACGCATCTTGATTATCTGGATGGCGCGTGTCATCTGCTTTTCATAAAGGAAATTATGCAGGAAGATCACACCATGGGAGGCGAACTGTTCGGTAGTATAGGCATTTGGATCTGTCAGCTCTCCTATGAGTATAGTGGTGCAACCCAGTTTTTTGAGATTCCTGATGAAGCGGGTCATCTCTTTTTCCTGCAGCGCCGGGTCCTGTGTCGCAAAACGTATAGCTGTCATGGAATCGATCACCAGCCTTTTGACATTGTATTCCGCAACGTATGCTGCCAGTTCCTTAAATACAGTAGCAGGTGAAGGAGCTTCGTGCTCGTTGGAAAAACCTTCCACCCCTTCATGAGGATGAGTTATATCCTTCAGCTCGTCAATATACCCATATTCCATACGTGGGCCCAGATCTGCAAACAATAGCTTCTTCACTTTTATTAGTGGTATGACATTAAGGGCGTAGTTGGACATGTCGTTCATGATGTTCTGGGGGCATTCAAGAAGGGTGACATATAATCCCACATCACCCTGAAGTGCACCTTTTGCAAGGAACTGTACACCAAAGGTGGTCTTGCCACCACCTGGTGGCCCACTTAACAGGTAAACGCGTTCTGAGAGAAGACCTCCCTGTATGATCTCATCCAGGCCATCTATCCCACTTTCTATTCTCATAAGTAAACCTCTCATATATAATATAATTAATTATATTTTAATGCTTCGATTAAATTGTGTCTGAAAGACCCATTAAAACCTGCAATAGAGCACATTGTTATGATTGCGATAGATTCTTATTAATTGAGGACAAAGGTTTTTCATGCATCTATCTAAGATCGTTCCAGTTCTGGAAAAGATAGCTCCCCCCGAGCTTGCCGCAGATTTTGACATTGGCAGAATAGGTCTTAACCTGGACCTTGACAATGATATTAAAAAAATAGCAGTTGCTTTAGATCCTACAGATTATGTACTTAACAGAGCATCTGAGATCGATGCAGATCTTTTGATCACACACCACACCCTGATTTTCAATCCGGTGAACTCAATATCCAAAGATCTTGCCACCACTCTGCAAATAGCCCTGGACAACAGTATTTCCCTGTATTCCATGCATACGAACTTTGACAGAGCTAAAGGGGGGATCAACGATATACTTGCAAAGAAGCTGGGGCTTAGTAATGTACAGGAACTGGAAATGGCACGTATAGGTGAAGTGCCTTTGTGTTCAACAGAGACCCTGGCAAACCATGTCTCAAAAAGCCTGAACACGCACGTGCAATATGTGGGAGAGAGGAATGATATTAAACGCGTTATGGTCTTTGGCGGGAGTGGTTTTCGCAATGAGTACCTCGAAATAGCAAAAAAGCATAGTGTTGAAGCCTTTATTTCTTCGGAACTTAAACATGATGTGATACGCTCCCGGGGAGAACTTACACTTATCGATGCCACGCATTACGCTACAGAGAATCCGGGCATGGAAGAACTGTGCCCGCGTCTGGCAGACATGCTGGGACTGGATGTGGAGTTCATACATCACAATCCGTTTATCAGGATGATATGAGGGATAAGTTGACATCGGACGAGACAGAATGGAAGCATGTGGAAGCACTGCTTGAACAACAGCTTCAGAAGAAGATCAGACCCAAACACAGAGGATATGGGGATTATGAAAAAAGAGTTTACAGAGGGCCTTCTGTAAAAAGAGAATATGAGTAGATTGTTCCCAACTACTCTATTCATTGTCCTTAAGTACACTGTCGTAGACCTTTATTGTGGAATCCGCTACCTCATTCCAATTATATACATCTTCGATGAGCCTGCGGCCTTCCTCGCCAAAACCTGCCTTACCCAGACCGTCCAGCGCATAATTTATGCCCCATGCTATGGAATCCGGATTTTGATACACAGTAATCCCGTTCTTAAAGTTATCTACAAGTTTTACAGCATCAGTAGCCACGACGGTTTTTCCAGCATCCCACGCTTCAAGCACAACTATCCCAAAGGGTTCGTTCCGGCTTGGAAGACACACAATATCTGCAGCATTGTACCAATCCCTGGAAACCTCATCTGATGCATACCCAAGGAAATGGGATGCATACTTGACACCCAATGAATCTGCAAGGTGTTCACAGTGAGCCCGCATTTCTCCCTCTCCAATAAGCACGAACTGTGTATCCCAGCGGTGGGATAATACCTTTCCTATAGCCTTAACAAGCACATCAGGGCCTTTCTGGTAGCTCATGCGTCCTATGAACAAGACAACCGGTGCAAGCGGATGTATACCAAACTGCTTCTTCACTTCGCCCGGATCAACTTCTTTACGTATCTTATTCAGGAAAATGCCATTGGGTACAAGGGAGATCTTATAATCAGGGATATGATACAGGAACTGTACCTCCCTTTTCAGGACCTCTGAAGTGATTATGACCTTAGCTGACTCATAACCAGCCAGCCATTCCTTGTGTGATATGGTCTTAGCTTCCCACCAATCACCATGGACATTACCATTACGACCCCATTCGGTACTGTGATATGTAAGCAAAAAAGGCAGGCCTTTTTCCGCTTTGAGCTTGCATAGCACGTTTACCGGATGCCAGTCATGCCCATGGAGGATATCGAACTGCCCAAAACGATCTACTATTTCCAGGAACATCCAGTACATGGAATCGCACATTCTGTCCATTTGCTTCACCACTCCCCCTGACTGATCATGGTCCACTCTGTGATAATGTACGCCGTTTATGAGATCATGCGGCTTCAGACCTCTATTACGTGTAAATATGTGGACCTCGTGACCTTTGGAAGCAAGAACTTCAGATAGCTCGGACACATGGGGAGCTATGCCACCCACCTTAACCGAATGCAAGCTTTCCCACGAGAACATACCTATCCTTAATTTTTGCATTTTATATACCCCACTATTTTGATTTAATGTACTGTCTGTTTGGAATATTCATTGTTTAAATACTCTGCAGCCTTTTCCGGAGGCATGGTATTTATAAATATCTCTGTGTTCTTCTCAAAACCTGCCATTTTGCTTGTCACAGGTTGCAGCCTGAGGTTCAGATGATATTGATCATCATCCATTAGCTGGAAGAACATAAAATTATAAGCCGGAGACCCAAGTACCGTTTCCAGCCTTGATAATACATAGCGTATAGCAATACCCAGAGAATGCAACATGTGCTCAGACAACTCTCCAAGATGGCTGACATGTGTCTTTGGAAGGAACCATATCTCAAAAGGAACCTTCGAGCAGTATGGAGCAAAAGCTATGAAATGTTCATTTTCATAAATGGAACGTTCATTGGAAGACTCCATATGCACTATCTCGCAGTAGGTACATTTACCTGTGCCATGGATAACATCAGATTCCTTCTTAATTGACGGAGGTATCAGGGGCAATGCGATAAGCTGGGAATGCGTGTGTTCCAGCGATGCACCAGCCTGCTTTCCCCAATTCTTGAAAAGAGAGACGAACTTTATCTCAGGCTGTTTCCAGTTATGCATGACACGGTCTTTGTAGGCTTGCATAAGGAGAGCCATTTCTGCATCCGTGAGATCTGTCAGCCTTCTGTCGTGATTTGGTGTTTCTATGATCACCTCATGAAAGCCATAGCCTGAACTATATGGATCATCAACACCTGCCGGGCTAAGAGCCGGGTATAGATTAGGTATGCAGCGTATCTGCCAGCCTTTAATGAGCTTATTCTTAGTGTCCTGAAGTATTTCTCCATCTTTATAGACAGCCATGGAGAGTGGTGTTTTATCCTCATTCCCAGCACAGAAAACGCAGCTTGTAGCGTTCTGCACCTCCGGGGAAGAAGAAAAATCAGAAGGTCTTTTACCTCTTCCGGCAGCCACGATGCAATACTCATCAAGAAAATAGTGTTTACGTATCTCAGACACTGGTATTTCTCCTGAACAAAGGGATATAAACCCTGTTAGTTTTCCTCTTCTTCCGGGACTATGCACACACCGGTCAACAATTCATAGTATTTTCTGGCAGGGTCCATCCAGTTCATCTCCTTTGCAAGCAGGTTAGCCTCCTGGCAGAGAAGACTGTACTTTACCTTGTCATCAATATAAGTATCCAGGAAATAATCCATAGAAAGGGCGTAATCTCCTACAGTCTCATTGTAAGGGAGATCGATATTGTCCACGACTATAACGCCACCCATACCCATAACAAGACGTTTGATACTGGCAAGAGCATCACTGAACCCGCATACCTTGCTGACTATGCTTGGGGTCGCCTCTTTTCCTGCTTCGAGTCCTGTCAGCAGGAAAGGTTCATACCTGGATGGGAAAATACCTGCAATACATCCCGCCATCAGTTCATCCGAGTTCATGTTAAGACCACCGTCATGGTCAGATATCCACTGGGGGTACAGTACAGCTACCACATGTCTTCTTCCTGTAATAAGTTGCCCTGGTTCAAGTTCTCTCTCCTTGATCATTTTCTGCAGTCTTATCTCCTCACCCTGCAGCAGCTCATCAGGAAGTTTTATAGGGAACCCTTCAGGTACATTTGATTTTGGCCCATGAGCAGCGATAATGAAACAGACGACACGTATATCCTCATCCTGCTGGCCAGCTTCTATTTCCATCTTCACCATTCGATCAAGCAGCATGAGAGAATCCAGCAGGTCCGGATATCCCTTGTTCTCTATCTCGATACGTGATATAGAAAATATAGGCAATATCCTCTTGGAAGGAATAGGTATCCCTCCGTACACCTTATGAATATTCTCAGAAAGGAAAGTCTGTATCTTTTCCCGACATTTTTTCTTCTTTTCCAGAGAAATGCCCATTCCATCATCATCTATACCATTGCGCACAACTATAGAGTCTATTCCATGGAACAGTTTGACTTCCTTGCGAGTGGAATCACCTACAGCTGTTACCACATCAGCATAAGCTGAAAGGGATTCAAGTTTTGCCATGTTCTCAGGTACTCTTGGATCCCAGCTGCCATCGTTGTCCCGTATCTTCTGCAACGAGCGATGCCCGGAAGACCTCCCAGGCAATGTTGCATGATATGTGGCCACGGAATTTACAGACAGACCTAATTTATGCAGTCTTGCAAGAGCATAGAACACACCAAATTCATGGCAGTGCAGATATACATGCATGCTGGGCATAAGAGAGGCTGCGAACTCGGATATCGCCTGATCACTAAAATCCTTTGAACGCTGAGCCTTTATGGTCAGCAGTTCCCGTATGAACTCTGAAATGGCATAAGACAGATTGAGATAATGCGTATATTCCTGTCCATTGCCCATATTCTCATACTTCAGCGAATCAAGCCCAATGAAAGAAAAAGCTTCAGCTTTTACCTTATCTGAAAGACACATGCTTGTGCCCATATATTCGGACATTATGCGGCAAAAATCATTTGTCTTGAACATCAGGTAGATGATAGGTATACCTTTGTAATGACGCACACCGCTGATGACTTCCATGCCTTTTTGTTTCATGGCTGACAGTGCCTCTGATAACTCATCATCCCCATCGTAAGGCTCAAAATCACTCATATCCGTTATACGATTAAGGCTTTTGTGCCAATCAGCACCTGAGTGACCATAATAGGGACCTGCAACTATGATCCCGGGTAATATCTCCTCTTTAATGGCTCCGGAACTCATAAGAGCTGCAAGAGTAGTCGCTTCGGCATCTATAACGTTCCAGATACCACCCATTTTATTTGACTTCGGACCCGCTTCTTCTCCTGCTATTACTAACCATTTTCTTTCAAACATGATTTATTCCCACTGGAAGATTATACAAAAGTTATTGGTATATACCAATAAAACAATATCGTTACATATTTGCCTGATTCAAATATAAAGTGTTGTTTTAGACTATAAAACCACAATAGATTGAAATAAATAAAGGGGGTATATCTAATCATGCAATCGGTTTGTGTGTGTGTGGAATTACATCTGCCTTACCATCTGAAATGGTACTGGCCTGCTGAAGGGTATAGCAGACCACAGATGAGCAGTTACTTTGACCAGGAAAGG
The DNA here is from genome assembly GCA_964486435.1 of uncultured Methanosarcinales archaeon. Lineage (GTDB taxonomy): Archaea > Halobacteriota > Methanosarcinia > Methanosarcinales > Methanosarcinaceae > Methanomethylovorans. The sequence continues at coordinate 19,123 of CAZAMM010000021.1, read as the reverse complement.
ATATTCAATGATTTTCAGCACATGACAGCCAATGTCACCAGAACTAACAAAGTGCTTGAAAGCTCCATATCTAATGGAGCTGCTTACACGCTTAATCTTTCTGGAACATTTCTGGACCAGTGTGCCTGGAATCCGAAAGTACTGGATTCTTTCAGGGATCTGGCAGACAGCGGAAATGTGGCGTTTGCTGCATCCACGTATTATCATTCTCTAAGTGCTCTTTATCCTGATCTTACGGATTTTAAGGAGCAGGTATGGCTCCATATGGAAAAGATCTCAGAACTTTTCGGGACTGCTCCATCAAGTTTTATGAACCCGGAATTACTGATATCAGGGAACATTGGAGGTGTGCTCAAAAAACTGGGTCTGAAATGCATTATAGCAGAGGGGAGCCAGAATCTTCTTAACACGCAGGTGCCAGCAAATGTATATACTAATGACATTCCCACACTTCTGAGATATATAGATCTTAGCGAAGATTTGAGCAAGCGTTTCTCAGACAGAACATGGGATGGTCATCCGTTGACAGCAGATAAGTTCTCTTCATGGATAGAAAGTATAGAAGGCGATGTGGTTACACTATATCTTGATTATGGCTCTATCCCATGGAATGAAAGTAAAGCAGGAGGAATGTTTCAGTTCCTCAAAGATCTGCCCCTAAGCCTGGAGGACAGGGGAATAAGCATGATCAGACCAGAAGATGCCGTAAAGAGATTTGAGAAGATTAAGCTTGGAACATTAAAGACAGAATCTGCTGCCCGTTACGGTATGGGAAGCTTGCTCGGAAACCATGCACAGCATTTCTATTTGAAGCAACTGGAGATAATATCTCAGGAATTGGCAGAAAGAACTGCTTTTTCAGATACCATTGAATTGAAAAAGATCTTTGGATACCTTCAGCAAAGTGATATTTTCCTTGATATGAACACATCCAATATCACAGGATATGAGAGAGCTGTTAACAATCTCTCTATATTATCTGATTTCAGAAGGGCTATGTGGGAGGGGAGAACATGAGATCTGTCTGTTTTTACTTTGAAGTCCATCAGCCGTATCGCTTAAAATGGTTCTGGCCGGAAGAACATACGGGTTTTGAAAGATATTTCGATAACAAGGCTAACAGAGAAATATTTGAGAAAGTTTCCCGCAAGTGCTACCTTCCGACAAACAGGACCATGCTTGATCTTATTGACGAATATGAAGGAAAGTTCAGAATAAGTTATTCTGTAACAGGCACATTGCTCAGCCAGTGTGAGAAATGGGACAAAGATGTACTGGAAACCTTCAGACAGATGGCAGAGACAGGATGCGTGGAGTTTCTGGAAGAAACTAATTATCACTCCCTTGCAGGTTTGTTCGATGACCGGGATGAATTCAGGGAGCAGATATATGAGCACCGGGAAAACATGAAATCGCTGCTGGGAGTGAAACCTGAAGTATTTCGTAATACAGAGTTGCTTTACAATAACAGTCTGGCTGCAACTGTCGAGGAACTGGGATACAAGGCAATACTTACCGAAGGTACAGAGCATCTGCTTGGCAGCAGATCTCCCAACTATGTGTACAAGGCAAAGGACTCGAATATCAAGGTATTGCTGCGCAACTATAAACTAAGCGATGATATAGGATATCGTTTCTCTTCAAGATGGTGGCCGGAATATCCTCTCACAGCAGATAAATGGGCCAGTTGGGCTTCTCTCACCCCGGGAGATACTTTGAATATCTTCATGGACTATGAGACCTTTGGTGAGCATCAATGGGAAGAAACAGGTATATTCGGATTCCTGAAAGCATTGCCCGGTGAGGTCATAGACAAGAATTTGACGTTCAGGACCCCATCTGAAGTGGTCAATAGATATGATGCTGTAGCCGATATAGATGTGGGAGATTTCGCCACGATCTCCTGGGCTGACAGCGAGCGTGACGCCAGCGCATGGCTGGGCAACGATATGCAAAGAAGATGCTTTGAAGATGTCAAGCTGCTGGGTCCTTATGTCCGCAGAACTAACGACATGGAACTCATAAGTATCTGGAAACACCTCCTAACTTCCGACCATTTCTACTATATGTGTACCAAATGGCTTGGTGACGGCGATGTGCATTCATATTTCAGTATCCATTCATCACCCTTTGATGCTGCCATCAATTACATGGCAGTTCTCATGGACTTTAAATCCATGGTATTCAGGAAACTGAACTCTATGAATATTGAAACCCTTTAAAGATCAAACCGGAGGTATACTATGGTAAGGGACCTGTACATGTTTTCCAGAGGCGATGAAAATGCTCTTGTGGTATGGTTCAGCATCGTCTATCGAATCAATATGGGAGCTGAAGCAAATATTAACTCAGTACTGAGCGAAATGGAAGTGAACATAAAGTTCGCTTACCTTGACAACACAGAACCTGACGGGCATGGGAAATATATGCTCTTCACCGAGATCAGAGAAGAAACGCAGGTCCATGCCATAGATACCAAGCTTCGCAGCATTGAAGGAGTTACTGAGATAGACTCAGGAATATCCAAGAATCGCATGATACATGCAGTGGATTTCCCTCTGAACTTCCTGGGAGAAAGAGCTCTTATTACAAGATCACGGACTTTTGTGGATGTACTGAGAATAATAAGAGAAAATGTGATCCAGCCCGATGGCCTGCTTCTTTTGAGCGGCCTTAAAGGAGGAAGAGGTGCTGCGAAATATGTGAAGGATATGATCCAGGCCGATAAAAGTAATTATATGCCCATACTTAGAGAACTTTTCCTTGCATCAGGATGGGGTAAGCTGGAGATGGATCTTGATAGGGTGACGTGTAAAGGCACGGTCAAGGTAAGAGATTCTTTCATAGCAGATGCGTACGGTCCCAGTGACCTTCCTGTATGCGGATACATGAGCGGATTCATCGCAGGGTACATGACAGAAATGATGGGATGCACATTCCAGGTACGTGAAGTAAGCTGCAAGAGCATGGGAAATACAGTGTGCGAACATGTAGTTTCGCCTGCACCAGAGGAAGTTAAACCGGAACACATTATGAAAGAGGAGATCCAGTGATCAGACAACCTAATGTGATACTGGGTAATGACACGATCCTTGTCACCATGGGCAAAAAAGGCGAACTGTTCGGTTTTTTCTATCCCCGCAGGGATTACGCCCAACATGTAGAAGAGTCGCTTATATGTCTGCAGATAGACAACAAGCTAATGTGGACCAATAATCACGAATGGTATTCCACACAGCATTATCTCGAAGATACAAACATCGTCATTACTGAACTTGTACATGAGAGCGGTATCAAGATAAAGGTCCAGGATTTTGCACATCAAAGGGCACCTGTGATGATACGCCGATATACCATCGGCACTGAAAGGGACATTAATGGTACACTCTTCTATTATTCCAATCTTTGTGTGGGAGAAATGCACAAGAAGAACTCAGCTTTCTGCGATCCAGACGTGCGTCTCCTTGCCCAGTACTGGCAGGACAATTATGTAGGTATAATGGCATCCCCTTCTTTTGAGGAATGGCAGGTGGGCAAGGCAATGGACACTATATGGTGGACCAACGCACGCTATGATATGGAAGATGGCAGACTGCATAAAAATAAGGAAGATATTGGTTATCTCAACACTGTCGTTGGATGGGATCTTAAACTCAAAGCCGGTGAGTCCAAGGAGATAACAGTATTCATCGGAGCTGCACAGAAGAGAACACACCTGTATAAGATGATGATGGAGCTCGTGCAGGAGCCAGTGGATAACATGCTGGAGAACTCAAGGCAGGAATGGATCAACTGGCTTTCAAAAAAGGATCTGATAAAACTTTCAGTACTGGATAACGTGCCTGAGACCAAACAACAGGTAATAGAGGCTTTTAACCGTTGTCTCCTCACTCTCGACCTTCTGAATGACCCGATACATGGTTCCTTTGTGGCTGCTCCTGAGTTCGACCATGATTTTGAGATGTGTGGCGGCTATGGCTATTGCTGGAACAGAGATGTATCTGAAGTAGCAATGGCCCTGCTAAATGCAGGATATCCTGAATATTGCAACAGATTCTTCCATTGGTGCAGGTATACACAGCTCTCCGATGGTTCCTGGTTCCAGCGATACTGGCTTGACGGGAACACAGCTCCTTCATGGGGAAATTTTGACCATTCCACTCAGATAGATGAGACTGGAGCTACGCTGCATGCCATGTACACATACCACGATACATTAAAGGGACTGGAAAAAGCTGAATTTTTAGAAAGTATTTGGATCACGGTCCTCACAGGCGCTGAATATCTGATGAAGCGCACGACCAATGGACTGCATGACCCCTGTCTGGACCTGTGGGAGTCATACGCTGGCTCGTTCGCTTATACATCTGCAGCTATATATGCCGGTCTGAAAGGTGCTGCCTGCCTGGCAAGGATTTACAATGAACCAGGTCTTGCTTCACGCTGGCTTGAAAGAGCTGAGTTCGTAAAGATCAGGACAATTGAAAAAATGTGGCTTAAAGAAGGTTATTTCGCAAAATGCCTTGCTGATGGGAAGCTGGATACGACAGTAGATGCAAGTATGATCGGTACTTTTGTACCGTTCAATATGCTTTCACCTGCTGACCCAGAAGAAAGAGAAATGATCCACTCAATGATCAGGATCATAGAAAACCGACTTAGCGTGAGTGTCAATGAATACCATGGAATAAAAAGATATGAGAACGACAGGTACATTGAAGGCAATCCCTGGATAGTGACCACTCTGTGGTTATCAAAGGCAATGCTCACCCTTGCAAACTCACTTCACAGTGAACATGGTAATGACGTAGAGATCTCAAAACTTATACAGGATTCCGTGAACTATATCAAGTGGGCACTGAAAGGATCTACCAGCACCGGTATGCTGCCGGAACAGGTAGACAAGCATAAAGGTTATCCTGCCTGGGCCATACCCCTGGGCTGGAGCTGTGCTCTGATGATAGACAATATACTTCTTCTTAATAAATTCTCGGAGGGAACAAGCGATGCAAAGATATGAAGGGAACATATTCTCTGCCGGCAGGGACAATATAGGCGAACTGTGCCAGAAAGAATGGCTGGTGACAAATGGTTCGGGAGGCTACGCTTCATCTGCCCTGTCTTTTATGAACACCAGAAAATATCATGGGTTATTAGTAGCATCTATGGAACCTCCTGTCGACAGGATGGTGCTTTTGTCAGCCCTTGACGAAGAGATACTTATCAACGACGTTACACATGAGCTTGCCTGCCACAGATACCCCGATGCTGTCTATCCTCAGGGCTTCAGTTATATCAAGGAATTCACTGATGAGCCTGTACCTACATGGAAATACGATGTTGATAGTGTACAAATAAGTAAGACATTGTTCATGGAGCATGGAAAGAACAATACATTCTTCAGATACAACATTCATGTGCCTCCGGACAAAGCAAGCTGTAAAATGCGTATACATCCCCTTGTGAACATGAGGGATTTTCATGGATTGATACGAAGGCATGAAGGAATATCTCAGATCTCATCCAGATATGGCACATCTCTGAAGACCGATACAAGAGAAGGAAATAAGATACAACTGCATCTTGCCTCGAATGCTGCTTACATTCCTTCTGTTGACTGGTACTACAATTTCGAATATGCTCAGGAAATGAAAAGAGGTTATGATTTTCGTGAGGACTGCTTCCATCCTGGGTACTTTGAAGTGGAAATGGCGCAGGGAAACAATGAGATCTTTGTAGTAGCATCTGCTGGGAAAATAAATGACGTATCTTTATCTTCTGTATGCAAGGCGTATGAAACTGAAAAGAAACGCATTGCGATTATCTGGGAGGGAACTGGGTTCACAGATGTGCTTCCTCGTAAACTAACATTAGCTGCTGACGATTTCATTGTCGTGCGCCGTTCAACCGGCAAGCATTCGATAATAGCAGGCTACCCATGGTTCGCAGACTGGGGAAGGGATACTATGATCTCATTACCCGGCCTTACACTTGTAACCGGCAGATATGATGTAGCTGCAAGCATACTCTCCACTTTTGCCAGGAATTGCAGGGAAGGGCTGATACCTAACAGATTCCCTGACCGCAGTACCGATAGCTATGCATATAACACTGTGGATGCTTCCCTGTGGTTCATCAATGCTTTATGGAAGTATCTGGAATATACCAATGACATACACACTGTCGGAAAAATGTGGAGTACTGTGGAAGAAATCATTGTCTATTATTCCAGGGGAACGAAATTCGGTATAAAAGCAGATACTGATCATCTGCTATGTCATGATGGTCAGCTGACATGGATGGATGCAAAGTTCGGTGATGCTGACATCACACCTCGCAAAGGCAAAGCATGCGAGATAAATGCTCTGTGGTACAATGCGCTGGCCATTGCCTCAAAGATGGCTACACAACTTGAAAAAGATAATACACATCTTGCAGAACAGGCAGAAAACGTAAGTGAAAATTTTGAAACGACCTTCTGGAATGAAGAACAGAGCTGCCTTTATGACTGTGTTGGTTACGATCCACAAGGGAATGAATATAAAGATGGTTCATTAAGACCTAATCAGATATTAGCAGTATCGCTACCTCATTGCATGCTGGATGTTGGAAAGGAAAAAGACATTGTAAGAAAAGTGCAACAACATTTGCTGACTTCCAGAGGCTTAAGGACATTGGCTCCCTATGAAACTGCCTATATTGGAAAATATGAAGGCGGTCTGCTTCAAAGAGATATGGCATATCACAACGGGACCGTATGGCCCTGGCTCATGGGACCTTTTGTGTCTGCCTACTGCAGAACGAGAGGCCATTCCTTAAGGAGCAGGATGTATGCAAAAGAATTGCTGGACGGTTTCATACCCCATCTGGCAGAAGCGGGTATTGGCACAATTTCAGAGATATTCGATGGTGATGAACCCCATCTGCCCGGAGGATGTGTGGCTCAGGCCTGGAGCGTGGCCGAGATCCTGCGTGCATATTCAGAGGATGTATTGCTTGAAAACATGAGAAGATGATCTTAAACAGGGCTTGTCTGACTTTTCTTAACCGTGAACCAGAACTGGGTACCTGTAGCATCTGGGTTGTCCTCCACGCCTACACTTCCCCCATGCAGATCTACAGTTCTCTTCACGATAGCAAGCCCAAGACCATGTCCCTGAATGTCACCTACATTTAGCCTCTTGAATCGCTGGAACACAGAGTTTTTATCAGCGTCTGATATCCCATCTCCAAAGTCAGTGAGTATCACTTTCCATTCTTCATTGAAATCTTCGATCCTTATTAGGATCTTGCCTCCTTTGGAACCGTATTTCAAGGCGTTCGAAAGAAGATTTGTTATCACACCACTTATCATGGGATTGGCCTTGGCATAATAAGTACCATTTTCATGATATTCTATTTGTATTCCAGATGCGATTATTTCATACTTGTAAGCATCAATGGCTTCAAGGATCATGGAATTAAGGTCAAGTTCTATGAATTCGACCTCTTCGACGTTTTCAAGCCTTGCGAGATTTGCCGCGCTGTTTATAGTATCCAGGATCTTGGAAATGCTCTTCTCAATGATACTAAGTTTGTGAAGTTTAGCTTTGTCTGTTTCTGTGCCTTGCAATATTTCTGTAAAACCCTTGGCCACACCTGCCGGATTGAGGATGTCATGGCTCATTATATCAATAAAAAGGTCCTTGAGCTCATTGGAACGCTTAAGATTGCGTGCATACTCCTGCAATCTGTTTTCTGCTTCCTTGCGGGAGGTTATATCTCTTACTATACAGACAGTTCTTCCATTATCAAGACCTGTAAGGGATACTTCCTGGAAAAAAAGTGTACCATCCTTTTTCTTTCCTCTGTTCTCTCCTGTCCACTTTCCCTTTTCCAGTATTTCCGGTAAGCAACGTGTCCTGAGGATCTCAAGGTCAAAAGGATCATACAGTACATCCCATGTTTTACCCAGAAGTTCAGAAGGAGAATCATATCCGTACATTTTTGCATGTGCTTCATTAGTATAAACGAGCTCTGATCTTTCATTGAGGATAGACAGACCATCTGTGGCAGCATCCATTGCTATCTTCTGGATGTTTATGAGTGACTCAGCATTCTTTGCCTCAGTGATGTCCTCACCAGAACTCAGTGTACCGATAACATTGCCTTCAGTATCTCTGAGAGGCACATTGTTCCATCTGATGATCCTCTCTGTCCCCATGGTCGTAAGACATGGATTCTCTACAAGATTATTACTGGAAACAGATGATGTAATGAGATCAGAATGAAATTTATTGACCTCCTCCCTTAAGTATTCCGGTATGAAATGATCTATCCAGTTCTTTCCAATGACCTCTTCTTCAGCGTAGCCTAATATTTCGCACCCTTTCTTATTAATGAGCTTTATATGCTTTTCATTGTCCAGCACAAGGAACATCACACCGGCAACATCCAGATAATTCTGTGCCTGGTCTCTTTCTCTAAGGATTTCATCCTGAAGCGCTTTAAGTCGCAACAGTGAGTTGACCCGGGTCTTCAGGGTAAGCCTGTCAACTGGTTTTGATAAGAAATCATCGGTACCAACCTCTATTGCACGTGCACGGTCGTCACGGTTAGAGAGTGCAGTGACCATTATAATTGGAATATGAGCAGTATCTTTTGAACTCTTAAGAGCCTTACATACCTCGAATCCGTTGATATCTGGCATCATTATATCGAGAAGTATCAGATCGGGGGTCTTATTGCGCGCTTTTTCTATCGCTTCAAACCCGTTGCGAGCAGTGATCACATCATGCTCGGAATGCAGATAAGCTTCCAGAAGTTCTAAGTTCACCGGCTCATCATCTACAACAAGTATAGTGAACCGAGGTTTGATATTGTTCATATTTCCATCCAATATGTCAATTTTTTTCCAACCGCATACTATGGGACACCTGCTTAGATCCAAAAAACTATGAAAGGATCTATTTGATAGGAGTTTTGTCCACAGAAGAGTAGATATTGTCTTTAAAATATTAAATATAAATAATACTATAAATAATTAATTAAATAATTGGCCGGTTGACCGATCAATCGATTGGTTAGTTTGTTACCACAAAGGGAATCCATCTCCCTGTTAAAAAGTTAAATGTAGAATATGTGTGTAATGATGTTGAAAATTGTCAGAATAAGTAAAATGATGACCTGAAGCATAGCTTAAATACATAGTACGTAATTGCTGGCTTGAGGAAAGATGATGCAGATAGTGAGAACCAGTACAGGAGAATTTACAGCAGATAGAGGGACTACTAGATATCCAGTTCAATGACATGGATATAGTACTGAACTTTCTAAGAGCAAAATAAAATTCTTTTCCTTAGGAAATAGAAAGAGAATATCGGTTTTAACCGCCGCAAAAAACCCGCACTATCTGCAGTTCATCCTCATGCACAGAACAGTGTCCTCTGGAACTATCTGTTCGTTCATTATCACGATCACTGAACTTTGGCTGATCCCCAATTGATGCAGCAGGCTATCTACCCTTAAAGAACTTATCCCGATCTCTTCTGTTGCACCTGAAGACAATCTTACTTTCATGATACTGCTGATTTGCTCGTTAAAGTTTTTTTGGCTGTATACATCGTCCCAGCAATGTGCTTAGACTGTCACTTGAAACAATTCCCACCAGCTGCTTTTTTTCATCAATTATGGGAAGAGCTGATATGGCTTTTTCTTCCATCTTTTTGGCAACTTTAGCGATGGCTTCTTCCGGGGTTGCAGTAAATACATGCCTGGAAATAATCTGATCAAGATCCTGATATCCGCAGGCAACAGCCTTGGCTATGTCCCAGGACGTAACGATGCCTGCAAGCTGTCCATCATTTCCTATCACAGGCAAATGGTTCACTCCATTCTCTATCATTATCCTGGCAGCATCATTCATAGAAGAATGCTCATTGATAGTAGGGCTATCCTTCATAACATCACGGACCAGCAATCTGTCAAGGAACTGGCTGATCATGTAGTTCAACTGTCCTGACTCCAGTAAAAAGGCATCATGACCATAGTTAGAGCGTATCTCACAGTACTGCACTTCAATATCATTGGCAGTCAATGCACTTACGATCTCTTCTGACTGATATGGCGGATAAAGCCAGTCAGAAGATACTGATATCACCAGAAAGGCAGATCTGGCTTTTGAAAAGCCTGCTGCCAGGGAACCACTTACACTAAGGTCAAAGTAATCGATAGCCTTTGTGATATACAAGTAGGAATTTGGATCGAAACGCCTGGTAAATGATTCTCCCTGATGGTGCAGATAACTTTGAACCTGGAACTCAGTGGAAAAATCATATCCAATTGACTCTTTGTTCTGCAGATTGCGGCCAAATTTATTGTGCATTGAGGCATCTGAAAGATAGGTAATATGCCCTATCATCCGCGCAAGTGCCAGACCCCTTTCCGGGATACTACCGATGGAATATTCTCCTTTGTTCCATTTTGGGTCAGCCATGATGGCCTGCCTGCCCACTTCGTTAAAAGCTATTTGCTGGGGAGTGGATCTGGCTGTTGTGGCTATTGCAACGACCTTGCGTACCATCTCCGGATAGGAGACCGACCACTGTAAAGCCTGCATGCCACCCATTGACCCTCCGACCACAGCCAGAAGCTGTTGTATGCCAAAATGATCAATAAGACGTTTCTGCAGGTTAACTATGTCCTCAACAGTGATAATGGGAAAAGAAAGAGCGTATCTTTTTCCGGTTTTCGGGTCAATGAATGCCGGACCTGTTGTTCCGTTGCAACCTCCAAGGATGTTGGAACAGATAATAAAATAATCATCTGTATCCAATGCCTTTCCCGGACCTATCAGTGTATCCCACCACCCTGGACGGTCATCTCCTGCATGATAACCTGCAGCATGAGCATTTCCGGAAAAAGCATGGCAGACAAGGATAGCATTGCTCTTCTCTCTGTTAAGCCTGCCGTAGGTTTCATAGGCTACAGTAACAGGACTAAGGGATACACCACTTTCAAGGACCAGCGGCTCATCAAATGTCAGGTGTTCTGTTCTTGTTGTACCGACCGATCTGTGCATGTTCACACCTTTTCAAGGGCCTGCTCAAGGTCTGCGATGATATCTTCAATGTCCTCGATACCTATAGAAAGACGTATATAGTCCGGTGTGACACCGGTAGCTATCTGTTCTGCCCGGGTCAGTTGCTGATGGGTGGTAGTAGCCGGCTGAATGACAAGGCTTTTGGAATCACCAATGTTGGCAAGATGTGAGAACAGCTTAAGCTGGTTGATGAAACTTTTTCCAGCTTCTGCACCACCCTTTACACCAAACCCCATGAGTGCACCATAACCACCTTTGAGATACCTGGATGCAAGTTCATGGCTTGGATGGTCCGGTAAACCCGGATAATTCACCCATGATACCTTCGGATGACCCGATAGATACTGTGCAACTTTTGATGCATTCTCTGAGTGTCTCTGTATCCTCAGGTGCAGTGTCTCAAGTCCCTGCAGCAACAGGAAAGAGTTAAATGGCGAAATTGCAGCACCAGTGTCTCGTAGCAACTGCAGCCTTACTTTGAATATGAAAGCTACATTGCCAAGTCCCGGGAAGTTGGAGAAAGTTTCCCAGTACTTAAGACCATGATAACTGGGATCTGGATCTGTTAGTTCCGGAAACTTACCATTGTCCCAGGCAAACTTGCCGGAATCCACGATCGAGCCACCGATGGAAGTACCGTGTCCGCCTATGAACTTTGTCGCCGAGTGTACAACTATATCAGCCCCATGCTCAATAGGCTGTACAAGTCCTACCGCTGTTGTATTATCCACTACAAGTGGCACTCCGGCCGCATGGGCAATGTCTGCGATAGCCCGGAAATCAGGTATATCCAGTTTTGGATTGCCTACAGATTCAATGTATATGGCTCGTGTCCTTGCGTTGACGGCCTTTCTGAAAGCATCAGGGTCAGAGGAATCCACAAAAACCGCTTTCCTGCCCAGCTTGGGGAAAGTGTAATTGAGAAGCTCGTATGTACCTCCGTAAAGATTATTACCGGATACTATCTCATCACCAGGTCTTGTAATAGCTAGCAGGGCATAGGTTATAGCTGCTGAGCCGGATGCAACGGCAAGTGCACCTGTACCGCCTTCGATGGCAGCGATGCGCTGTTCCAACACATCCGTTGTCGGGTTCATGATCCTGGTGTATATATTGCCAAGTTCCTTGAGAGCAAAAAGATCAGCAGCGTGATCACTGTCGCGGAAAACATATGATGTAGTCTGATATATCGGCACAGCCCGTGCTCCTGTTGTCGGATCCGGTTTTTGTCCGGCATGCAGTGCAAGTGTTCCTAACCTGTAATTTTGTGTTGTCATAATTAACCCCTTTTTACCTGAAGTTCGTATTTATCAGCTATATCCTTGAATGTTTCTGTAAGATAACGAATCTTTTCCCAGGAAAGTTCGTATGTGTTTAATTTCCATACACGTGTAGCTCCGGCGAATTCCCCTATTATGCCTCTTCCAGAAAGTTCATCCGAAAGGAAGAAACCTCTGCGTTTATGATGCTGGGCGACCATATCAAAGCTGTGCGTGGTATCAACTTTAGATAACGTATGCTTGCGAGGGTATTCGGAAGCTACGTTGCTGCCTTCGATGGAAAGCAAGCCATCGATGAAGTAATTTGATTTCTTTAGTTCTTCTTCCCAGCATACCCAGTAATGTCGAGCCCATCAACGTACAGCCAAGCATTTCGACTTCCTTTACACCGAACTTGCGCTGGGTGATATCGCCCACCATCTGAGTGGTACGGAATATCCTGGGTGCCCATTCACTGGTCGTTGCCAGCACGCCGGATGGTGCAGGTGATGCCATACTTTTGTGACCCGAACCTACCACGAAATCCGCGCCTATCTCTTTTCCATCAACCGGCATGACCCCTACGGTATATGCTCCGTTGTACAGGAAAGGAATATCATACTGGTGAGCAACTTTTGCTATACTTTTCACATCGTGTTCATTAGCGTACTGGTAATCGAAGTGGTCCATCATTACCAACACAGGCAATTTGCCATTTTCTTTTTTCACCGACTCGATCTTCTCTGCAGTAGCATCTGCAGTTACAAGATTTTGCTCATTGAGAGGAACTTCTCTTACCATTCCTCCCGCTTCCTCCACTGCCAGAAACTCAGTGTAATGGGCCAGAGCCGAAACTATTACCGGATCACCTTTGCCTACCAGAGTGGATGCAACTGCCTGGAACCCGCGCCTTGCACCAGGCACTACACGTGCATCGTCCATGTTCAGGAAACTGGAAAGCTGTTCATGGAATAGAGCAATAGGCGGATTGCTGATCTTGTCCAGCCTGAAGGGTTTGCGGCAGGCATCACAGGTGGAATAGCCATCGCCATAGGCTATGAGAGCCTTGCGTGCTTCCGGAGTAAGCCTTCCTGCTGCCTGTATCGGCTGGATATTGATGTAGTTTTCCTCACGGGACCGTATGTCAATGTTTCCTGCTATTTTCCTGATCTGCGGAATGCCGGTACCGGCTTCAAGATCATCTAATATCTTCCTTACTTTGCTAACACCTTCACGGATAATACGTTCATCTTCCTGACCTGTGATATTGGGAAGCTTCTGCCTGAGTGTTTCCCTGATATCCTCAAGGGCGAATAAAGCCTCAAATGTTTTCTGTGTGCGTATATCCATAACTATCATCCGATTGACTGTCATTGTCAACTTAACCAAAGCTGAGACCGGGATTCGAACCGGGATGAAATGGATCTGCAGTCCATTGCGTAGCCGTTCCGCCACCTCAGCACAGAGTGCAATTCACAATTGTGAATTAAAACTTAAAAAAACAATGTTTGTATTTAAATATGTCGCATTGATCCCGGATGAGATCCTCTTTTTTTACATTTACTTCTGCCATGGTTTTTAGAAGAACTTTTCCTGCATAGAATACTGCTTTGATCAAAGAAGAATATCTTATCTTCTGCATTAAAAACAAGAAAAAGAATAATAGAGCAATAAAAGTATTAACAGAATAGGAAAAATATAATTGTATAAAATAATAGATTACGGCCCTGCAGGACCGCAATTCTCGCTTGGACTCAAATATTTTGCACAGGCACTAAGCTGCTTCTTCCTGTATTTGACATCAGGGGTTTAGAAAGGTCAATGTCAAGAGCCTCTTTTAGCACATCCTCAATGGTTTGCACTGTCACGAACGTGAGTTCGCTTCTGGCATCTTCAGGCACATCCTCAAGATCTCTTGCGTTCTCCTTTGGCAGGATCACCTTCTTTATACCGGCTCTGTGTGCAGCCAGTACTTTTTCCTTTATACCCCCTACAGGCAAAACTGCTCCACTGAGAGTGATCTCACCTGTCATGGCAAGTTTCGGATCTACCGCTTTGCCAGTGATGAGGGATGTAAGAGCAGTGAACAGGGCCACACCTGCCGATGGCCCGTCCTTCGGGGTTGCGCCTGAAGGCACATGGATATGAATATCGCTTGTGATGAAGTCAAAGCCACTCACAGTGGCCGCAAGCCTTGACCTCGCCAGGCTCAAAGAGATCTGAGCAGACTCTTTCATCACATCCCCAAGCTGGCCTGTTAGGGTGAGTTTGCCCTTTCCGGGCATAAAAGTGCCCTCTATAAAAAGGATATCGCCTCCTACAGGAGTCCAGGCAAGTCCTGTGACCACCCCTGGTACATTATCTTTCCTGGCCTCTTCCTGCCGGATCAACTCCTTTCCAAGGATCTCCTTGAGCATGTCAGCCTGTACTTTATAAGGAAGTTCTGCTTTTCCGGACACTATCCGCTCTGATACGAACCTCGCAATCCTTGCAAGCTGTTTTTTAAGCCCTCTGACACCAGCTTCCCGAGTGTACTTGTCAATGATGAGCTTCAGGGCTTCATCTTCTACCTTCAGCTTATCTCCATCAAGTCCGTGCTCTTCCAGTATAGCCGGCAGCAAGTGATCCTTTGCGATCGCAAGCTTTTCATTCATCGTATAGCCTGAGATCTCTATGACCTCCAACCTGTCCAGCAATGCCCATGGTATGGTTGCAAGAGAGTTGGCAGTAGCTATGAAAAATACTTCAGACAGGTCATAAGGAACCTCCAGATAATGGTCCGAGAACGTGTTGTTCTGCTCAGGGTCAAGGACTTCCAGAAGCGCACTTGCGGGATCTCCGGAATATGAAGACGATAGTTTATCGATCTCGTCAAGTACGAACACTGGATTCTTTGTTCCTGCTTTCCTTATACCCTGAATGATCCTTCCCGGCAGAGCTCCCACATAGGTCCTCCGGTGACCCCTAATCTCGGCTTCATCCTTGACACCGCCCAGGCTCACCCGGACGTATTTCCTGCCCAATGCATCTGCAATGCTCTTCCCAAGGCTGGTCTTGCCTGTTCCAGGAGAGCCGGTAAAGAGCAGAATAGAGCCCTGCTTCTCATGCTTCAGTTTCATCACTGCAAGATGCTGAATTATCCTCTCTTTGACCTTTTCAAGTCCATTGTGATTGCTCTCAAGTACTTTACGGGCTTCATTGATGTCAATGTTCTTTTTCTCATCTATGACCCAGGGCAGATCAAGCAAGAGGTCCAGATAGTTCCTTATCACAGGAGCTTCAGGGTTATGGCCGCCGCCGTTCTCAAGTTTCTTCAATTCTGAAAGGGCTTTCTTTTTCACCTCTTCAGGCATATTTGAACTCTCGATCCTTTCCCTGTATCCTCCTTCACCCAAGACCGAATCTTCAGCATCTTTGAGCTCTTCCTGAATTACCTTCAGCTGCTCTCGCAACATCACTTCCCGATGTGATTTATTGACCTTTTCTGCAACCTTTTTTGCTACCTCTATCTGCAGGTTGATATTCTCCTTCTGCTTTGCAAGTATGTAAAGGAAGGTAAGATACTTTTCACGTAAAGAAACAGTTTCCAGAAGATCTTGTTTCTCTGATATTGTTATGGGCATAAATGGCATAACGTAGCCCATAATCTGATCAATGGAATCCATGTCGGCTATGGGACCCGTGAATTTATCCGAACCCTGATAGCGGCTGCTGATATCAGATATGGTTTTTTTCACTTCTTGCAGCATGGTTTTCTGAAAATCCGAATCAAGGTCCTGAATATCTGGCACTGGTGCATAGTAGGCATAGAACACTCCATCCTTGAAGTGCAGGGAAGAAATTCCTACTCTCTGTATAGATTTCACGTGGATAAGATATTCTTCATCTGCAGGCTGCACTGAAGTTACATGGAAAAGGTTCCCTGTTCTATACAGATCATCTTCCGAAATATCAGATGGCTGTTTATCGCTGTTTATTGTCAGACCTATTGCATGCACAGGCTCTTCATTCTTCATCTCAGTTAAGAGCTTCTCGCCGATAGCTTTCTCTATAAGGAACTTTGTCCTGCTATGAGGATATATCACTATCTCAAATAGTGGTATTACGATGCTTTCTTTGTTAGCATTGGTTTTTTGTGAATACATTATTGATCATCTCAAGGTGTAAAAATTATTTAGTTTGTGTTGCCCTAACTATATAGTTGAATAAAATTCATTTCATTTTTCCGAGGATTTGTATAAGAGTGTCCATATCGTTCTCACTCAATGCATCTGACATCTTTTCTATGAGCTTTAATAAAGCGTTTTGTTCGGAACGCGCTATCATCCGTCCTTTTTCTGTAAGATAAATATAATATATCCTGCCGTCATCTGCAGACCTTTCTCTGTATATACACTCCATTTTCACAAACTTGTTAACCATCTCCGTGATAGTGGGCTTAGAGTTCCGGGTTATCCTGGCAAGCCCGCTGAAAGTTACTTTTTCATGCTCATCAATGGTTTTCAGATATCCGATCTGCTTCACAGTGATGTCCGAAAGGCCACATTCAGAGAAGAGCTCACAAGAGCATTTGTTTTTTACATTCAACAAGTTTTCAAAAATTAGATACAAATGCTCTTTCTTTTCCATAGTATCCCTGTTCTTCCTGTTAGTTAGGGTTTGCCTAACATATATACTTTTTGGCTTTTTAAAAACTTTGGATATACACCTATCAAAAAGTATTTACCATTCACCTGTATTCAAAAATATAGGATCTATGTTACAAGAAGATAAACTCCTGGATATGGGATATGAAGCCCTTGTACAGATCAATGAGACTAAAGTTCTGGAAGTTGCCAGAGAATGGATGGATAGTGAATACGAGCCTACGAAGCTTCTGAGCAAATTAGCGGAGGCTATGGTGGAAATTGGCAGAAAGTTCGATGAAAAGGAATATTTCCTTGCACATTTTATTTTGTCTTCGAACATCATGGAAAATGTGACCAAAATGGTTCTTGAAGAGATTTCAGGAACTACAGAGGTGCCTGAGAATAAAGGGACCATTATCATGGGAACAGTTAAAAATGACATACACGACCTTGGTAAGAAAATAGCTGCAAGCATGTTACGTGTGGAAGGTTTCAATGTGGTGGATCTGGGAAAAGATGTGCCTGCTGAAATAATAATTCAGAAGGCAGTTGAACATGATGCCGACATTATCATTGCTTCTGCAATGACCACATTATCCATGTCCGGACTCAGGGAAATCCGGGAATTGCTGGACAATTTTACAGAAAGGGATAAAGCTAAATTGATAGTTAGCGGTGCCCCGGTTACACAGGAATATGCAGATGAGATTGGAGCTGACGCATATGCAAAAACAGCTGCAGATGCGGTATTAGCCACTAAGAGGCTTATGATGAGATGATCAGAATATTCACAGCTTAGATGGATAGAGGCATGTGTCCTAAAATGGAATTAGTGAATTGCAGTACAGTTGATTTTGCCCAGATAATTACGAACATAGATGATTTCTGGGGCAGTGACAGAACATTGCATTTGCATCATCCCATGCTGGTCCATGAATTCGGGAACACGGCCTTTGTAATAAAGGATGCTGACACTGTATGTGCATATCTTTTTGGTTTTTATTCTCAGACCGAACCCACAGGCTATGTACACCTATTGGCTGTCAGAAATAATTACCGCAGGCAGGGTCTTGCCAGGAAGCTCTATGAGCATTTCATCGAATGTACAAGAAAAAACCATTACTCAAAAATTAAGGTTATAACAAAGCCTGCAAATCTTGACTCCATAGCATTCCATAAGAGTATGGGGATGAAACTTATTGGAAAAGATGCCATTAATGGGATCAATGTTGTGCGCGATTATGGTGGCCCTGGGGAGCACCGCGTTGTTTTTATGAAACATATATAACAAAGGTCGTTAACAAAGCCTGAGGTGTAATGCAGTCAATAAATATTGACAGGTCCTTGATAGCTCCCTGTGGTATGAACTGCGGAATATGCCAGGCTTACCTGAGGGAGAAGAACAAATGCCCGGGATGCAATAGCTCTGATCTGAACAAGCCGAATTATTGTATCGTTTGCAGGATAAGGAATTGTGAAGAACTGAAAGGATCATTTACAAAATACTGTTTTTCCTGTAAAGGATTTCCCTGTGCAAGACTTAAACAGCTCGATAAAAGATACAGGACAAAGTACGGGATGAGCATGCTCGATAACCTGAAAAACATAAAGGAAACCGGAATTGATAGCTTTATGGTGCTCGAAAATGAAAAACGGACCTGTGAAAAATGTGGAGATATTGTCTGTGTGCATACATGGAAATGCAGCAAATGTGGAAATCAGGTTAAATTACCATGATACATGGTATGGGAACAAATAGTGGTCCTATTAGTTTAATATGATAGCAATGGACTTATCCGTCATTTCCTATGGCATCAACAGGACAAACACCCAATGCATCTTCACAAAGGTCCTTTTCTTCATCGGTTTCAGGCTGTTTGAAAACATACGCTTGTGGCCTATCATCAGCCATTTTGAAGTTACCCGGAGCTGTATCCACACATAATTCACATGCTATGCACTCTTCATCTACATAATACGGGCCTGGAGCATTTTCAGATACTTTAATGGTCTTGTCTGCCATACTATAATCCCCCTGAATGAATAATATACATTTGAATTACATAGTATATAAGATAAATACAAGAAAGACAAAAGCATTCAAGAGACCATCTAATTAGGTCCAAATACTCCCTATTCTAATTAGACAACATTTT
>CAZAMM010000020.1:0-32959 GCA_964486435.1 uncultured Methanosarcinales archaeon | reverse complement strand
AAAGAAAGAACTAGAGCTTGGGGTTATCCCAATTACTGTTAAAAGGGACTATAAAAAAGTAGTATAAATTCAAGGTGATCCAATGACCACAGAAGAAATACAGGTTACTGATAATACAGATATACAAGTGGATGCTGATGATAAACTATTAGATGTCAGTGCAGATGCAGAGAAATCTACTTCACTTGTTCCTATTGATGAGTATCTGGCAGCTGGCGTACATATCGGTACCCAGCAGAAGACAGAGAACATGATGAAGTTCGTATACAGGGTAAGGACTGATGGACTTTATGTCCTGGACATCCAGTCAACTGACGAAAGGATAAAGCTGGTAGCAAACTTCCTGTCCAAGTATGAATCATCTAGGATACTTGTGGTTTCTGCAAGGCAATATGGTCAGTTCCCAGCAATGAAGTTCGCAAAAGCTGTAGGGGCTAGATCAATGGTCGGCCGCTTCATTCCAGGCACACTTACAAACCCTACAGTCGAAGCATTCTTTGAGCCAGATGTTATCATAGTCACAGATCCGGCAGGAGATGCACAGGTAATTAAGGAAGCTGTGAACATTGGAATTCCTGTGGTGGCACTTTGTGACACTAACAACATGACTTCCAATGTAGACATGGTCATACCAACCAACAACAAAGGAAGAAAAGCTCTCTCTCTCGTCTACTGGTTGCTTGCAAAAGAGATCGCAAAGATCAATGGTACATACTTCAATTACCAGTTCGAGGACTTCGAAGCTGGTATTTGAGAGACCTTGCTTTGGAAGCATACTACATATACAATGTACCCCTTATATGTACATGGGGTGACGTAGTATGAGACAGGCTACAGTTGCCGGGAAATTCTACCCGGCTAATCCAGAAGCTTTGAAGAAAGAGTTAGATAACTGCTTCAGAAGTATCACGGTTGATCCAAGGTCCGGCATAAAGGGTATTGTGGTACCTCATGCCGGCTATATGTACTCCGGAAGGGTTGCAGCTCGCTCTTATGCTGTATTGCCTGAAGCAGATACTTATGTGATCTTCGGCCCAAATCATACGGGCTATGGATCGCCAGTAGCTCTTTCAACAGAAACATGGTCTACCCCTCTGGGAACAGTAGAGACTGACCATGAACTGGCAAAAAAGCTTGCAGGTAGTATAATCTTTGAAGATGAGGTAGCACATCGTTTCGAGCATTCGATCGAGGTCCAGATACCTTTTCTTCAGTATCGTTTTAAGCATGATTTCAGAATACTGCCTGTATGCATGGGAATGCAGGACGAGGAAACAGCCATTGAGGTCGGTATGGAAATTGCCAGTGCTATCGCAACAATTGGCAGGAAGGCTGTTATGATCGCATCAAGCGACTTCACTCATTATCAGCCTGCACATGTGGCAAAGAGCAATGACAGGTACCTGATAAAGGCTATTTTGGACATGAATGTGGATGATCTTTACAACAGGCTATACGCCAAGGATATATCTGCATGCGGATATGGACCCATTGCAACAACCATCACTGCCGCAAGGGAACTTGGAGCAAGCAAAGGCGATCTTCTCAAATATGCAACCAGCGGAGAAGTGACAGGTGACGATTCCAGCGTAGTGGGATACGCCTCCTTAATATTTGAATGAGTCGAATACGATGCAAAAGATAACATGTTCTGCTCCCGGAAAAATATACCTGTTCGGTGAACATGCGGTAGTTTACGGGGAAAGCGCAATATGCTGTGCTGTGAACCTGCGTACTCAGGTAAAGGCCTGTCTAAGCGATACCATCCGGATAAGTTCGGTGCTGGGTGATACTGGAATTGACCATGACAGGTACCCCTATGTATCATCTGTGATAGAGAAGATGTCAGAAATCACCGACATCAAAGGTGTAAAGCTGCGCATAGAGTCCGATATACCTGTTGGTTCAGGTCTGGGTTCATCTGCAGCAGTGACAATTGCCACTATCCAGGCTTTGAACCTGCTGTTCGGATGCGGACTGGGAGCAGAGGATATTGCAACCTTGGGACACAGCATAGAAAGAAAGATACAGGGTGCAGCCAGTCCAACTGATACTTATGTCAGCACTATGGGTGGAGTGGTGATGGTACCTCTGCGAAAGAAGCTTAATATTATTGATTGCGATATTGTGATAGGTAATACCGGAAAATTTTCTTCCACACGGCAGTTGGTATCTAATGTGGCACAGCTTAGGGAAAATTATCCAGAAATAATCGACCCCATACTTTCCACCATAGGCCGGATCTCACTCACAGGAGAGGAACTGGTCACTAAAAAAGAATATGGATCTATCGGCATGCTTATGAACATTAACCAGGGACTTCTTGATGCAATCGGTGTAAGCAGCCCGGAACTCGCTGATCTTATATATGCTGCCCGCAGTGCCGGTGCATACAGCGCAAAAATAACAGGTGCTGGAGGAGGAGGATGTATGGTAGCATTAGTTCATTCCTCTGACACAGAACAGGTGGCTTCAGCAATAACAAAGGCAGGAGGAGAGGCTATTATAACCAAAGTAACTGAACACGGAGTAAGAGTGGAGCATTGATATGAATTCATTGAAAAGTCTGAGCATACTTAAGATCGGCGGTAGTGTCATCACTGACAAAAGAGCTGACGATGGAGTAGTTAGAATTAATGAGATACGTAGAATAGCTCAGGAAATATCCGGATTCAAGGGAAAGCTCATTATAGTGCACGGGGCAGGTTCTTTTGGTCATCCTCAGGCAAAAAAGTTCTCTCTTAATGAAGAATTCAATGCAAATGGTTCTATTATAACACATCTTTCAGTGAAAGAACTCTGCAGCATTGTAGTCGACGTACTCAATAAGCATGGTATATCTGCTGTGGGAGTCCATCCGATGTGTTGCATGCTTGCAGATAACGGCAGAATAAAGACCATGTTCCTTGATCATATTAATTGCATGCTGGAAAGAAATATAGTTCCGGTCTTGCACGGAGATGTGGTAATGGACCACAGTCTTGGAACATCCGTGATATCCGGGGATCAGATAGTTCCACATCTTGCAACGCATCTGAAAGCAGACCTTTTGGGCATAGGAAGTGCAACTGCAGGAGTTCTTGACGATAAGGGTTCGACAATCCCTATAATAACACCCATGAACTTTGAAAATGTAAAAAAACATATAAAAGGCTCTGAGAGCACGGATGTCACAGGAGGTATGCTGGGAAAAGTTCAGGAGATGCTTGATCTCAGTGCCAGCACCCATACCACATCTCAAATCTTCGATGCCGGGAAACCTGGCAATATAGAACGTTTTCTTAAAGGCGAGAAAATAGGCACAGCTATAACACATGAACAATACGAATGCAGGTCTTAATATGAGCACATCCCAGAGAAAGATAGAGCACCTCAATCTATGTTCTTCAAGCCCTGTGGAGTCCAGGACAAAAGGCACAGGTCTGGAAGACATAATGCTGGTGCACAGAGCCCTTCCGGAATTCGATATAGAGGATATAGATCTTCATGCACATTTCCTTGGAAAGAGGATGGATGCTCCTTTTTTGATAGCATCTATAACAGGAGGACATCCGGACACAAAACCTATCAATGCCGCTCTTGCACAGGCTGCAGAAGAAATAGGTATTGGCATAGGTGTAGGCAGCCAGAGAGCTGCTATCGAGGACCCTGCCCAGGAAAGTTCTTTTTCCATCATGAGGGATGTGGCGCCTGATGTATTTATCTATGGAAATATAGGAGCTGCCCAGATCAAAGAATATGGTATCGAAGGAATAGAACGCCTTGTAGAAATGCTCGATGCGGATGCAATGGCAATACACCTCAACTTTTTACAGGAGGCTATACAGCCGGAAGGAGAAACCAAAGCAAAAGGTGCCCTGGAAGCTATCAGTGATATATGTTCTCTGAACGTGCCTATCATTGTAAAGGAAACAGGTGCAGGAATATCCCATGAGGATGCTTTGTTGCTGAAGAAAGCTGGTGTTTCTGCCATTGACGTAGGCGGAGTAGGTGGCACAAGCTGGTCCGGAGTAGAAGTATACAGAGCAAGAGACAGAAAAGATGTTATGTCTGAAATGCTCGGAGAACTGTTCTGGGATTTTGGCATTCCCACGGCAGCAAGTGTTGTGGAATGTAATGTATCACTGCCGGTGATAGCCACCGGAGGGATAAGGACAGGTATGGATATAGCCAAGTCAATAGCTATCGGCGCCAGTGTGGCTAGTGCGGCACTTCCTTTTGTTGCTCCGGCACTGGAGAGCAAAGATATGGTGCTTAAGAGGTTGAAGCTTATGATGAACGAGCTTAAAGTAGCGATGTTCCTCTGCGGATGCCAGGACCTGCACAGGCTGCATATAACACCCACAGTTATCACCGGGTGGACAAGGGAATACCTTGAATTGCGTGGATTCAATGTAAGAGAATTCGCTCTTCGCTCTAATCGTAGCGAATTACAGATCGTATAAAGATCATTTGTAAGGGAAATATACATATATAAATATATATTTAAATTTTGAGGAAATAACATGACAGAAATAGGAATAATAGCTGTCGGCGGTTATAACGAAATGGGCCGCAACATGACTGCTATAAGAGTTGATGAGGATATAATTATCCTGGATATGGGTCTGCGACTGGACAGAGTGCAGATACATGAAGATGTGGAAATTGACAAGATGCACTCTCTTGAGCTTATAAATATGGGAGCGATACCGGACGACACAATAATGAATGATGTCAATGGGAATGTGCGGGCTATTGTATGCACACATGGTCATCTAGACCACATCGGTGCTATCTCAAAGCTGGCACATCGCTATGCTGCACCTATCATAAGTACTCCATACACAACAGCACTGATAAAACATCAGATAGACTCAGAGCGCAAATTCGGTGTAAAGAACAACCTCATCTCCATGAAAGCGGGAGAGACCTACGAAATAACGAATGATGTTTCTGTAGAGTTCATCAATACCCAGCATAGCATAATAGATACGGTGTTCGTGGTGGTCCACACCCCAAAAGGTGCTATTATGTACGCCTGTGATTTTAAACTGGACAGAACACCTACTTTAGGAGAAGCTCCTGATTTCAACAGGCTCAAATCCCTTGGAGAAGAGGGAGTCATTGCACTTATTACAGAAAGTACAAACGCCGGACGTTCCGGTAAAGCACCTTCCGAACAGATAGCACATGATCTTGTAAAGGATGTGCTTCTGGGTACAGAAGAGTCTGATGTGGGAATGATAATTACCACTTTTGCTTCTCACGTATCCCGTTTGAACTCCATTATCTCCTTCGCTGAAGAAATGGGACGTATACCCATATTGCTTGGCAGGTCCATGGACAGGTACATGAGCACAGCAAAAGAACTTGGATACGTTAAACTTCCGGGAAATGTGGAAATATACGGTCAGCGCCGTGAAGTGGAAAAAGCCCTGGAAAAGGTGATGAGGGAAGGTAAGAACAAATATCTCCCTATTGTTACCGGACATCAGGGAGAACCCGGTTCCATACTGATACGTATTGCAAACGGTGACCTGCCTTACATAATAGAACCCGGAGATAAGATCATTTTCTCCGCTAATGTGATACCAAATCCACTCACCCAGGCTAACCGCTATGCTCTGGAGACAAAGCTCAGAATGAAAGGTGCCCGGATCTATGATAATGTGCATGTGTCAGGCCACGCCTACAGAGAAGATCACTGGGAACTGTTGAGAATGGTCAAGCCTGAACATGTCATACCTGCTCATGGGACCATTGAAATGCATTCCGCATATATAGAGATGGCAGAAGATGCAGGTTACGTGCTGGGGGATACGCTCCATCTGTTAAGGAACGGAGAAGAACTATACATAGAAGACTAATGTCGCATCAAGCCAAGAGGTATCATGAACCTGATAGAAGAGATCAAAAAGCGGAGTGTGTATGTGGATGACGGTATTCGGGAAATGCTCCCCATTAAGCATCCCGAAGAACTATATAAAGCTGCAAGATACCTGCCTGATGCAGGTGGAAAAAGGCTTAGGCCAGCCGCATTAATACTGACTGCAGAAGCTGTGGGATCTGATCTTCAGACAGTCCTGCCTGCTGCTGTTGCTGTGGAACTGGTACACAATTTCACTCTGATGCATGATGACATCATGGACAGGGACGATGTACGCAGGGGAATGCCAGCAGCACATATAAAATGGGGTGAACCCGGAGCTATCCTTGCAGGAGATACATTATACTCCAGAGCATTTGAGATCATAACCCGCATGGATAACGACCCTGCACGCATTGTAAAATGCATCGATATCCTGGCAAGGACGTGCACAGAGATATGTGAAGGTCAGTGGCTGGATGTGGAATTCGAGCATAAGAGCATGGTCTCTGAAAACGAGTATATCCAGATGGTGGAGAAGAAAACCGCTGTGCTCTATGGAGCTGCATGTAAGATAGGTGCATTGCTTGGTGGCTCGTCCCTTGAAGTGGCTGAACAGATGTATGAGTTTGGCCGTATGATAGGTATCGCTTTCCAGATCTATGATGATGTGCTGGATATAGTGACACCTGATGAAAAGCTAGGTAAAGTAAGGGGCAGCGATATTATGGAAGGGAAAAAGACCCTCATAGCTATTCATGCTCTCAACTCCGGTCTGCAACTTGCAATATTTGGCAAGGGCAAGGCTTCAAGGGGGCAACTGGAAGATGCTATCAGGCAGCTTGAAGAATCCGGTTCAATAGAATATGCACGAAATGTAGCTTTTGCACATATCCGTGAAGGTAAAGAAAAACTCGATGCACTGGAAGATTCACCGGCAAAAGATATCCTGCTTGAGATAGCAGATTATATGGTCGAGCGAGCTTACTGAATCAGGCTATATTTCTGGCCTGATCCTTTTAAACACTATATTTAATAAATAAGATAGCAAACCAGATTGTCTTTTAATTTAAAAGTATACGCAGGGTCTGGAAAGACCCTGTCTTACCTTATTTGTTCATTTCTTTTTCCAGGATTGCTGCATGTGCTGCTGCCATTCTGGCCACAGGAACACGGAATGGTGAACAACTGACATAATTAAGGCCCACCTTATGCCCGAAGATCACAGAACTGGGCTCTCCTCCGTGTTCACCACAAATACCTATCTTCAGATCACTTTTGGTAGACCGGCCTTTATCAATACCAATCTTTACCAGTTCACCCACACCACTCTGGTCAAGCACAGCAAAAGGATCGTGCTCCAGTATGGATTGTTCTATGTAAGCGGGCAGGAACTTGCCAGCATCATCTCTGCTGAAACCGAAGGTAGTCTGGGTAAGGTCGTTTGTACCAAAGGAGAAGAAATCTGCCTCAAGAGCTATCTTGTCAGCAGTGAGGGCAGCCCTTGGAAGTTCTATCATGGTACCTATCTTATAATCTATTTTCACATCTTTGTCTGCCATTACAGCACTTGCTACCTTTACGACCTGCTGCTTGACTATCTGCAGCTCTTTAACGTGAGATATGAGAGGAATCATTATCTCCGGTACTATCGTCATGCCCTCACTGGTAAGCTCACAGGCCGCTTCGATAATGGCCTGCACCTGCATCTCATATATTTCAGGATAGACGACTCCAAGCCTGCATCCTCTGAAACCTAGCATCGGATTGATCTCTTTAAGGAACTCGATCCTCTCCATTACTTTCTTGACCCTGTCAATCTCATGTGCAGACGCACCCTTGTTCTCAAGCTCAATTAATTTTTCCAGAGCCTCCTCGTGGTTTGGAAGGAACTCGTGAAGTGGAGGATCAAGCAGACGGATGGTCACCGGATATCCTTCCATGGCACGGAATATGCCTACAAAATCCTCCCTCTGCATGGGAAGAAGCTTTGCAAGAGCACTCCTTCTTGCAGCCTCGGTTTCGGCCATGATCATTTCCCTTACAACGGGAATACGCTCTTCGCCAAAGAACATGTGCTCGGTACGGCACAGTCCGATGCCCTCGGCACCAAATTCCCTGGCAACAGTGGCATCATAGGGAGTATCGGCATTTGTTCTCACTCCAAGGGTTCTTACCTCATCCGCCCATTGCAGCACGACCTTAAGTTCTCCGCTAACTTCAGGAGTGATGAGAGGGACCTCGCCCACGATAACATTACCTGATGAACCATCAATGGAGATATAGTCTCCTTCATTAATTGTACAGGAGCCTGCAGAGAAGACTCCTTTTTTAATATCAATGGATAGCTCTCCGCAACCGGCAACACAAGGTTTTCCCATACCTCTGGCTACTACTGCAGCGTGTGAAGTCATTCCTCCGCGCACTGTGAGAATACCCTCCGCAGCGTTCATACCGCCTATATCTTCGGGAGAGGTCTCTGTACGTACAAGGATCACCTTTGCACCGGACTCTGCCATTTGTTCAGCATGCTCCGCAGTGAAAACAACTTTACCCACAGCAGCTCCCGGGGATGCCGGCAGTCCTGTGGCTACGACCTGCAGATTTGCCTGTGGATCGATCATCGGATGCAGTAACTTATCTATCTGGTTAGGTTCTATCCTTAAAAGAGCGGTCTTTTTGTCTATAAGGCCTTCCTCGACCATTTCTGCTGCTATCTTTATAGCAGCTGCAGCAGTACGCTTTCCATTCCTGGTCTGTAGCATGTACAGTCTGCCCTGCTCTATGGTGAACTCAATGTCCTGCATATCACGGAAATGATTTTCCAGTTTTACATAGATCTCTTCAAGTTCTTTGAATGCATCAGGCATTACTTCCTTCAGGGTGGATATGGGTCTGGGTGTCCTGATACCTGCCACGACATCCTCACCCTGGGCATTGATAAGATATTCTCCGAAAAAACGTTTCTCGCCAGTTCCAGGATCTCTTGTAAAAGCAACGCCTGTACCAGACGTTTCCCCCATGTTCCCGTAGACCATGGACTGTACATTGACCGCCGTACCCCAGTCCATAGGAATATTATTGAGCTTGCGGTATGTTTTTGCACGCTGATTGTTCCATGACTGGAAAACAGCATCAATAGACATAAGCAGTTGTGTGCGTGCGTCCTGAGGGAACTGCTTCCCTGTCTCATGTTCTATAATCAGTTTAAATTTTTCCACAAGTTCCTTGAGAGCATTAACATCAAGCTCATTATCCAGTTTGACACCTAATGAGTGCTTTTTTTCACTCAGAACATGTTCGAACTTCTCATGCTCTATTCCCAGCACAACGTCGCCGAACATTGTAAGAAAACGTCTGTAACTATCGTAAGCAAACCTTGGATTATCAGTATTTTTGGCAAGACCCAGAACAGAGGTGTCATTCAGTCCCAGGTTAAGGACAGTATCCATCATCCCAGGCATGGAAACCCTTGCGCCGGATCGTACCGAAACCAGCAATGGGTTCTCGTTGTCACCAAATCTTTTCCCGATGACCTCTTCAAGCTTTACGATAGCAGCATCCACCTGTTCCAGCAGTCCTCTTGGATATTCCTTCTCTTTCAGGTACTGCACACAGACTTCAGTAGTGATGGTAAAACCAGGTGGTACCGGAATTCCAAGATTAGCCATTTCTGCCAGGTTTGCGCCTTTACCACCCAGCAGTTCTTTCATACTGTTTTTTCCTTCTGTCTTATTACCGCCGAAAAAGTACACTAATTTATTCTCTGCCACCAACTTTCCTCCCTGGGATCTGATGCATCAGATATATCTTAATGGGTTAGATTCATATGTGGAATGCAGCACAATTGTTGTATTAATATTTATTAAGGTTGTGGTCACTCAACATTTATATTGAGGCCCCGAAGATTGGCTTTGACAGATTGACATGCATTTGTACTTCATGTGCGTTATCAGAGAGGCTGCATAAAATGTAATAGTCAAGAGTATAAAATCACGTGATCACAAAGAATGGGATTTCAGTATCCCTCATATCAGTCTCTGCCGCAGGACCATTTTTCATGACCTGCATCTTAAATTTAATACAGGTCCAATTGCCTGTCATCCAAGAGCGAGACCTTGCTTCTTATCCTTTTCGTTTCATCCGTATCGATCTCCCCTGTGATTACACACTCATCACTCCCTGCTTCTGCTTTCATATTGCCCTGGGGGCTGATCACCAGAGAATTACCGAAATATGATGCAAAGGGAGCCTTACCTACACGATTACAGGCTATATGAGGTATCTGGTTCTCTATCGCCCTGGCAGTTGCAAGAGCTTTCCACTGACCAGCTTTAGGGTCTGCAAATCCTCCAACAGTGACCAGAATATCCGCCCCTGCAACTGCCAGCTTTCTTGAGATCTCGGGAAAACGCAGATCAAAACATATTTGCAGTCCGATGGCTATACCTTCATTTTCAAGTTTTATTGGAAGTATGTGATTGCCCCTGGAAAAATGTTTTCTTTCGAGTCCATAAAGGTGGGTTTTTCTGTAAACACCGGCAAGCTTTCCGGAGCCAATGCAGAAACCCAGATTATGATATCTTATCTGATCGGGTTCATCCATCTGTTTTTCGATCATGGAACCTATAAAGACACAATCATGTGCTTTTGAAAATTTCAATAGCCTCTCTATTGTCGGATATGCTTCAACTCTCCGGGGAGCAGAGGTCTCAGCAATCGATCCAAGATCTTTATAGCAAAAACCTGTTGAGAAGACCTCAGGCAACACTATGATCCTTGCACCAGCATCTATTGCTTTATCTGCCAATAAGAGGGCTTTCTCAATGTTCTGTTCTTTTGAACACTGGATGATATCCATCTGAATACAGGAAACCTTGATATTCCTCATTATAACATGCTCCTATTATAACATGCTCCTATTATTTTAAGTGAGATCTCTAAATAAAATGGTTCTCTTCAACATCGTGTGGGTAATTTTAGCACCAATACACCACTGATCTTCTTAGGAGAACAATTCTCTGTATACTAAATGCCTGCTGATATTAAGAATCGGAATAATATGACAGTACTTACCCTGATAGCCCAGATATGGTCAGTAAATCAGAACATTCATTTATTCCAAATTCCATAGTATTTATCCACTCAATGTTATGGAGATCCTTAAAAAACAATCGTGTAAAAAAGTGATCATCTCCCACTTCCAGCAAAATAAATTTGAATTTCCATCACCGATAGATATATCACTGATAAGATGTATTCAGAGGGATGCACCTATCTGGGGTTGTGGCCTAGCCCGGCATGGCGACGGGCTCCAGCGGATAGATGATGAACAACGGGTCTACTGAGATCTGCCCGACGGGGCTTATCGGTGAGGAGCCGTTGGAGCACTGATATGTGCTCAAAATGCTGAAAAGCATTTGTTCGGAGAGACCCGTCGATCGTGAGTTCAAATCTCACCAACCCCACTTTTTATATGTATTGTAGCTTGAAAAACTATGTTACTATATGTTTTTTAGTTTGAAAATCTATTTTATGGCTGATAAAAACCATTTACCGTGTTCTTACTTTTAGATGATACGATACTTATTTACTTATTGAAATATATATGGACCTTATGAGGGAATTACATGGACAAAGGATGGATAATAGCATGTATAAAAATGAAATGTCCAAAAAGATAGGTGCTGTTAAGGTCTTTGCAAAAACGATATACAAATATAATATGTGCTGCAAAGAAAACTTCATTTCCTATAAAAGGAAATACCAAAAGAGTATACTTCCTTCTCTTAATTACAGATTTTAGAAGAGGTCACTATGACAGGATCTGATCTTGACAGGATACTAGTGGTTGATGATGAGCCAGCTATCGTCGATCTCATGGAACTTTATCTCAAGTCTGATTATGAAATAATCAGGGCTTATAATGGAAAGGAGGCTCTCGGGAAAGCCAGGTCCGAAAAGCCTTCAGTAATAATTCTTGATGTGATGATGCCAGACATGAACGGATATGAGGTCTGCAAGGTGCTTAAGACTTCAGTCGAGACCCAGTTCATTCCGATCATAATGGTAACTGCACTTTCAGGCAAAGATGAAAAGATAAAAGGCCTTGAGTCCGGTGCTGACGAATTCCTGAGTAAGCCCGTAAACAGGCTTGAACTTGTGACCCGTGTAAAATCCCTTACAAGAATAAAACATCTCCAGGACAGGATTCTGGCAGAACGCAATTATGCATACCAGTGCATTGATGCGGCCGGAGTTTTAATGCTGGTGGTGGACCGGGATCAAAAGATCAATCTCATAAACAGAACAGGAAATGAATCACTTGGTTATGATGAGTTTGAACTTATTGGACAGAATATGTTCGATCTGTTGTTCTTGCCTGAGGACGGAGAAAAGGAAAAAGAAAAATTCAACGAGATAATAAAGAAGGTGATTTACACTCCATTCTTCAATGAGAAAAATATCCTCCGCAAGGACGGAAAAAAGATAATTGTAAGCTGGAGCGAGTCTCCCATTTATGGCAGTGATGGAAATATAGAGGCATTGATATGTTCTGGAAAGGATATCACTGAACTTAAGATGAAAGACGATTTGTTGCTGAATTTGAACGAAATGAAAGAAAAATTGACAGGTGTGCTCAACCAGGGTCTGTTGGGTCCGGTTACCACTATACAGGATTGCGTGCAGGTACTTCTGGAACATGAGACTGAAACAGAGAATATAGCATATATTGAAAAAATAATGGAAAATATATCTAATATGACCGAAAATCTGAAAACTGCCTCAACTTATCTGGAACAGTAGCCGGAAGAATAAATATGGTGAAATATTTGAAAATATGTGGTTTAAAAAATGCATTTGGCAAAAACCTTTAAATCATATCATGTGTGTAGTAGTCTCGTTTCATTCGGGAGGAATCCCGTGGGAATGTGGCCTAAAAAAGGCTGAACCGTGAAACTGAAAATGAAACAAGGTGAACAAAATTGTCAAAATCTTTTTATGGATATATTCGCGATGCCTGGAAAAACCCTGATGAAACTTATGTCAAGGAGCTTAGATGGGAGAGGCTCCAGGAATGGAGAGAACAGGGTTCCGTCGTGAAGATCAGAAGGCCTACCCGTATAGACCGTGCAAGGTCCCTTGGCTACAAGGCTAAACAGGGAATAATAGTCGTACGGGCAAAAGTAAGAAGGGGAAGCCGCAGGAATCAAAGATATGTCCGCGGAAGGCGCAGCCACAACATGGGAAAGAACAAGACCACTGCGGGCAAGAGTATTCAGAGAATTGCTGAAGAGCGCGCATCCAGAAAATATCCGAACATGGAAGTCCTCAACTCTTACTGGGTAGGAGAGGATGGCAAAGCCAAGTGGTACGAAGTGATCCTTGTGGACCCCAGTCACCCTGTGATCAAGAGCGACAATAATCTTAATTGGATTTGCAACAGCAGCCAGAAGGGACGTGCCTTCCGTGGAAAGACCAGTGCCGGTGTAAAGGGCAGAGGCATGGGTAAACGTGGTACGGGAACCGAGAAGAACCGGCCCAGTATCAGGTCTAACATGAACAGGGGCAAGTGATCCACCATATAAATATACGAGTGATAGCGCACTCGACGGAAGAAAAGTCCAGGGTCATGGATGCCCTGGCTTTCTTTTTGAAGAGCTCTTTTAAGGATAAGAGGTCCGATTCATTGTCAGGGCTAGTTGATACTATAGAAGCTGAAGGACACTATGGGAATCCAATAACTATCTTCAGTGTACAGCTTACCCGTAAACGTGATGTAATGGCCTTCTCAGAGTTCGTCCACAATAATATGGCCTCAGAGGATATCGAAGCCCTTCGAAGTGAAATGCCCGACAGGCTAGATGATGATCAGGTATTCCACCTGAGGTTCGATAAACAAGAAGCTTATATAGGACGTGTGAAAATTGTTTCATCCTCTGATGCCATAACTGCTAAAGTGAAGATAGAAACATATCCAAAGAACAGGGAAATGGCAGGAAAGATAGTGGAGGAGTTGTTTGGTTGAAGAGTATTATGATCTCTGTATCCGTTATCTGCCTGAAGATGACCAGGCAATGGAAAAATTCCTCTCACTTGCAATACATTTTGGATTCAAGGGTGCAGGCATAGCGCAAGCACCAGATAGCAAATCATTGGCATCATATGCCCCCCCTCTTTTTTTTGATCTTGTGTATGGGGTTGAGATACACGAGGAAAATCCTTCCAAACTATATCCCCAGGTCAGCCGCTACGCTAAAAAAGTCGACTTTGTAATGGTGGCAGGCGGAGGAGATAAACTGAATCGTTCAGCAGTTGAATCCCCAGATGTGGACATATTATCTTTGCCTTTTGGCATCAAGGATGGCGGCCTGGACCATGTGATCGCAAAATCTGCTGTTGGCAGAGGTATTGCTATTGAGTTTGATGTTGGGTCCCTGATAAGATATAGAGGCGGGAAAAGGGTTCATGCGATGTCAGAACTAAAGCAGCGTCTGATGCTCGTAAGGAAGTTCGATGTGCACATGGTACTGACCAGTGGCGCACAGTCCATTTATGATCTGCGAGGACCAAGAGAACTCATTGCATTGGCAAGTTTGTTCGGGATGACAAAAGAAGAAGCAATAAAAGCCATGACATCCACACCTGCTGCTATACTTAGAACAAAAAGAAAGAATCATGGCTATATTATGGATGGCGTGGAACTCATGGAAGAACAGGCTCTTCCGGAAAAACAGGAGGAATTCTGTTGAAAACGCTTCCATCCAGCTTAAGACAAAGAAAACGTTATCTTGCAATAGAGGTTATTGCCGAGCGCGAAGTATCCAGGGAAGAGCTTTTACGTGAAATATTCTCTTCTTTAGGGTCACTGTATGGTGATATCGGTTCCAGTGAATGCGGAGTGAGATTGCTGGATTATGGGAGCCAGAAGGGAGTATTGCGCTGTTCCCATGGAATGGAAGACAGATCACGTGCAGCATTTGCCACAATCACTACTATTGGTGGGCAGCGTGCAATTGTACATGTACTGGGTATATCGGGAACTGTGAAAGGCGCCACACAAAAGTATATACAGTGTGCAGCCATATCAGGACCCGAGCACATTAATATATAAGTAATAACAATGTTCATAGAACAGAGCCGAAGAATAGACAGTTTGTTAATATAGGAGATGATTAGATATGCAAATGACGCCACAGATGGGTTATGATCGTGCCATCACAGTATTCAGTCCGGATGGAAGGCTCTTTCAGGTGGAATATGCTAGAGAAGCCGTAAAGAGAGGAACAACTGCCGCAGGTATTAAGGCAAAGGAAGGCGTTGTGCTTCTTGTCGATAAAAGAATTACCAGCCGGCTAATTGAGGCTGAATCCATTGAGAAGATATTCCAGATAGACAGTCACATAGGTGTCGCTACTTCTGGGCTCGTGGCCGATGCCCGTTCACTGGTCGACAGAGCCAGGGTTGAAGCACAGATCAACAAAGTGTCCTATGATGAGAATATTGGTGTCGAAGTGCTCGCAAAGAAGATCTGCGATCACAAACAGTATTACACTCAGTTTGGAGGGGTCCGACCTTATGGTACTGCGCTCTTGATAGCAGGAGTGGATGATTCCAGGCCAAGGCTATTTGAAAGCGATCCAAGTGGTGCCTTACTGGAATATAAGGCCACAGCCATCGGTGCAGGCAGGAACACTTTCATGGAAGTGTTCGAAACTGAATATCGCGAGGATCTGAGCATTGAAGAGGCAATTCTGCTTGGTATGACCGCCTTATATAAGTCCACAGAAGGAAAGATTGATGCTGCAACACTGGAAGTGGGTGTAGTTACACTACAGGACCGTGCATTCCGCAAGCTTGCAGAAGAAGAGGTACAACAATATGTATCTAAAGTCCTTGAAGAACAGAAGAAGGAGTCAATAGAAGACACCGGAAATGTTCCTGAAAATGGACCTGCCAGCGAGTGAAAAGTTCACATTATATAAAGTTATATTAAAAATATGTATATATAAGTGGGGGATATGAAATGGTATCTCTTGATGAATCGGTAATTGCAAGGCTTAAGAAAGGCAAGAACCACTACGAGGTCTTTGTTGAACCAGAGGGAGCGCTGGCACTGAAAAAAGGGGATGATGTAAAGGTCGAAGAGATCATTGCAGTAGAATCCATTTTTTCGGATGGCGGCCAGGGAGAACATGCCTCTGAATCTGATCTTATCAATATATTTGGCACACTGGATGCCCTGGTAATTGCAAAGGAGATCATTTTACATGGAGAATTGCAGTTAACAAAGGAGCAGAGAAAGCATATACTTGATGAGAAGACGAAGCGCATAATCAGTACGATCGCACAGAACGCAATTAATCCACAGACCAAAGCCCCACATCCCCCTTCGAGAATAGAGAAGGCTATGGAAGAGGCAAAAATCCATATAGACCCATTCAAATCCGTAGACGAGCAAGTAATGATAGTGATGAAGGCTATTCGTCCCATAATACCCATACGTTTTGAAGAAGTACAAATAGCAGTCAAAGTACCCGGAGAATATGCTCCGAAATCATATGGGGATATTGCCCGGTTTGGTACACTGATCAGGGAAGAATGGCAGTCTGATGGCTCATGGGTAGGTGTTGTAAAAATGCCTGCTGGCATGCAGAACGATTTTTATGGTCTCGTGAACCACCTCACCAAGGGTGATGCTGAAACTAAACTTTTATAAGAGGCTAGATAATGGATAGAGAAATTGTAGTTCCGGGTCAACTTCTTTCCGAGAATACGAATGAATCGGGCTCCGGAACCTATGTAAAGGAGGGAAAAGTATATTCTCTCCTTTATGGAGTAGCTAATGTAAAGAACAGGATATCTGTTATTCCATTTTCTGGAAAATATATTCCTTCCAGAAAGGATTTTGTTATAGGCACTGTTTTTGAGATAACTTCTTCAAACTGGATCTTTGATATCGGTTCTCCTTATGATGGTCTGCTGCACGTGTCAGAGTACCCCAGACGTGTGGAATCATCCATGATGAGAGAGGTATTTAACATAGGTGATTGTGCTATCCTCAGAATAAAAGACGTAGACGCCTCCATGAAGATAGAACTCACTCTCCGGGAGAAAGGATTAAGGAAAATAAAAGGTGGCAGACTGCTTGAAGTGCCTGCCACAAAGGTACCTCGTGTAATAGGGCACAACGGTTCCATGGTCTCTATGTTAAAAAAAGAGACAGAATGCGAGATTTTTGTCGGCCAAAATGGAAGGATATGGATAAATGGTAAAGATGAGAATATGGATAAGCTTTCAGAAGCTATTGATATGATCATCCGTGAATCTCATACTTCCGGCCTTACAGACAAGATCAGCCGATTACTTCAGGTTAAAGAATACCAGGATGAAGACGATATAAAAGCCGATGAAGAGGAAGAAGTTGGAGATGTTGATCCCGCATTGGAAGAAGTTGAGGAATATAGCAACTCTGCTGATGAGGAAGACAGTGAAGACGCGGAGCAAGTTGACGAGACAAGCAGAAAGGTAGACCAGCTACTGGATGCAGAGGAAAACTGAAAAGTTCCTGTATGTTCTGCTTATGATCAGAAAATAGATTTAGTATATATTTGGAGAATGTATTATGGCTAATAAACCTGAGAAGTTCATTGATGAGAATGGCCTGCGCCTGGATGGACGGGCAGTTGATGAGATCAGGCCCATGACCATCGAAATAGGTGTCTTATCAAGGGCTGACGGTTCATGTTATTTAGAGTGGGGAAAGAACAAGATACTGGCAGCAGTATATGGCCCAAGGGAACTGCATCCCCGCAGGATGCAGAAACCTGATGAGGCTATAGTCAGATACCGATACAATATGGCAGCTTTTTCTGTAGAGGACAGAGCAAGGCCAGGACCAAGCCGAAGAAGCATAGAGATCTCAAAGGTTAGCAGAGATGCTTTTGCTCCTATTATAATGACAAAATATTATCCAAGTGCAGTAATAGATGTTTTTGCAGAGGTATTGCAAGCTGATGCTGGTACCAGAACAGCAGCTATCAACGCTGCATCTATTGCTCTTGCTGATGCCGGAATTCCCATGAAAGGGCTCATATCAGCATGCGCTGTGGGTAAAGTTGACGGACAACTGGTGCTGGACCTGAACAAGGATGAGGACAATTATGGAGATGCAGACCTCCCTATTGCCATGACCCAAGACGGAGAAATATCCCTTTTGCAGATGGATGGTAACCTGACAAAGGATGAGTTCAAAAAAGCACTGGAAATGGCAGCAGAAGGCTGTAGGCAGATTCTGGAGATCCAGAAAGAAGCCTTGAAAAAGAAGTTCGAATCTCGTGAAGAGGTAGTAGAAAGCCTGGTAGAGGTTGCTGAAGAAAAAGTAGATGAAATTCAGAGCGAGATAGAGCAGATAGAAGAGGACTTTGATACGTCAGACTTGGAAGAGGAAGAAGAAGGTATCGAAGTGATCGTAATTAAAACCGAAGAATCTGAGACATCTGGTGAAATATCAGAAGATGAATTTACAGAATTCACTGAAGATGAAGACCCGGATACAGGTGATACCGAGGATCCTGAAGCAGAGAAGGTAGGTGAAAAATATGAGCAGTGAAGTAATGGCCTCACTGAAGAAAGACTACATCTACAACCTGATGCTCAAAGGGAAGCGCGGAGATGACCGTGCATTCGATGAGTATCGAAAAATTACCTTGCAGACAAATGTGATTGACAAGGCAGAAGGTTCTGCAAAAGTTTGCATAGGGGAGACCCAGGTTCTGGTAGGTGTAAAACTACAGGTAGGAGCTCCATTCCCCGATTCACCTGGTGAAGGTGTGATCATCACAAATCTGGAGATGAACCCGCTTGCTTCACCAGACTTTGAGGCAGGACCTCCGAAAGAGGGCGCCATCGAGATGGCAAGGGTCACCGATAGAGGGATCAGGGAATCAGGCGCAATTGATTTAAATAAGTTATGTATTACGGAAGGAGAACAAGTCTGGATCGTATTCATAGATGTGCATGTGCTGAATGATGATGGCAATCTTCAGGATGCATCATGTCTTGGTGCGATCGCTGCTCTCATGACCACAAAGGTTCCTGCTGAAAGGGAAGGCAAGGGAGAGGACATGATGATGCCGATCAGGGATGTGCCCATAGGTATTACACTGGTGGATATAGGCGGAGAACTGATGGTAGATCCGGGACTTGCAGAGGAAACTGTAGCAGATTCAAAATTGACCATAGCATGCAACAAGAACGGTTCGATCTCAGCTATGCAGAAAACAGGAGAAGGCATGCTGACACAGAAACAGTTATTGAAAGCAGTGGATATAGCATGTGCTAAAGCTGACGAGATCAGAGAAAAATATCTGCTGGACATCTGAGGGCAAATGGTCATTGATATAAAAAAATTATTTTGATATACTGAAGATCAAGGAGAATGCTCATGGCAAAGAAATATTCAAGGAAAGGACGTGTGACCAGATCTGCAGGGAGATTTGGTGTGAGATATGGTAGGAAAGATCGCAAACTGGTTGCTGATCTTGAAGAAAAGATGCATATGCCCCATACCTGTGCAAAATGTGCACGTCCAACCGTAAGGAGAATAGGAACAGGCATCTGGCAGTGTAAAAAATGCGGCTATACTTTTGCCGGTGGAACATTCCTGCCCCAGACACCAGTGGGCCTCACAGTTGCCCGTTCAGTAAAGAAGGCGACAGAGATCCTGGAGTGAGTGATAACAACTATGGGATACAAGTGCACACGCTGCAAAAAAGTGGTAGAGATAAATTATAGGGCTCTCGGTATACGCTGTGACTATTGCGGACATCGTATACTGGTTAAAGAAAGACCTACCTCTATCAAAAGAATAAAGGCTGAGTAAGAAGTATGCTAATTACTTCTTCTCGCAAACCTTCAATAAATACCCGGGCCCTTTGCAAAGATCTTGCCTCTTTTTTTCATTGTAAGAGTATCAATCGTGGCAAGATGGGAATGAGCGAAGTGCTTTCCCTGGCAGGAGATCATCCTGGACCATTATTAATAGTCGGTGAATATCACGGCAATCCGGGAAGTTTGAGCTTCTATACTTCGGATGGCAGGGAAATGCTTTCTATCCGGATAAGTGTAACTGTTGTAAAGAAGCTTCAGAGAAAAGTATCTCCTAAAATACTACCTGTGGCAACCGGGCAGGGCGATATTGCACCTGTCCTGGCGAAGATACTTGCAATACAATTAGTTGATGAGCCGTCTTCTCCACTGGTACTGGAAATATCGGATGATCAATTGAATTTTTTATATGAAGGCCAACAACTGTTCAGGCTTAACATCAGAACTGTCCGTTAGGTGGTCCTTTGGAAGCAACTGCAGAATCGGTTTTTGAAACAGACAGAGCACCTTTGATTTATAGGTCCCTGATGCCCGAGATAGAAGCAGCGGTCAGTGAGCGATCAGAAATATCCCTGCAGTTGATGGAAAACAGACTTGTATTGAAAGTGGTCGCATCGGACCTGGTCTCTCTGCGTTCCACAATGAATACATGGTTACGCCTGATACAGGTATCATATGAAGTACTTGAGCATACCAGCATGGAAATTCAGTCAAATTAGAGAAACATTAAAATCATTTAAGGTTAATTCAGGTTCAGGTGAAACCACATGAGTACGCAAATACCCCCTCAAGTACAGAACCAGATTGCTCAGTTGCAGCAGGTTCAACAGCAAGCACAATCCCTTGCCATTCAGAGATCCCAGATGGAGACTCTGCAGAAAGAATCTGAAATTGCTCTTGAGGAACTCGAAAAACTTCCTGATGACGCGGTAATCTACAGAGCTGTAGGTGACCTGCAGATCAGGTCAGAAAAGCAGGAAACTCTTTCAAAGCTGAAAGAAAAAATAGAAACTTTATCTTTAAGGGTCCAATCAATCTCAAGGCAGGAGGAACGCATTTCAAAACGTTTTACTCAACTGCAGGAACAAATACAGCAGTCTATGGGTCAGCAGGCACAGTAAGTGTCCTGCCCTTCGGCCTCCCCCTCTCTCTCTCTGCTTTAATACTCATACCACTTAGTTAAGTTATGAGTAGAGGTTTCGATGCAGGTTGATGAAGTAGAGTTCTATAATCGCCTTCTGGACTTCAATAAAATCTTATATTTATGTCACCGGAATGCTGATCCGGATGCAGTTAGCAGTGCCTTCGCACTGGCAGAAGCACTTGGTGGAACTGTAGGACTTGTAGATGGCTGTAATAAAATGGCCGCACTTCTCATTGATAAACTGGAAATAAATGTTGTTGATAGGCCCGATCCCTATGAATACGATATTACCCTGGTGGTAGATACCTCCACCAGTTCCCAGCTTAATGATATCAAGCTTGGGAAGTATTGTGTGATAGATCATCACTCCACAACAGCCTTAACTGAGAATGCAGAATTCTATCTGCACCGCAATGCTACATCCACAGCTGAGATCGTATTTGATATCCTCAGATGTATGGATGCTCCGATAATGAGGCGCACAGCACTTGGCCTGCTTACAGGCATAGTAACAGACACCGGACATTTTAAGCACGCAACTGCCGAAACTTTCCGTAACGTGGCAGAGATCGTGATTACCAGCGGAGTGGAATATGCCGACGTGCTGGAAATGATGGCTGCAACCCCCCAGGATATATCCATGAGGATAGCCATGCTTAAATGTGCCACCAGAGCCACTATTGAGAGAATAGATGATTGGCTTGTGGTTTGTTCTCATGTGAACTCATTTGGTGGTGCAGCTTCCTCCATGTTCCTGAACATCGGTGCAGATGTGGCTTTTATTGGCACTGAAAGAGATGATACTGTCCGGGTGAGCGGCCGTGCCAAAAGGGAAGCTGTTAATGCCGGGGTTAATCTGGGAAAGATCATGGAAGAGATAAGTCTCAGTTACGAAGGCACGGGCGGCGGACATGCAGGGGCAGCCGGGATAGATGTAGTGGCAGATCTGAATGAAGTACTGAAAGAATGCAAGGAGCACGTCAGGATGATACTGGAAAATAAACCAAATCCATCCATATGTGAATCCTTCTGATACCTATCTATATGTTAAAAAGAGGCGAAGATATGATCGAATACTGGAATCCTCTTGTCGAAAGAATGCCCATTGAGGAACTGAGTAAACTACAGGAAGAGAAACTGAAAAGTATAGTAAGATACGTCTATCAGCATTCTGATTTTTACAGAAAGAGGTTCGATGAAGCGGGAATAAAACCCGATGACATCAAAACCCTTGCAGATGTCACGAAATTGCCATTTACATATAAGAAGGATCTGAGAGACACCTATCCCACCGGGATGTTCTGTGTGCCAAATGAACAACTCGTACGTTTTCATGTGTCTTCAGGTACAACAGGAAAACCCACTGTAGTAGGATATACTAAGAATGATGTACACGAGTGGGCTACATCGCTTGCAAGAGCTATGGCCTCTATCGGCATAGGACGAGGAGATATAATTCAGGTAAGTTATGGTTATGGCCTGTTCACAGGAGGACTTGGACTGCATTATGGTGCTGAAGAGATAGGTGCCACAGTATTGCCTACCAGCTCCGGGAACACGGAGAAACAAATAGAGCTCATGCAGGATCTGGGTACTACAGCCATGGCCTGCACTCCATCCTATTTTCTCTTTATGTCAGAGGTTGCAAAGAAAATGGGAGTGAGCATAAGGGATGATACTAAGCTCAAAATAGGTATATTTGGAGCTGAACCCTGGTCACAGCAGATGCGCACAAGGATCGAAGAAACTACGGGTATCAAAGCTTATGACGTATTTGGGACTTCGGAACTAAGTGGTCCTCTTTTCACTGAGTGTGTCTATCAGGATGGTATCCATATATGGGCAGACCAGTTCTTGGTAGAAGTGGTTGACCCAAATACAGGGAAATCTTTACCTGATGGAGAAAGAGGCGAACTAGTTATTACAACCCTTGCCAAGGAAGCACTACCACTTATACGATATCGCATCGGGGACAACACTGTGCTTAACAGGGAACCCTGCAAATGTGGGCGAACCCATCCGCGTATAATGCGCATACTTGGTCGTGTGGATGATATGCTAATAATAAGGGGTATCAATGTTTTCCCTGGTCAGATAGAATCTGTGCTCATGAATATTCCAGAAGTCGGAGAACACTTCCAGATCATAGTTGACAGAATACATGAGCTTGATGTGATGAAAATACAGATCGAAATGACCGATGCTGCCTTCAGTGACAAGGTGAACGATATAATAAAGCTTGAAGATAATGTTGCTTCAGCTTTGCATAAAGTACTGAACCTTGCTGTGAAAGTAGAACTTGTGGAACATGGAAGTCTCCCAAGGTCAATGGGTAAATCCAAGAAGGTCATCGACAACAGGAAATTATAACAACTGATACTGCATTAAATAATTAAACAGATGGTGTTTCTATGGAAAACAAGATAATAAAGCAGATCTCACTGTTTTCAGAGAATAAGCCTGGAAGGCTTGCAAACATCGCAGATAAGTTCAGGGATGCAGGAGTGAACATCCGGGCTTTCACCATAGCTGAAGCTGGTGACTTTGGGATCATAAGGATGGTCGTAGACAAGCCAGATCTGGCACATGAGGTATTACATGATACAGGTTTCACAGTTTCGGAGACCAATGTGCTCGGAGTGGAAATGGAAGATATTCCCGGAGGACTGGCTAAGATAGCTGATGTGCTGGGCAAGGAAAATATCAATATAGATTATGCTTATGCTTTTGTCACAAAGACTGAAAAAGCGCTGCTTATCCTGAGGGTCAACGATATAAAAGCAGCAGTCAGTGTTCTGGAAAGAAATAGCATTAAGTTGATTGATATGCGGGATGTAGAAGGTATCTGAACCTATATCCTATTTCTTTTTTAGGCTTCCTTATTTTTATTGGAATAAAAACCACTAGGAATTTATAGGACCTATTAGAATTCCCATCAGATGAAAGAGGACATCAGGCAGTGCTCTACGGTCGCGCAGCCCCATAATAAGATAGGGGGCTCCCATACTACTATAATAGGGGGCAGGCACGGCAAAAAACTTGTGCAGCTCATAGGCCTTCATATAGAAGTGAAAAAGATAGTGCCTTCAGTGATCACTGTGAGAGGAAAAAGCAATCCCGGTGGTCTTATCATTGGTAAAGTATTACGACCTGATGACAGAGGCAACCTAAGGCTGCTTATATCTCATGGTACTTCTTCCCAGGAACTGAGAATCATAACGACTGTGGGAGATATGCAAAGTGGAGAACGCATAATGAATGAACTGAACCTGATGATAGAGGAACATACTAATTAAGCGGAGCTTGGGAAAATGATCTATGTAGGAGTGGACCATGGCACGACAGCAATGAGATTTACTGCTTTATCAGAAGAAAAACAAAGGCATATCAATCTGGAAATCCCACGAACGGATGCAGCGGCCATGTCAGGAGAAGAGATCATCACTGCCCTTGAAAAAAATTTTGGAGTCTGCAGAACAGATATAGGGCTTATAGCCCTCACCTATTCTATGGGTGATGGTATCACTGCTATAGAAGATATCCATGCAGTGCAGCACAGGGGTGTACAGAGTATCGAAGGAGCCGGGCAGAAGACAGGAGGAGGATCAAAGGTGTTTGATGCCATACTTAATTCCGGCATATCTGCAGTAGTGATACCTGGGATACACGAAAATAGTAACACTGATCCAAGAATGAATATTTTTTCTCATTCCACAAGCCCTGAAAAGATAGGCATTGCATATCACGCTCTTTGTAAGGGCTTTCAGGATTTTGTACTATCTGACATCAGTTCGAACACAGTGACCCTGGGAGTGGCGAGGGGAAAGATTATAGGAGCTATAGATGCATGCATATTTGCTCCCGGACTGCGCCATGGGCCGTTGGATGTGAAAGCTATCCGCGAAGTTGACAGGGGTCAGAAGAGTGCAAATGAGGCATTCACAAATTGTGGTGTACTTAAAAGAGCAGGTTATTCTGACAGGCAAGAGCTTATTGATGCTGCACTCCGCAAAGAACCACAGGCTTTGCTGGCTCTTGATACTCTGGCACTGTTCACTGCAATGGAAATTGCCAGCATACAGTTGCTATTGAAGGATTACGGAGTTAAGGGGGAAATATTCATAGAGGGCTCGGTAGCTGAGATACCTTATGTTATTGAGAAGATAGAAAACCATCTTGGTGTGCAAGGTCATG
This sequence comes from uncultured Methanosarcinales archaeon, assembly GCA_964486435.1. GTDB lineage: Archaea > Halobacteriota > Methanosarcinia > Methanosarcinales > Methanosarcinaceae > Methanomethylovorans. The sequence goes on along the minus strand of CAZAMM010000020.1, from coordinate 7,883 downwards.
TGCTTGACAGGTGGAGCGCGGCTATAGGCTGTGCAGAAATGGCCAGAGATATTGCCAAGGGTTCCAGGGAGGTACTTGGTCTGCAAGTGAAGTTCGTACTTTGAATGCATAAGAATTTTATGATACTGTTAGTTTCCAAATGTGGAGTTTATTAATAAACCATTGGGATAGTCAAATAATTGTTTGATATGAGACTGGATCATTCAATCATACTGGATCAATAAAGTAAGGGATATAACATGAAGATTGCAATAGTTGCACCAAGTCCTGTACCTTTCACTATCGGAGGAGCTGAACTCCTGTTCAGTGGTATGCAGGATGCCATAAATAACTATACTTCACATCAATGTGAACTCATTAAACTGACAACTAAAGAGAATACCTTCTGGGATCTGGTCGAATCATATTATAAATTCTATCAATTGGACCTGTCCCATTTTGATATGGTAATTTCCACAAAATATCCTTCATGGATGATCACACATCACAATCATATCGTCTATATGCTACATCCTTTAAGGGGACTGTACGACACATACAAATTGTGTACTGGCAATCTGGAAATGCCTGAAGAGTTCAAAACCGGACTTGTTAAAGAGATACTTGATATAACTGATATCCGGATCAAAAAGAAAAAAGATGTAGACGACCTGTTTCAAAAACTTTTCCAGTTGCAGGCAGAACAGGAAAGATATGCAAAGGAGATATTCATATTTCCAGGACCATTTGTAAGAAAGATCATACATTTCTTTGATCATTGGGCATTGTCATACGAAAATACCAGAAAATATCATGCCATCTCAGAGAATGTAAGAAAACGCGAGGACTACTTCCCCACTTCTGCACGGGTCAATGTCCTATATCCTCCTTCGAAGATAGAGGATTTCGAGTGCAGGGGTTTTAAGTACCTTTTTACTGCAAGCAGGCTGGACAGCCCAAAACGTATAGATATGCTTATTGAGGCTATGAAATATGTTCCGCATGATGTCAGATTGAAGATCGCAGGTGAGGGGCCGGAAAAGCACAGGCTCATGGAGCTGGCCCATGGGGATGAGAGGATAGAGTTCCTTGGATTCGTTACAGAAAATGAGCTTGTAGACCTGTATGCAGATGCACTTGCAATACTTTTTGTGCCCCGGGATGAAGACTATGGCTACATCACCATTGAAGGGATGATGAGTGCCAAACCTGTAATCACTGCATCAGATAGTGGTGGGCCCCTGGAATTCATATCTGATTCATATACAGGATTTGTAGTGCCTCCTGATCCGCAACTGATCGCTGAAAAAATAAATTATCTTGTCGAAAACGTAGGAGAAGCCAGGAAAATGGGGCTTCTTGCACATGAAAAAGTAAAGAAGATCTCATGGAGTAACTTTGCAGCAAAACTCATCGGAAGAAAAGATGTTAAGTTGCGTCAGAAAAAGAAGATCCTTGTATTAGCTACTTACTCCTGCTATCCCACGAGAGGTGGAGGGCAGCAGAGAATATATAATATTTACTCAAGACTTGCAAAGAAGTTCGATGTAACTATTTGCTCTTTAGTTGAGAGTGATAAAGAGTATGAGAGTTTTATACTGAAAAATGGACTAAAACAAATATGTATTCCCCAGGATATCGAACATGCAAGATGCCAGTGGGAAATTGAAGGCAGGACTGGCCTGAATCTATATGATGTTCTTATGATTGATCTTGTTGAAAGATCAACGGATTACATGGAAGAAGTAAAAAGACTAGCTGATGAAGCTGACATAATAATGTTGCCGCATCCATATCTATATGTGGTGAAGGACTTTATCGACCTGTCGGGAAAAAAGATCATATACGATTCACAGAATGTAGAGTACCTTCTTAAAAAGGAATATGTTGGTGCAGAATTAGCGCAGAAGGTATTCGATGTCGAGAAAGAGACTGCTGAAAAAGCTGATCTTGTTTTTGCCACTTCTGGTGAGGATAAGGAAAAAATGGTGCAGTTGTATGAGATTAGTGAAAATAAAGTACTTGTGGCTCCAAATGGAGTAGATACATCAAAGATCCAACTGATAAGCCTGGAAGAGAAGGAACGCTTGAAAAAAGAATTGGGCCTCTCAGGTCATCATACTATTTTATTTATTGCCAGCTGGCATCCTCCAAATCTGGAGGCTTTTAAATTTATTCTAGATGAAATAGTGAATAAGTTCAAGGATTGTATTTTTTTGGTGGTTGGCAGTATAAAGCATTATTATATCCACGAGTGCAACATATTTCCGAAGAACGTTCTTGCTTTTGGTGTTGTTGATGAGGATGAGAAATACGAGCTTTATAAATTAGCTGACATTGCCATTAATCCCATGTTCAGTGGTTCGGGAACTAATTTAAAGATGCTGGATTATATGAGCGCAGGTATTCCCACAGTCAGCACTCCTACCGGTGCAAGAGGGCTGGAAATTGAAAATGGAAAGCATGCCCTGATCTGTTCAGAAGAACAGATGCATGAGAAAATGATGGAACTGATAAACACGGAGTCATTAAGAAATAGTTTGAGGGTAAATGCAAGGGATCATGTTGAATCCAGATATTCATGGGATATAATTGCAGGATCAATAATATTGAAAATAAAGGAGATAGCTCACAATTGAAAATTGCTTTTGTTATCCAGAGGTATGGAAGAGATATCGTAGGAGGTGCCGAGTACTTTACCAGGCTAGTAGCAGAGAGAATGGGAAAATACCACGAGATAGAAATTCTGACTACCTGTGCGGCAGATTATCATTTTTGGAAGAATGAATATCTGGAAGGCCCTGATATACTAAATGGAATTCGCATACATCGATTTGCTAATGAGACAAAAAGGAATCCCAATAAGCATACTAAGATCCAGGAAACGGTCTTTTATGCAGATCATACAGTAAATGATGAGAAATCCTGGGTTATCGAGCAGGGGCCAAATTGTCCCAAATTAATTAAATATATTTCGCAAAACAAGGATAAATATGATTGCTTTGTCTTTTTTACATTCCGGTATTATCCAACATATTATGGAATAAAGGAAGTCACAAATAAGTCCCTGATCGTTCCTTTTGCTGAAAATGATCCTGCTCTTGATCTTACCACAACAAAGGAGATCTTTGAAAGAGCAAATGGTATTGTGTATTGTACGCCAGAGGAGAAAAAACTGGTAGAAAGAAAAGTCGATATAAGCAAAGGGAAAGTATCTGACATAGCAGGATGCGGGATCGAGGTACCAAAAAACATACTTCACACTAAAAATACAAAACTGCAAAATGAGAAATATGTGTTGTATATTGGCAGGATAGAAGGGTCTAAAGGCTGTTATCAGTTATTTGAATACTACATGAAGTTGGCGAACGAGTTTCCAGACCTTCCCATGCTGTTGCTTGCAGGTCTCGATGCAATAGAAATACCAAAGCATGATAAAATAAAATACCTTGGTTTTATCTCCGAAGAAGAAAAATATTCTTTATTGAGTGGTGCACAATTTCTCATCATGCCGTCACCTTATGAAAGCTTATCACTGGTAACTCTGGAAGCAATGGATTGTGGTACAGCAGTGCTGGCAAATGGTGAATGTGATGTTCTGAAAGGGCATTGCCTCAGAAGCAATGCAGGTCTTTGGTACCAGAACTACGATGAGTTCAGCGAATGCTTCAGATTTTTGTGCTCTAATGATCACCTGAGATCAAAGATGGGAGAAAATGGAAGAAAATATGTTAAAAAGTATTATTCTTGGGACGTAATTGAAAAGAAGTATCTCGAATTGTTCAGCCTGTTTGACCAATGTCAAAACAGTTAATCCGATGAGATATAAAATGGTTTATCCCATAATATTAAAAAGTGAAAACTTTTGATCATTTATTGTTGAACTGGGTATAAAGGACTGCAGCAAGTATGACGCAACCATATACACCGAACTTAATTGCCTTTAGTATCATTTATCTCACCGTTTTTCCTGATAATTTTGTTCTTGGTAATTTCATAGTGAAACAAACAGGTTCCTGACTTTTCCAGGTACCTGTTTTGTGTTATAGTTACTTCCTGAAGCAGTAGGCAGTACCTGTGATCATAGCTATCAGTGCCATGGCAACTCCTGTTGCATAGGAACTATTCTTATTATTCCCATTGCCAATTTCATCTGTGTTCACTTCGATGATCTGCTCTGCAGAGATATTTGTGCCAGAAACAGCACTTGTAGACTTGTTATTAACTACTATACTTTCTGTACCATTTGGCTGAACAGCAGTAGCAATGATCTCTACTACACGGGCTTCACCATACCCACTTGATCTGCGGATCTCTCTTGTTGTTACTGTCTCTGCTACTTCCTCAAAAGCTGGTTTTTCGACAACTTCAGATCCTTCAGTGACATCCTGATCTACAGTGTCCACAATCGGAGTAGCAGTTTCTATATTCTCTTCTCCGGTGCCCTCTGGATCATTAGATCCATCAGCTTTCTCTTCCTCATCTGTAGCATCATCCTGTTCATTATCCTGTTCGCCATCAACAGGTTCTGCTACCTTTACAGGTTCGGCATCGTCAGCAGAGTTTTCAGTGGCATTTGCGGGAGGCCAGCAAGCCTGCGCACTTGTACTGCAAGCTATTAGAGCTATCAGGGTTATCAATGCAACCAACATCCTCATTTAGATCACCTTGTACACTATCGTTTTTATCTGAATCATGCAACCTTTTTTATTTTTCTGAAGATGGGTCTTTTTGCTATAAGACAAATAGAATTCGTATTCACAGGTACTTAAAATTTATTAATATATTTAATATGTTTATTCTTATGATGATGAGGTTTAAGACAATACAAAACCGAGGTGAACAGAAAGGCCATTTCTCTGAAAACCAGAAACAAAAGAAGGAATAAGTCATTGAATGTGATGTGCTGTTAACTAATAATATTGATAAAGAAGAGTATGTAGAAGCTAAAACCTGTCTTAACTTCCACATATGTGCAAAAGCACTTTTAAGATTTTCAAATTTATTTAGGTGTACAATTCCTTTTTTAAAAAAGGAAATCAGGCCCAGACACCTACAACTGGTGTCACGCCTGTCCAGCCAAGACCTATCACATCATATCCAGAGCCTGTCTCGATAAGGAAATTATGGCCTGCTGTGTTGTAGATACCAAGTTCAGTGGTGTTATCCCCATCCCAGTCACCTGCAACAGGCACGGTGTTTGCCCAGCCGAAACCAGCGATGTTTGCAGACTCAGTACCCGAGTTCCACAAAGCCCAGTTACCAGCATTGTCGTAAACACCTACTTCCTGAGCACCGTCACCATTCCAGTCACCAACCACAGGTGTTACATCTGGCCATCCAAGACCAATGACTTGTGGTCCGGATGTTCCCTGAATGACGAAATTGTTTCCGGCTGTGTTGTATATACCAATGTCTGTAGTTCCATCGTTGTCCCAGTCACCTACTACCGGCTTGGTGTTTGCCCAGCCGAATCCAACAATATCTACAGTGTCAGCACTATTTGTGGTTGTGTTCCACAGAGCCCAGGTACCTGCATTGTCGTAGACACCGACCTCCTCAGCACCATCACCGTTCCAATCACCTACTACTGGCGTTACGCCAGCCCAGCCAAGACCAAGGAGATCATAGCCAGCTTCGTTTGTTTCATTCCGGATCAGGAAATTATGTCCATTTGTGTTGTATATACCAACTTCTCTAATGCCGTCTCCGTCCCAGTCACCGACAATTGGTTGAGTGTTTGCCCAGCCGAATCCAACTAATTCTGCATAGTCAAACGTTTCACTCCAGAGAGCCCAGGTACCCACATTATTGTAGACACCTACGCTGTCATTGATCACTTCAGGCTGCAGCCTTAAAATAACAAGACCGTTGTTATGATCGGCTACATATACATCGTTACCTGAGACAGCAAGACCATATGAAGTTCCTGCAGTGTTAAAAGTGCCTGCAAGGGTCACTGAAGAAACATCTGATACATTCAGAACAACAACACCGCGAGTAGCATCAGCCACAAAAGCATAATCCCCCTGGACAGCAACTGTGGTTGCAGAACCAGCAGTGTCATAGGTGCTTATGAGCTCTGGTGCAGAAACATCAGTAACATTAAAGATCAAAAGACCAGCGCTTCCATCAGCCACATAGGCATAATTGCCTGCAACGGTAATACCATACGCATACCCAGGTGTATCATATTCACCTGCAATGATAGATGAGGCAGGTTCCCTGGCATCTACGATCACAAGACCATTTGGACCGTCGGCGATATATGCATAATTACCTGAAAAAGCAATATCCTCTGAACGACCGTTGGTGTTACATGTACCTATCCGACGTATGTTGGTCTTGGTAGTGACATCAAATACCACAAGACCCATTTCGTTAGCAGCTACATAAGCATTATTGCCTGAAACTGCAACATCATAAGCAAAGTCACCTATTTCTTCCCTGTCACTGATAAGCTGTGAAGGCCCGGTTAATGGTGAAAGAACAGAGGCATCAAATACTATTAACCCGCTTTCACCTGCAGCTAAATAGACATAATTGTCTGATGTGGTTACACCGGAACAAAAAGTGGTTGTCATAAATCTGCTTTGGATATCCGGGGAAGAAGGATCTGCAACATCCACTGTTATAAGACCACCATGACCATAGGCAATATAGGCTTTGTCGCTCGAGAACGCAACATCACGTGCATAACCTGAACCATCATAATTGCCTGCAGTAGCTGGGGAAGCAGGACTACTGACATCCACAATAGTAAAACCACTGTAACCAGAAGCTACATAGGCAACATCATCTGCTACTACAACCTCATATGAATGACCAGCAATAGCATGGATGCTTACCGGAGATGGTGAGGATGGATCAGCCACATTCACGATAATAAGACCATTAGTACCATCAGCTATGAAGCATAAATCATCAGCAACAGCAATGTTCTGTGTATATCCGGCAGTGTCGAGGGTACCTTCAGAGGTAACGGATGTCGGAGTAGTCATGTTCGCGATCACAACACCTGCAGAACCACATGAAATATATGTGTAGTTGCCTGCAACAGTGACGTCTATTGCACCGATGGTTGTGAGATTATCTGCAAATGTCGGGGAAGCAGGATTAACTACATTGATCACAGTAAGGTTCGAGCCATCTGCCACATAGGCATAGTTGCCTGATACATCGACACCCTGTGCATTTCCGGTTGTGTCATAATGGCCTGTACAGGTCATAGATAATGAAGGGTTTGTGACATCTAAGATGTAAAGTCCCTGACTGGCACAGCTCAGGTAAGCATAATTGTCTGAAACAGCAACACCCATTACGTTACCAGGTTGACTGAATTTGCCAATGAGAGCTGGAGAAGAAGGATCAGTGAGATCGAATATCAAAAAACCACCAGTGTTGTCTGCTACATAGGCAGTGGTGTCGGATATTACAATATCTTCCACAAGGCCATCAGTGATAATGGCTGTAACCTTTGTCGGATTTTCGTTGTCCGTGATATCCATCACAACAAGATCCTGGCCCTGTCCTAGGTACGCATAGTTGCCGGATATCGCAACGCTGGTAATACCTCCGCCTAGCTTACTTGTGAAATCTATATTGATTTCATCAGCTGTACCTACTCCTGAAATTAATACCAGAAGTAATAACAAAACTCCACATTTTATCTGTTTGTTTAACTTGGTTTGCATGTTATATCACCAGTCCTTAAAATAAAGGACTTAGACCTGTTTTTTAAAAAAAATATTGCAAATAATATATTAATTTAATTATATATAGAGCTTTTTATGATCTCTTTTGAATGGTAATAGCCTGCGTATATTATTATAAATGTAAAACAGTTTATTACATCCGTCTTTCCGCAGATGTTCTTTTATTTTTGGTAATTTTCGTACAAACCT